>CAJCJG010000287.1 GCA_903970625.1 Solirubrobacterales bacterium 70-9 | reverse complement strand
GGCGCCGCCTCCTCCGCCGGCTTCGGCACCGGCGTCGCCTCGTAGCCCGCCGCCTTGACCGCCGCGAGCAAACGCTCCGTCGCGACACCCGGCGCCGTGCGCACGCGCGCCCGTTCGGTGGCGAAATTGACCGAAGCGGACTCCACCCCCGGCACCTTGCCGAGCGCCCTCTCGACCCGCCGGACGCAGGAGGCGCAGGTCATGCCGCGCACCGCGAGATCGACGGTCGTATCCGCAACGAGATCGGTCGTCAGCGCGTCCATGCCGGTCCTCCGGCGCCTTACATGGGGGTGCCGGCGTCCCCTCGTCATCATTAGCCCGGTATGCGGCCACCGCACCTCCCGGTCGCGCTGTCGGCGCCCTATCTGCACGTCCGCGTGATCGAGGAGGCCAAAATGCCGACGCTGCCAACGCTGACGCTCAACGTGACCGGCATGACCTGCGACCATTGCGTCAAGGCCGTGACGCATGCCGTGCGTGCCATCCCGGGCGCGGGCGCCGTCGTGGTGGACCTCGCACGAGGCACGGTCGCGGTACAGGGCACGCCGGACGTAGCGGCCGTGCGCGCTGCCATCGCCGAGGAAGGCTACGACGTCGCCGCCTGAACCGTTTAACCCGACATTATCGGGCGACGCGGAAAGTGCCGCCCATGTCGCAGGAACAGATGCACCAGCCGGCCACCGAGCGACGCTTTGCAAACGCCCCGTGCGAATTCTCGCGGGGGACCGATCTGGCGACGCTGGCGCTCGCTTCGGCGCGGGACCATGGGCTGACCGTCACGCCGAATACGTTTTCGGTCTGGTACGAGTACCATCGCGGCGGCACGCCGGAACTCAACCGCGTCCTGGACATCCTGCTCAGCACCAAGTTGGGGCTGAACGAAGAGCGATTTGCCAGCCTGCACGCCAAATATCTGGGCGGCCCGCAAGCATACCTGGCGCTGCGCGGCACCTCCGAACGGATGCAGCAGACCATCGCCGCCGTGATGACGCTGCTCCACGGCGCGGGGCAGGACGCATCCCGTTTCGGCGCGGCCGTCCAACACGCTGCCGAAGAGGTCATCGTCCAGCAGCCCTCGATCGTGGGCCTGCTGCGCGGTCTGCTGGCCCAGGCGCAGGACGTGGTGGCCCGCACCCGGCTGATGGAGGCCGACCTCGCCCGCAACGCCGACCTGATGCAGTCGATGCAACGCACGCTGGACGAGGTGCGGCGGGACGCGATGACCGACAAGCTGACGGCGCTGGCCAACCGGCGGCATTTCGACGACACGATGCAGACCATGGCCGGCCATGCGACGAACGACGCTTCCGATTTGGCGCTGATCCTGATCGACATCGACCACTTCAAGCGCATCAACGACCGGTTCGGCCACCCTGTCGGCGATCAGGTGCTGCAACTGGTCGCGACCACCGTGCGCCGCAATCTCCGCGCCGACGATTTCGCGGCCCGCTACGGCGGCGAGGAATTCGCCATCCTGCTGCCCGCCACCGGCAGCGGGGCGGCGGCTGCCATTGCCAACCGGCTGCGCGAAGCGTTCGCATCCAACCGCGTCGTGGTGCGCGAGTCCCGCCTCTCCATCGGCGTGGTCACGATCTCGGCCGGCGTGGCAACCTACCGGCCCGGCGAAAGCATGGCGGACTGGCTGCGCCGGACGGACACGGCGCTGTACGCCGCCAAGCAGGACGGGCGCAACCGAGTGACGCAGGCCGAGTGAGGTTGCCCGTGATAGGTCTTCGAGGCGGTTCGTAGGCAATATCGCACCGTGCCGGACGGGTTGCGCACGCGCGTGCGCCGTGGTGGGGTCATCGTCAGTGCGCTCGCCGCATCCCCAGCCAAGGATCACCGCAATGGACTACGTCAAGCTCGGCAGCACCGGCCTCGATGTCTCGCGCCTGTGCATCGGCTGCATGACCTACGGCATCCCGGATCGCGGTGCCCACCCCTGGACTCTGGATGAGGAAAAAAGCCGCCCGCTGATCAAGCAAGCGCTCGAACTCGGCATCAATTTCTTCGACACCGCAAACACTTATTCGGACGGCACCAGCGAGGAGATCGTCGGCCGGGCGCTGAAGGATTTCGCCAGTCGGGACGAGGTGGTGATCGCCACAAAGGTCTGGGCGCGGATGCGCCCCGGCCCGAACGGCCAGGGCCTGTCGCGCCGGGCCATTTTCGCCGAGATCGACAACAGCCTGCGCCGCCTCGGCACCGACTACGTGGATTTGTACCAAATTCACCGCACCGACCCGAACACGCCCATCGCCGAGACGATGGAGGCGCTGCACGACGTCGTGAAGGCCGGCAAGGCGCGCTATATCGGCGCCTCCAACATGGCCGCTTGGCAGTTCACGCAAGCCTTGTATGTCGCCGAACTGAACGGCTGGACGCGCTTCGTGACCATGCAGGACCATCTGAACCTGCTGTATCGGGAGGAGGAGCGGGAAATGCTGCCGCTGTGCCGCGACCAGGGCATCGGCGTGATCCCCTGGAGCCCGCTGGCACGCGGCCGCCTCACGCGCGACTGGAACGAGACCAGCGAGCGGCAGGAAACCGACCTGTTCGGCAAAACCCTGTACACGGCCGCCGTGGACGCCGACCGGCGGATCATCGAGCGGGTGTCGCAGGTCGCCAAGGCGCGCGGCGTGCCGAAGGCGCAGGTGGCGCTGGCCTGGGTGGCGCAAAAAAGCCCTGTCACGGCCCCGATCGTCGGCGCCTCCAAGCCGCATCACCTGGAGGACGCAGTCGCCGCCCTGTCGCTGAACCTGACGCCGGCGGAGATCACGTCGCTGGAGGAACTGTACGTCCCGCACCCGCTCGCGGGCTGAACCGACTCGACTCCAATCCGTGAACAGATTAGGAACACGGCATGGAGTGGGAAGCCGCCGCATTGGTGCTGGATGTCCGCCTGTTCGGCGAGGCGGATGCCGTGGCGACCGTGATGACACGGGAGCACGGCACCCATCGCGGCCTCGCGCGCGGTGGATTGTCGCGGGCAAGGGCGTCGCTGTGGCAGCCCGGCAACATCGTCCGCGCCCGCTGGGTCGGGCGGCTGGCGGATCAGTTGGGGTCGCTGTCCGCCGAACTGGTGCATCCGGCAGGGGCGCTGGCCATGGACGATCCGCTGGCGCTGGCGATGCTGCGCGCCGTCTGCGCCGTGGCGGAGGGGGCGCTGCCGGACCGGGTGCCGCACGACCGGCTGTTCACCGGGCTGCTGCATCTGCTGGCGCATCTGGCGGCCGGGCCAACCCTGCTCGCCGACCTGATCCGCTGGGAAGCGGCGCTGCTGGCCGATCTCGGCTACGGCCTGACGCTGTCGCCGCCCGCCGGCAGCAACGAACCGCTCGCCTGGGTCTCCCCCCGCACCGGCCGGGCGGTGACGGAGGCGGACGCGGGCGACTGGAAAGCGCGCCTGCTCCGCCTGCCCCGCCTGCTGCTGCATGACGAGGCCGGTGACGCGGGGGATTGGCGCGACGGGCTGCGCCTGACCGGCCACTTCCTCGCCCGCGACGCCTTCGGCTTGCAGCATCGCCCGTTGCCGGCAGCACGGTTGGCACTGTACGACCGCGTCGCTGCGATGGAGACGAGCCTGGATGCCTGACGACAATGCCGGCCATATCGAGGACGCGCCGCTCGCGGATGCGCTCTCCGAGCGCTACCTCGCCTACGCCCTGTCCACCATCATGTCGCGCTCGCTGCCGGATGTGCGCGACGGGCTGAAGCCGGTGCATCGGCGGCTGATCTTCGCCATGCACCAGTTGCGGCTGGACCCGACGGCCGGCTTCAAGAAATGCGCCCGCGTGGTCGGCGACGTGATGGGCAAGTTCCATCCGCACGGCGATGCCTCGATCTACGACGCGCTCGTCCGGCTCGCGCAGGATTTCGCGTCGCGCTACCCGCTGGTGGATGGCCAAGGCAATTTCGGCAACATCGACGGCGATAACCCGGCGGCGATGCGCTACACCGAAGCGCGGCTGACTGAAGTTGCCCGCGCGCTGCTGGCCGGCATCGACGACGATGCCATCGACTTCCGCGCCACCTACGACGGCAACGAGGAAGAGCCCGTCGTCCTGCCGGGCGGCTTCCCGAACCTGCTGGCCAACGGCTCCGCAGGCATCGCCGTCGGCATGGCCACCTCCATCCCGCCGCACAACGCGGGCGAGGTCTGTTCGGCCGCCATCGCGCTGGTGAAGAACCCGGCCGCCACGACGGCCGAGTTGCTCGCCCACATGCCCGGCCCGGATTTCCCGACCGGCGGCGTTCTGGTGGAGGACGCCGGCGCCATCGCCGCCGCTTACGAGACCGGGCGCGGCGGTTTCCGGGTGCGGGCGAAATGGGCGGAGGAGCCCGGCAAGCACGGCACCTGGGCCATCGTCGTCACCGAAATTCCGTATCAGGTGCAAAAAGCCAAGCTGATCGAGCAAATGGCGCAGCTTCTGGAGGACAAGAAACTCCCCCTGCTCGGCGACGTACGGGACGAAAGCACGGAGACGGTGCGGCTCGTCCTGGAGCCGAAATCGAAGAACATCGCGCCGACGATGCTGATGGAATCGCTGTTCCGCGCCACCGCCCTGGAACAGCGTTTTCCCCTCAACATGAACGTGCTCGCCGCCGACCGCACACCGCGCGTGATGGGACTGCGCGAGGTTCTGCGTCATTGGCTGGATCATCGCCACGAAGTCCTGGTCCGCCGTACCCGGCACCGGCTGGCCGCCATCGAGAAGCGGCTGGAAATTCTCGATGGTTTTCTAGCGGTCTTCCTGAATCTCGACGAGGTGATCCGAATCATCCGCAACGAGGACGAGCCGAAGCCGCCGCTGATGGCCACGTTTTCGCTGACCGACGCGCAGGCGGAAGCGATCCTCAACATGCGCCTGCGCAGCCTGCGCCGGCTGGAGGAAATCGAAATCCGCAAGGAGCGCGAGGCGCTCGGCAAGGAGCGCGACGGCATCACGACATTGCTCGGCGACGAAAAACTGCGCTGGAAACGCATCGTCGGCGAGATCGAGGACACAAGGAAAAAATTCGCTGGCGGGCCCTTGGGGACGCGGCGGACCGAGATCGCCGGCGCCCCCGCCGTCATCGTCGTCAGCGAGGAAGCGTTCGTCGAGCGCGAGCCGATCACCGTCATCCTGTCGCAACAGGGCTGGGTGCGGGCGATGCGCGGCGTGCGCGCCGACGCAAACGACCAGAAATTCAAGGAGGGCGACGGGCCGCGTCTGCTGCTGCCGTGCGAGACGACGGACCGGCTGTGCCTGTTCGCCAGCAACGGGCGCGCCTACACGCTGCGCGCCGCCGACCTGCCGCGCGGCCGCAACGACTGGCAGCCGATGCGCCTGCTGGCCGACCTCGCCAACGACGACACGGTGGTGACGCTGTTCGTGGCGCGGGAGGGGGAACGCTATCTGGTCGTCTCCGCCAGCGGTCGCGGTTTTGTCGTCAAAGCCGAGGATCTGGCCGCCGAAAAACGCACCGGCAAGCAGGTGCTGAACGTACGCGAGGGAGAGGCGGCGATGCTCTGCGTGCCCGCCGAGGGCGATCACGTCGCCATCGTCGGCACCAACCGCAAATTGCTGGTGTTCCCGTTGGAACAGGTGCCGGAACTGGCACGCGGCACCGGCGTTGCGCTGCAACGCTACAAGGACGGCACGGTCGCGGACGCAAAAGTGTTCCGGATCGCCGACGGGCTGACCTGGAAATCGGGCGAGCGGACGCGCACGGAAACCAATCTGCGTGATTGGCTGGGCGAGCGGGCGCAAGCGGGCCGGCTGCCGCCGAGCGGCTTCCCGAAAACCAACAAATTCGGCTAGACCACGCCATGGCCGACCCACCCGCCAAGCCGCAATGGCCGCAAGGCGGCCCGCTGCCGCAACGCTTCAGCAGCAACTACGCCCGCTATCGCGAGCGCGGCGGCTTGCTCGACGTCGCCGAGGATGCTCGCGCTTACGCCGGGGCGGACAAGGTGCTCGACAAGGAACGCTTTGTCTTTTTGTCGTTGGCGTTCGACCAGATTGCCAAGGAAGGCTTAACGGGCGACGTGGTCGAACTCGGCGTCTATCAGGGCCAGACCGCGACGATTTTGGCGCGCAACGCCCGCCGGCTCGGCCGCACCGCGTGGCTGATGGACACGTTCACCGGGTTCGACGCCAAGGATTTCGTGGGCGCTGACGCCGGGCGCGGGCCGCAATTCACCGACACGTCGCTGGAAGCGGTGCGCGCGCGGGTCGGCGAGGAGAACACGCATTACATCAAGGGTTTCTTCCCCGACACCGCCGCGCACCTGCCGCCGGACGGGCGCTATTGCCTCGTGCATATCGACGTCGATTTGTATGCGCCGATCTTGAGCGCGCTGACCTTTTTCTATCCGCGCATGGTGCCGGGCGGCTTCATCGTCGTCCACGACTACGGCAGTTTGGCGTGGGAGGGTGCCGACAAGGCGGTGGATGTGTTCTTCGCCGACAAGCCGGAATGCCCGATCCAGATGCCGGACAGTGCCGGCAGCATCGTGGTGCGCCGGCAGCGGCCGGCGAGTGCGGCCACATGGATGCAGGCCAAACAGGTGGTGCCGGTCGGGGAATGGCGGCCCACCGCGAACGGGCAGGCCGCGAGCGTGTTGGGCGAGGGGTGGTTCCGCCCTGAGCCATGGGGCGTGTGGGGCGTCGGCCCCTCGCACGTCATCGGCATCGTCCCGGACGACCCGGGATTGGAAAACTTCGCGCTGGATCTGGACGTTCATGCCGTCGTGCAGCCATCCCGCCCGACGCTGCTGGTGGACGTGCTGGTCAATGGCGAGCCGGCGGCGCAATGGCGTTTTTCCGAGGCGGAGAACCGGGGGGTCCGCACGCTGACGGTCGGCCGTCCGGCGGCGGTGCCGGCCACGGTCGAACTGCGGCCGCAATCGGTGCTGACGCCGCGCGACCTGAACCCGGCGAGCAACGACACCCGCCCGCTCGGCGTCGCTCTGCACAGGCTGCGGGTGCGCTGAGCAGCGAGGTTTTCCGGGCGTTCCTGCGCCTCGGCCTGACCAGCTTCGGTGGGCCGGTAGCGCATTTGGGCTATTTTCGCACTGAGTTCGTCGCCCGCCGCGCGTGGCTGGACGAGGCGGCGTATGCCGACATCGTGGCGCTCTGCCAGTTCCTGCCCGGCCCCGCGAGCAGCCAGGTTGCGGTCACGCTGGGGCTGCGGCGCGCGGGGCTCGCGGGCGGCCTTCTGGCGTGGCTCGGGTTCGCCGGGCCGTCGGCGCTGGCGATGATCCTGTTCGCCTACGGCGTCGGCTGGGCCGGTGCGGTGGAGCGGGCGCCGTGGCTGCACGGACTGAAACTTGTGGCCGTCGCGGTCGTGGCGCAGGCGGTGTGGGGAATGGCGCGCAATCTGTGCCCGGACCGCGCGCGGGCAACGCTGGGCGTGGCTGCGGCGGTACTGGCGCTGCTGGCGCCGGGCGTCGCGGGGCAGCTTGGCTCCATCGTGCTGGGAGCCGTCGTCGGGCTGTTCTTGACGCACGAGCCGGCGACGCCAGTCGCGTCGCCGCGGACGGCACCCGTTGGTGCGATTGCGTGTCTGATTGCCTTTTTCGCGCTGCTGGTCGGCCTGCCGGTGCTGGCGGAGGCGAATATCGGTGGCCACACGCTCGCGCTGGCGGCGTCGTTCTATCGGGCCGGCGCGCTGGTGTTCGGCGGCGGGCATGTGGTTCTGCCGCTGCTGCAACAGGCGGTGGTGCCGCCGGGATGGGTGGATAACTCGTTGTTTCTGGCCGGTTATGGCGGGGCACAGGCGGTCCCTGGGCCGCTGTTCAGCTTTGCCGCCTATCTGGGCGCAGTTGCGGGGCCGGCGCCGAGCGGTTTTGTCGGCGGCGTGCTATGCCTGCTGGCGATCTACCTGCCCTCGTTCCTGCTGCTGCTCGGCGTGCTGCCGTACTGGGACAGCCTGCGGCGTCGCCAAAGCGTTCGCGCGGCGCTGCGGGGCGTGAACGCGGCGGTCGTGGGGCTGCTGCTGGCGGCGCTGTACACGCCTGTCTGGACCAGCGCCGTCGGCACACCCGCCGCGTTCGGACTGGTGTGCGTGGCGTTCTTGGCGCTGACCGCGTGGCGGGTGCCGCCGTGGGCGGTGGTGGTGGCGGGCGCGCTGGTGGCAAGCGGCTTCGGCTGGGTGGGCGTGCCGCTTTAGTCGAACTCGGTCGGCAACGCCGGATCGCGGGCATGCAAGAACATGCGATGTAACTGCCGGCGCTGCACGCGCTCGGTGGACAGATCTTCGGGCAGCTCATCCTCGGAAAAGAACGCGACTTCCGAGGTTTCGAGGCTCGTGGCGGCGGCACCGCCGACGATCTCGCAGACGAAGAACAGCTTGTAGCAGGAGAATGGGACCGCGCCGTGGCCCTGGCGCGTGCGGTCCCAGACGGCCGCAAGCTTGCTCACACGCACCACAAAGCCTGACTCTTCAAGCACTTCTTTCGCGACGTTTTCGGCGGGCGTCAGGTTCACGTCCCCCCAGCCGCCGGGCAGCGTCCAGCGACCGGAATCCGACGCCTCCCGCACCATCAGGATTTTCCCCGCCGCATCGAACGCGGCAGCGCGGACATCGACTTTCGGGGTCGCGTAGCCGTGCTGGCCTTTGAACAGATTTTCCACCAGCGACAAGTCGGCGCCCCCGGCCTGCGCCATCACCCGTGCGGCGAGCGAGCGCAGCGCCTCGTATCGTTCGCGGTCGTACGGGTTCTGGCAGAAGGTCAGGCCGATCTGCGCCGTGGCCTGCACTTCGCGCGCCCAGGCGATCCAGTCTGGTTCCGTCATGTCGGATCGACCGGGCGCGGCCGGCGATCTTCGTCGATGGCGACGAAGACGAATGTCGCCGACGTCACGCGGTCGCGATCTTCGCCGGAGCGGACGCGGCGCCATGCCTCGACCATGATACGGATCGACGTGCGGCCGATGCCGACAATGTTTGCGTAGATGCTGACTTCGTCGCCGACATGGACCGGGTGATGAAAGCTCATCGAGGCGACCGAGACGGTCGCCACGCGGCCGTGGGCGCGGCGTTGCGCGGCGGACGCGCCGGCCAGATCCATGTGCGCCATCAGCCAGCCGCCGAAAATGTCGCCGTTGGGGTTGGCGTCCGCCGGCATCGCGATCACGCGGATCGCGGGTTCGCCGGCGGGGAGTTCGGGTTCGCTCATGCGGGCGGGTCTTCCAAACCGATGGCGCGCAACCGGGCCCCTTCCTCGTCCCAGCCGGCACGCTCCTTGACGTTGAGGAACAGATGGACCGGCCGCTCCAGAAGTCGAGACAGGTCGGCGCGGGCCTTGGCGCCGATTTCCTTGATTCTGGACCCGTGCTCGCCGATCAGGATGGCTTTGTGGCTGGCGCGGGCGACGTAGATGGTGGCCTCCACGCGAACCGAGCCGTCCTTGCGCTCCTGCCAGTTCTCCGTCTCAACGGTGGCGGCGTAGGGTACTTCCTGTTGCGTTTGCAGGAAGATTTGCTCGCGGACCAGTTCGGCAGCGAGCAGCCGGTCCGGCAGATCGGTCAGATCGTCGTCCGGATACAAATGCGGACCTGCCGGCATCGCCTCGGCCAGCCGGTCCTGCAACTCGTCCAACCCGTCGCCAGTGTTGGCGGAAACCATGAAGGTCTCGTCGAATTTTGCCAGTTCGTTCAGCTTGGCAATCAGGGGCAACAACGCCTGCGGCGCCACCAGATCGGTCTTGTTGAAAACCAGCCATTTCGGGCCGTCGTTGTGGCCGATTTTGCTCGCGATTTCGGAGACTTGATGGGTCAGGCCGGCCTTGGCATCGACCAGTAGAAGCACGAGATCGGCGTCTTTCGCGCCGGTCCAGGCGGCGGCGACCATGGCGCGGTCGAGGCGGCGGCGCGGCTTGAAAATGCCGGGCGTATCGACCAGCAGGATTTGCGCGGCCCCGCGCATCAGTATGCCAAGCACGCGAAAGCGCGTGGTCTGCGCTTTGGGCGATACGATGGACAGTTTGGCGCCGGTCAACCGGTTCAGCAGCGTCGATTTGCCCGCGTTGGGCGCGCCGACGATGGCGGCGAAACCACAGCGGGAGGTCATGGAGGAAATCCTTGTTGCAGCTTGCGCATCAGGTCCTCGGCCGCCAGCCGCTCGGCCACGCGCTTGCTGCCGGCGGTGCCCTCGCCCCGCGCGCCGGCCGCCTCGACGGCGATGGCGAAGGTCGGGTCGTG
Organism: Solirubrobacterales bacterium 70-9; assembly: GCA_903970625.1. Taxonomy (GTDB): domain Bacteria; phylum Pseudomonadota; class Alphaproteobacteria; order Acetobacterales; family Acetobacteraceae; genus CAJCJG01. The sequence goes on along the minus strand of CAJCJG010000287.1, from coordinate 8,085 downwards.
CGGCGGGCCTTCGCGGGAGATCAGATCGTACACCGGCAGTTTCATGCCGCGCCCGAGCAGGAACTCCTGCAACGCTGTCTTGGCGTCCTTCGGCGGTGCCGCGTGCGTGCCCATGGCGTCTTCCCAGGCGCGGCGCACGAAGGTGCGCGCAGGCTCCAACCCGCCATCCAGATACAGGGCGCCGATCAGCGCCTCTGTCGCGTCCGCCAGCACAGTGGCGAGTTTACGCACGCCGGCGCGCGACTCGCCCGGTGCCACGGCCAAAACCGCAGGCAAACCCAGCGTTTCCGCAATGGCGGCGAGCGTCGGCTGTGAGACCAGATGCGCGAGGCGGGGGCCGAGTTCGCCTTCCTGCTCGTGTGGAAAACGTTCGGCGAGCCATTCGGCGATCAGCAGGCCCAGCACCCGATCGCCAATGAATTCCAGGCGTTCGTTGGAGCCGGCACCGGTGCTTGGCGCCGTGCGGCCCCGGCCGAGGCGCGCGCCGGAGATGGCGGAACGGTGGGTCAGCGCCTCGCGGAGCAACTCCGGCCGCTGGAACGCATAGCCGAGGATCGCTTCCGGAGCCGGGGCGGGGCTCAGGTGATCCCCGAGAACAGGCGCGACCAGCGGATTTCGAACGGCCACTCCCACACCTCCCACCAGGGCGCCGTGGCATCGACCGAGAAGAACAGGAATTCGGCCCGGCCGACCAAGTTTTCCAACGGGATGAAGCCGACCGCGTTCTGCACCCGGCTGTCCAGGCTATTGTCGCGATTGTCGCCCATCGCGAACACATAGCCGTCCGGCACCTTGTATTCTTGCGTGTTGTCGAGGGGCTGGTCGTCCGACGCTTTCAAAATGAAGTGCTGGCGGCCGCCGGGCAGGGTTTCGATGTAGCGTTTCAGCAGCATTTTGGGGCCGTCGCCGTCGGCGACGTAGTCGCCGTCCGGCGTCCGCTCGACCTGCGTGCCGTTGATGAACAACTGGCCGCCCTTCATCTGGATGCGGTCACCGGGCAAGCCGATGATTCGCTTGATGTAATCGACCGACGTGTCGCGCGGCAGCTTGAACACGGCAACGTCGCCGCGCGCGGGCAGGCTGCCGAAGATTCGGCCAGAAAATAAAGGCGGTGACAGTGGCAGCGAGAAGCGCGAATAGCCATAGCTGTATTTCGAGACGAACAAATAGTCGCCGACCAACAGGGTCGGGATCATCGACCCGGACGGAATATTGAAAGGCTCGAACGCCACCGTTCTGATGGCGATGGCGATCAGCATGGCGTAAACGACCGTCTTGATCGTCTCGACGATGCCGCCCGACTTGCGTTTTGCCATGCCGGACTCGGCACGGCGGGGGAGCTGGGTAGCCATTGGCGGGCAGTCTCCGGAATTGTGGCGGATGAAGCCCACCCGTTCCCTTGCTGTCAAGCAAAGCGGGCGTGTGTCACCGATATTATCGTTCCGCGACATGGGATGGGCCGCGCGGGCAGCCCATGCGATACAAGCAGCCAAACTCCTGGAGCTTCTCGCGATGATGACGATGCCCCAAATCCCACGGCTTCTACACGAGGCCGAGGAGCGGCTGCTGGCAGAACTGCGGGCGCGGCGGCGCGAGGTGCGCAAGACGCAAGCCGAAGCCCCGGACCCGAAATTTACCCTGACGGTGGGCCAAAAAGTGGCCGACGTCGTTGCCTCGACCATGGGGTCGTGGTCGTTCATCATCATCCAATCTGCGATCTTGCTGATCTGGATCATCCTGAACGTCACCGCGTTCATCGAGCAATGGGACCCGTATCCGTTCATCTTGCTGAATCTGGCTCTGTCTTTTCAGGCCGCGTATGCCGCGCCATTCATCATGATGAGCCAGAACCGGCAACAGGACATCGACCGCGCCTCGGCCGAAAACGACCATCGGATCAACATCAAGGCCGAGTTGGAGATCGAATTGCTGCACACCAAGATCGACGAGTTGCGCGAGAAGGAGATCATCGAGCTGTCGGCGTCGGTGCGCAATTTGACGGAATTGTTGCAGCAGGCGCTGGCGCGGGCGGTGCCGTCGTCGGGTTGACTTGTTTCGGGTTGCCGCGCAGCATTGTTTTGAGCTGGGGCAGATCCATGCGCGCGTCGGTCTGGCGACCACTTGTGTTGGCGCTATGGGCCGCCTGCCCATCCCCGGCCGTCGCGGCGGACTGCACCGCCGACACCAGCGGCCGGATGTCGCGGTCGGCGTGCAGACGCAAACGCGCCTCGCGTCGTGGCTGGCGCTGAACGTCGGAGTGGCGGCGCAGAAAGCAGCTTCATTCCACGAGGAATCCGGCGGCGGCAGTGCAGTTTTATCCAGTCGGTGCGGCCGGGTGGTGCGATCAGCCCCTATGTCGGCCTCGTGGCGCCGCTGCTGGACCAGCGCGTGGCGGTGGAACTGCTGTACCAGCACGATTTCATCGGCAACGAGACCATCTTTTATCCCTACGGAACCGCGGAGACGTATTCCCATCAGGAGGACAATATCTTTATGGCGCGCTTGCTGTTCGTGTTCGGCACGCGGTAAGCCGCCGGCGAGCAGAACTGTCGTAGGGGTCTTGGGTCATGTGCGCCTGCCCGTTGCGGCAGAACAGCGCGGCAGCGTTCATCCCGTCGCGGAAATGATCACCTGCGCGTAGGCGTAGGGGTATTCGTCGGTCATCGTCAGGTCCACGCGGGCCTTCATGCCAGGCGGCGTCAAAGCGGCGAGGCGGGTGGCGGCGCCGTTGGTCAGCACCAGCGTGGGCTGGCCGCCGGGCAGGTTGACGACGCCGAGGTCGGACATGAACACACCGCTCGCGAAACCGGTACCGAGGGCCTTGGCGCACGCCTCCTTGGCCGCGAACCGCTTGGCGTAGGTGCCTGACCGGCTTGTGCCCTGGCGGCGGTCCGCCTTGGCCCGCTCGGTTTCAGTGAACACACGGGCCAGGAACCGCTCGCCGTGCCGCTCCAGCACCTTTTCGATGCGGCGGATGTCGCAGATGTCAGAGCCAAGGCCGAGGATCATCCCCGCGCCCGCTCCACCTGATGCACGCCGGTGGACGCGCGCAGCCCGGCGATGACGGTGGACAGGTGGCGGACATCCCGCACCTCCACGTCCACCATGACCTCGAAGAAATCCTCCTGCCGGTTGGCGACGCGCAAATTCGCGATCGAGCCGTCCTGCTTGGCGATCGCGTTGGTGATCGTGGCGAGCGCCGACGGCGTGTTGGCGATAATGACGCTCAAACGACCCGTATATCCTTCGCCCTTTTTCAACGAAGTGGCAAAAGCGTTCGGCTCCCAGTCCACGTCGATGAACCGCTCCGGAGTGGCCGAGAAGCTGGCGAGTGTGGGGCAGTCCTTGGTGTGGATGGTGACGCCCTTGCCGGTGGCGATGATACCGACGATGCGGTCGCCCGGGAGCGGGTGGCAGCAGCCGGCGTAGTGGATTTCCATGCCAGGGACCAAGCCGCTGATCGGCAGGTCGTTGGCAGGCTTGCCCGCCGGGCGGCTGCCGAGGCGGCTGGGCATCGGCGGCAGCATGCGTGGGCCGCGCGGCGATTGGCGCAACTCCGGATAGGCGGCCACCACCACGTCGCGCGGGCCGATGGTGCCGTTGCCGACAGAGACATAAAGGTCCGGCACGGTGGGCTGCTTCAGCGCCTTCAGCGCGCCGTCGAGGATTTTTTCCGAGCCGTCCACCCCCTCCTGCCGGAAGGCTTTGGCAAGGGCCGCACGGCCAGCGTCGAGGTGCTGCTGGCGCTGCTGCTGCTGGACGTAGCGGCGGATGCGGGCGCGCGCCTTTCCGGTGACGACGAAGCGCTCCCATTGCGGGCTCGGCGTGCCGCCGCGCGAGGTCATGATCTCGACCTGATCGCCATTCTGCAATTCATGGCGCAGCGGCATCAGGCGGCCGTTGACCTTCGCGCCGACCGTCGTGTCGCCGACCTGGGAGTGGACGGCATAGGCAAAGTCCACCGGCGTCGCACCGCGAGGGAGTTTTATCAGCTCGCCTTTCGGCGTGAAGCAGAAAACCTGATCCTGATAAAGCTCCAGCTTGGTATTGGTGAGGAAATCCTCCGGCGACGAGTTTTCCAGGATTTCCAGCAAGTCCTGCACCCAGCGGAAACGCTGCGCCTCGGCGGGCGAGCCGTCCGGCTGCTTGTATGTCCAGTGCGCGGCGACGCCGTTTTCGGCGATGTCGTGCATGTCGCGGGTGCGGATTTGCAGTTCGATCTTCTGATTGCGCGGCTCGCGCAACGTGACGCCCGTGTGCAGGCTCTGGTAGCCATTGGATTTGGGCGTCGAGATATAGTCCTTGAAGCGGCCGGCGATGACCGGATAGGCGGCGTGGACCGCGCCGAGGGCCGCGTAGCATCCCTCCCGCGTCGGCACGACGATGCGGAAGGCCATGATGTCGGACAGTTGCTCGAACTGCACGTTGCGCCGCTGCATCTTCTCCCAGATCGAGAAGGCGGATTTTTCGCGGCCGGTGACTTCCAACACCTCGACGCCTGAGTCGACGCAGACGCGCATGAGATCGCGGCAGACTTCGTCGATGACGTCGGCCCCCTGCCCGCGCAGGAAATTCAGACGGGCGCGGATGGTATCGAAGGCCTCCGGCTCAAGCTCCGCGAAGGACAGGGTTTGCAGTTCGTTTTTCAGGCTCTCCATGCCGATCCGCTCGGCGAGCGGGGCGTAAATATCCATCGTCTCGCGGGCGATGCGCTGGCGGCGGGCCTGCTGTGGGACGAAATGCAGCGTGCGCATGTTGTGCAGGCGGTCGGCGAGCTTGACCAGCAGCACGCGGATATCGCGGCTCATCGCCAGCACAAGCTTGCGGAAATTTTCCGCCTGCTTGGTACGGTCGGAGTTCAGTTCCAGCCGCGTCAGCTTGGTGACGCCGTCCACCAGCATCGCGATGGTGCGGCCAAATTGCCGTTCCAGGTCGCGCTGCGTGACTCCGGTGTCTTCCACCGTGTCGTGCAACAGCGCGGTGGCGACGGAGGCCACATCCAGCCGGTAGCTGGCGAGGATTTCGGCCACCGCCAGCGGATGCCCGATATAGGGGTCGCCGTTGTCGCGCTTCTGGTCCCGGTGGGCGTCGGCGGCAAGGGCATAAGCCTGCTCGATCAGGCCGGTTTCGGCCTTCGGATCGTAGGCGCGGACCCGATCCACCAGCGCCGCGACGGGGGAACCGGCGGTGCGGGTTGCAGGCGCGGCACCCGTGCTGGCGCCGTCCGGAGCAAACGTGCCGGAAGGACGCCAGACCTGGGGGGGCGCGCCCGGCATGGCGCCCGGTTAGCGGCGGCGGCCGGCGAGTTCGGCCTCGATGGCGGCTTCCAGATCTTCCGGTGCCTCCTCGCTCTCGACCGGCAGCGTCTGTGCCTCCTCCTCGGCCGCCATGTCCTGGATGCCGAAGATATTTTGGTCGGTCGGGATCAGGTCGAGCACCTCCTCGTCGGCGGGCTCCGGCTCCGGTGCGCGCGACAGCGACTTCAGGAGATCGGCTTCCAGCTTGTCGAGGCTGATGGTCTCGTCGGCGATTTCGCGGAGCGCCACGACGGGGTTCTTGTCGTTGTCGCGATCCAGCGTGAGTTCCTCGCCCCGGCTGAGGTTGCGCGCGCGTTGGGCGGCGAGCAGCACCAACTGGAAGCGGTTGGGGATTTTCTCCACGCAGTCTTCGACGGTTACGCGCGCCATGCGACAAACACTCCGTTCGGCCCGTTCAGTGGGCTTCGATATCTGGGATCGGCTTAGATAGGGGGTTGCGCCGTCGGCGGCAAGGCGTTTGCCGCATTGCGGTAGCGGGGCAATCTCCGTCACAGCGGCGCGATGGCCTGCGGCGGCAAGGCTGCGATAAGGGCGGCAACGTGGCGGCCAAGTAACGGATGAATCCAATCGGGCGCCACGTCGGCGAGCGGCACAAGAACGAAGGCGCGCTCGTGGGCACGGGGATGTGGCAGCACCGGGTCGGGCGCGGGCCGGACGATCGCATTCAGGTCGATGAGGTCCAGGTCCAGAGTGCGGGCGGCGTTGCGGACGCCACGGACACGGCCGGCCATGCGCTCGATGCGATGCAGCCGCGCCAGCAACCAGGCCGAATCGGGCGCGCCCTCCAGCCGCGCGACGCCGTTGACGTAACTCGGCTGGCCGGACGGCGGCAGCGGCGCGGTCTCGTACCACCGCGACAAACCGGCCCACCGCAGGCCCGGCAGGCCGCGTAGCGCCTCGGCGGCGGCACGGCAGGCAACCAGCGGATGTTCGCCGCGCGGGCCAAAAAGATTGGCGCCGATGGCAATGAGAATCATGCGTAAGTCCCATGCCGGGAGGCCGCTTTACAAAATTTCAGGGCGACTTCATTCTTTGGCAACGCGACCCGGTGACGATAGTTACACGTCGTCGTCGCGATTTGGACTTGGCTGGCGCCGCCGACCGGCACGGTGCCATCCACATCATATTGGATCATGGAAGGTTGAACACAATGCATTTTCTTCCCACGGAGCGCACGGCGCTGTTCATCGACGGCGCCAATTTGTATTCGGCCTCGCGCAACCTCGGTTTTGACGTCGATTATCGCAACCTCCTCGAATTCTTTCGCCGCAAGGCGCATGTCATCCGGGCCTACTACTACTCCGCCGTGGTCGAGACCGAGGAGTATTCGCCGCTGAAGCCGCTGACCGACTGGCTGGCGTACAACGGCTACACCCTCGTCACCAAGCCTGCCAAGGAGTTCACCGACGCCACCGGCCGGCGCCGTGTGAAGGGCAACATGGATATCGAACTGGCCATCGATATGCTGGAACTGGCCGACAAGATCGACCATGCAGTGCTGTTCAGCGGCGACTCGGATTTCCGCCGGTTGGTGGAAGCGGTTCAGCGGCGCGGCGTGCGCGTGTCGGTAATTTCCTCGATCCGGACCTCGCCGCCGATGGTGGCCGACGAATTGCGGCGGCAGGCCGACCAGTTTGTGGAGCTGGCCGAGATCGCGCCGGAATTCACCCGCCGCCAGATGGAGCCGCGCCCCACTCGACCCGCCGGGCTGCGCCAGACTCCCGCCGAACCCTACGCCGCCGAACCGTCCGACGTGGCCTGATGGGCTCCGATGTGCGGGACGCCTCGCCGCCGGGCGGCGGGATCGAGGCGCCACCGCGCGATTGCTCGCTGTGCCCGCGACTGGTGGAGTATCGGGCGGCCAATCGGGCCGCCAATCCTGGATGGTTCAACGCCCCCGTCCCCAGCTTTGGGCCGACCGGGGCGCCGATGCTGGTGGTGGGCATGGCGCCCGGCGTGAAGGGGGCCAACCGGACCGGGCGACCCTTCACCGGCGACCATGCCGGCATCCTGTTGTATCAGACGCTGCTACGGTTCGACCTCGCGAGCGGCGAGTATCGGGCAGAGCCGGACGACGGGGTGGCGCTGCGCGACGTGCGGATCGTCAACGCCGTGCGCTGCGTGCCGCCGGCCAATCTGCCGGAACCGGCGGAGGTCACGGCGTGCAACCGGTTCCTGCGCAGCGAGTTGCAGGGGATGCCGAATTTGCGGCTGGTGCTGGCGCTGGGTGTGCTGGCACATGCCGCCGTGCTGAAGGCTTGCGGTATCCCGCCGGCCCGGGTGCGGTTCAGCCACGGCGCCGTCCACACCCTGCCTGACGGGCTGCTGTTGGCCGACAGCTACCATGTGTCCCGCTACAACACGAACACGCGCCGCCTGACCGAGCCGATGTTTGAAGCGGTTGTGCAGGACGCCATCCACCGGCTGGGCTGGCCGGCCTGACCCGCGCTGGCTTGCCACGGGCGCGTGGGCATTGCATGCCACCCGCGCCGCGCGTGGACGCCGGCCTTCGGCGGGGTGACGAATTTGGAACGAAACCGGCCTGGGGCCGACTGCTACGATGCGCCGGCATGACATCCGAATCGCTACCCTCCGAGCGCGTCGCGTCCAGCCCCGCCAATGCGGCAACCAGCAAGATCGCGGCGGCGATCCTCGCGGTGGCCGCCGGGCGCGCGTCCGTCTCGCCGGAGGACGTGGCGAAGTCGCTGGCGCCGGAGGCGTGGCGGCCGTTGCTCGGCCCGGTACGGCGCCATGCGGCGGCGCTGGC
>CAJCJG010000286.1 GCA_903970625.1 Solirubrobacterales bacterium 70-9 | reverse complement strand
GTCGCCGTCGCCCGCCGGCTGCTGGAGCTTTAGCCGCCCCCCTCGCACCGACGCGGCGCGCGCACCACCTTACTCATGCGAGCACCGCGAAAAGGACCGCACCATGGCGAAAATTCACTACAAGATCGTCGAGCACGACGGCGGCTGGGCTTACAAACTGGAAGACGTGTTTTCCGAGTCGTTCCGCACCAAGGCGGCGGCGGTGATCGCGGCCAAGCGTGTGGCAGCGGAACAGCACGTCCCGGGCAACACGACGCACATCGAATTTCAGGATTCGGACGGTCGCTGGCACACGGAACTGTCCGAAGGCACCGACCGGCCGGAAGCCGACGTCGAAGCCTAACTCCGGCGGCGGTGAGAGCGCGGGACGCCGGTGCGCGTGGCGATAGTCGTCGCGCCCCCGGCGAACAGAACGCCCAGTGTCACCGGCAACAGCCACGCCGGCCGAAGCAACATCGGCATGGCCAGATTGTCCCACAGCCACGTCGAGCTATGCGCCACTATAATGTCGTGGAGCGCATACATCACGCGCCCGTCATCACGCGCCACCACCTCGGCCAGCGTCGTCAGCGGCGAGAAAAGCGTGGCCAGTGCAAACGCCGCCACGAACGAGGCGGCAGCCAGAACGGCCAGGGTGCGGGTAGCGATCAAGCGAACAAACGCTCCTTCGTCTTGTCGGCGTACATGCTGGCCACGAACTCGCCGTAGCCGTTCCAAATCTTCGTCGGCACCGACTCGCCGCTGCCGAGCAATCTTTCCTCCGCTTGGCTCCAGCGCGGGTGCGGGACGGCAGGGTTCACATTGGCCCAGAAACCGTACTCGCTATCCTGCAATTGCTGCCAGAAGGTTTTGGGCTGCTCGTCCGTAAACTCCACCTTGACGATCGATTTCACGGACTTGAAGCCGTATTTCCAGGGCACCGTCAAGCGGATCGGCGCGCCGTCCTGCGGCGGGATCGTTTTGCCATACATGCCGACGGATAGGAACGTCAGCTCGTTCATCGCCTCCTGCATGGTCAACCCTTCGGTGTAAGGCCACGGATACCACGATTGCCGCAAACCCGGCATGGTTTTTGGGTCCGCCAGCGTGGTAAACTTCACAAATGTCGCGCTGCCTAGCGGTTCCGCCAGTTTGACCAGATCGGCGAGCGGAAACCCGACCCATGGCACCGTCATCGCCCAGGCTTCCACGCAGCGGTGGCGATACACCCGCTCCTCCAGCTTCATTTGCTTCATCAGATCGTCGAAGCCGACGGTGCGCGGCGTCTTGACCATGCCGGCGAGTTCGATGCTCCACGGGTCGGTCTTCAGCGCCGCAGCAGCGTCATAGACGGACTTGGACATCCCGAATTCGTAATAGTTGTTATAGGTCGTCACCTCCCGCTCGTCCGTCAGCGGCCGGCCGCCGTCATATTTCGCGTTGCGCGGCGCAGTCAGCGGCTTCAACGCCACAGCCGGCGGCTTGTCCCCGCTGAACAGGGACCATGCGCGCGCCGGCGTGGCGCCCGCCGCGAGGATGCCAGCGCCAGTCGCCACGCCCAGCAATTCGCGCCGCCCCAACATGGCGGCCTCCGGGGTCGCCTCCCGATCCGGTATCACCCAGCCGCGACGGTTCCTGATAAACATGAGCCAAGCCCTTCCCTGCGATGCACCGAAGATACGTCTCGGCAGGATGCCTGGATGTTACTCCGCCCCGGTCGGTTTCAACGGGGCAATCGCGGCCGAGGCCGTCGAGCTGGCGTCGGTGCCGGCATTCGTGGCGGCGGCTACTCTGGCGCTGATCGGCCACAATACGAACCCGCGCTCGGCCAGCGTCGGCAGATATTGCTCCAGAACGTCAAGCGTGGTCTGGCGCGGGCGGCCGATCAGGATCGCGTGACCGCGCTTGCGGGCGATCTCCTCACTCTCCGCCAGCCGCGCCCGAATCGCTGCCGGGTCCGGGTCGTTGTCGATGAACAGGTCTGGACCGACCGACTCTAGCCCCGCCGCCTCGGCCCGTGCGAAGGCGACTGCGTGCGGAATCGCGGCGCTGTCGAGGAACGCCATTCCCCGTGCCCGCAACTCCACCATCACAAGGTCCATAACCGGCACGGACAGGGATGCAACGCTGCCCTCGCGCTGGTTTAGTGCCACCGCCGTCGGCACGAGGACGAGCGCGGCCCGTAGCATGGCAAGGTTGGTGGCCGGCGGCAGCCAAGTGCGCAGCGCGTCCGGGCCGGGGTCGGCGCGGCCCAGCGCCTCCATGGGCATGTCGAGCATGGCTTCGTGCCCGAGCGCGGCCGCCGCCGCGATCTGTTCCGCAAGACGGGGGGCGTATGGCAGCCAGGACAGCGTAAGCGGACCAGGGAGGGCGATGGTGCGGGCGGACGGTCCGGTCGCAACACCCATTTCGTCGATCACGATCGTTATCGTCGGCCGGCCTTGTGCGGGCGGGGCCGGCACCGCATTGCGCCGCCATGCCGCCGGGCCCGCGGGAACGGACGGCGGGGGTGCCGCGACAGGCGGTGGGGGTGGTGCCACGACGATGGGCGCGGGCGGAAGTGGTGCGATGCCGAACACCGTGTCGCCGAGGCTCGGCACCGGCTGGACAACGGGCGCCGACGGGGGCGGGGCCGGTAGGGGCGTTGTCGCGGCACAGGCGCCGACCAGCCAGCACAGCCAGGCCATCATAGCCGCCCGCTCCGACGACAGAGGCCGCCGCAGGCTGGCTGAGGTGTGGAGCGTTCGAACGAATAAAGCCCGACGACGGTTTGGACCGACACGAAGACGGGTTCCTGCCCTGGCAGAATCGAAACGTATTTGTTCCGATATCGAGATCTGACATAACACCGAAACGCGAGAAAGCCGCAACTGCTTCGTGCCGATTCGGCCCCAGCATTTGACCGCTGCCCTGCCCCCGCGCAGGATACGCCGCCATGATCCTCCTGATCGACAACTACGACAGTTTCACGTTCAACCTCGTCCAGTTCCTGGGCGATCTCGGCGCGCGCTGTGACGTTGTGCGCAACGACCACCTGACGGTGGCCGAAGCGCTCGCGCGTGGGCCGGAGGCGATCGTGCTATCCCCCGGCCCCTGCACGCCGAACGAAGCCGGAATTTGTCTCGACTTGATTCGTGCGGCCGCAGGACGCGTGCCGTTGCTGGGCGTATGCCTAGGCCATCAGGCGATCGGGCAAGCCTTCGGCGGCGATGTTGTTCGGGGGCCGGCACCGATGCACGGCAAAGTCAGCCGGGTCAGGCACGACAACACCGACATTTTCGCAGGTCTCCCGACGCCCTTTTCGGCCACCCGCTATCACAGCCTGATCGTCAAGGCGGACACGATGCCGGAGACCCTGGTGCCGACCGCGTGGACCGAGGACGGCGTCGTCATGGGCCTGCGCCATCGCAGGTTGCCGATATTCGGCGTACAATTCCATCCCGAAAGCATTGCCAGCGAGTACGGTCACGACCTGTTGCGCAATTTTTTGGCCATCGCGCGCGGCAGCAACGCCCCCGCTCAGGCGGCCTGACCCGGACGCACGCCGCGTGACCACCAACCTCAAACCCGTCCTCGCACGCCTTGCGATGGGAGAAACCCTGTCGGCGGGCGACGCCGAGGATGCGTTCGGCATCATCATGTCCGGCGAGGCCACGCCTGCGCAGATTGCCGGCCTGCTGATGGCGATGCGGGTGCGCGGCGAGACGGTGGCCGAACTGACCGGCGCCGTCCGCGCGATGCGGTCGCGCATGCTCGCGGTCGCGGCGCCGGATGGCGCTATCGACGTCTGCGGCACTGGAGGCGACAACGCCGGGACGCTGAACGTCTCCACCGCCGTCACGTTTGTCCTGGCCGGCGCAGGCGTGACGGTGGCCAAGCATGGCAACAGGGCGCTTTCCTCCCGCACGGGCGGTGCCGACGTGCTGACGGCACTCGGCGTCAACGTGGACGTGCCGTTGGAACGGTTGCCGGCCGTGCTACTGGCCGCCAAATGCGCCTTCCTGTTCGCGCCGCGCCATCACGCGGCCCTGCGCCACGCCGCCGGCCCACGCGTCGAACTCGGCACGCGCACCATTTTCAACCTGCTCGGCCCGCTCGCGAATCCGGCCCGAGTCACCCGCCAACTGACGGGCGTGTTCGACCCGAAATGGGCGCGCCCGATGGCGGAAACGCTCGGCGAGCTTGGCTCCACGCGCTGCTGGCTGGTCCATGGGGAGGGTCTCGACGAATTGACCGTCGCTGGCCCCAACAGCGTCGTGGAACTGCGCGACGGCGCTGTCCGTTCGTTTACCATCATGCCGGAAGATGCCGGATTGCCGCGCGCACCCATCTCCGCCATTCGCGGTGGCGAGGCGGCGGTCAATGCTGCCGCCCTCGGCGCCGTGCTGCGCGGTGCCGCCGGGCCTTATCGCGACACGGTGTTGCTGAACGCCGCCGCCGCCCTCGTCGTCGCCGGCCGTGCGGGCGATGTGCGCGACGGGGTGGCGGAGGCGGCCACGTCCATCGACGGAGGCGCGGCGTTGGCCGCGCTGGAGACGCTGCGCAGGGAGACCGCATGACAACCACTCTGACCGCCATGCAAGCCACGCCCACGATGCCGGACGAAATACCGGACACGCTGGCGCGCATTTGCGCGGATACGCTGGCCGAGGTGGAGCGCCGCAAGGCGGCGACGCCGATCGACGAGATCCGCGCCCGCGCCAAGGACGCGCCGCCGCCACGCGGTTTTGGCCAGGCGCTGATGGAAACCACCGCCGCCGGCCGCGTCGCGCTGATCGCCGAAATCAAGAAAGCCTCTCCCAGCGGCGGCCTGATCCGCCCGGATTTCGACCCGCCGGCGTTGGCCCGCGCCTATGCCGCCGGGGGCGCCACTTGCCTCTCCGTGTTGACCGATGGCCCATATTTCCAGGGCAGCGCGGAGCATCTGCGAACCGCACGCGCCGCCGTAAAGCTGCCGGTGCTGCGCAAGGATTTCATCCTCGATCCTTGGCAGGTTTACGAAAGCCGTGCGATGCGGGCCGATTGCATCCTCTTGATTATGGCCGCGCTGACCGACGAGCAGGCGGTCGGACTGGAAAATCTAGCGCGTGCGATCGATCTCGACGTATTGGTCGAAGTCCATAATTCCGAGGAACTCGGCCGCGCGCTCGGCCTGCAAACCAAACTAATCGGCATAAACAACCGCAATCTGAGGACGTTGAAGACCGATTTGAACACGACGATGGAACTGGCGCCGCACGTCCCGCCGGACCGCTTCCTGATCGGCGAGAGCGGCATCCGCACCAACCAGGACATCGCCCGGCTCGGATCGATGGGCCTCGCCTGCTTCCTCGTCGGCGAAAGCCTAATGCGCCAGCCTGACGTGACGGCGGCGACGCGGGCGCTACTCGGCGAATGACGGAGTTGACCCATTTCGACGCGGCCGGTCACGCCGCGATGGTCGACGTGGGCGACAAGCCGGAAACCGCCCGCGCCGCGACCGCCCGGGCCACGATCACCATGCGGCCAGACACACTGCGCATGATTTTGAGGGGCTTGGCGACCAAGGGCGACGTGTTCGGAGTCGCCCGGATCGCCGGCATCATGGCCGCCAAGCGCACCGCGGACCTGATCCCGCTGTGCCACCCGCTGCCGATCACCGCCGTCAGCGTCGATTTTCTGGCCGAGGGCGACAGCGCGGTCGGCATCACCGCGACCGTGAAGACGACGGGGCGGACCGGCGTGGAGATGGAGGCGCTGACGGCAGCGTCTATTGCGGCCTTGACGGTGTACGACATGTGCAAGTCGGTCGATCGCGGCATGCGCATTGCGGATCTGCGCGTCGTCGAGAAATCCGGCGGCAAGTCCGGCCTGTTTCGACAGGCATGATCTCCGTCGAGGACGCGCGGGACAGAATCCTCGCCGGGTTGCACCCGACGCCCGCTGAAACCGTGCCGCTCGCCGAAGCCTGGGGCCGCGTCGGCGCCGCCGATGTGCGTGCCCGCGTGCGACAGCCGCCGGCCGACGTGTCCGCCATGGACGGCTACGCGCTGCGGGCCGAGGACGGCTCGCTTGGCGCCCGCCTGCGCGTGGTCGGTACCGCGCCCGCCGGCCACCCGTGGAGCGGCACGCTGGCGCCGGGCGAAGCGGTGCGCCTGTTCACCGGCAGTTTTATCCCACCCGGCGCCGACGGCATTCTATTGCAGGAGGACGCGACCGAGGCCGACGGCGTCGTCACCGTCAACGAGCCCACGGCAAAGGGCCGCCACATTCGCCGCGCCGGCCAGGATTTTTGCTCCGGCGACGTGCTGGTGCCGGCCGGCAAGCGCTTGAGCGTGCGCGATATCGGTCTTGCGGCCTCCGGCAACCACCCCTGGCTGTCCGTCCATCGCCGCCCGCGCGTCGCGATCCTGGCCACGGGCGACGAAATCGCCCTGCCCGGCGAGCCGATCCCGCCCGGCGGCATCGTCAGTTCCAACGCGCATGCCCTCGCCGCCTTCGTCCGCGCCGTCGGCGGCGAGCCGATGGTGCTGCCGATCGCGCTCGACACGCTGGACGCCATCGCCGCCGGTGCCGATGCCGCGCGCGGGGCGGACCTGCTGGTGACGACCGGCGGCGCTAGTGTCGGCGATCACGATCTGGTGCAGGCGGGATTGGCCGCGCGCGGATTTTCGCTGGATTTCTGGAAGATCGCGATGCGCCCCGGCAAGCCGCTGATGTTCGGCAGTGTGGCCGGCTTGCCGGCGCTCGGCCTGCCGGGCAACCCGGTTTCCGCCATTGTCTGCGCCGTGCTGTTCCTGCAACCGGCACTCGCCAAACTCTCCGGCCTGCCCGCCGCTCCGCCACCTCGCACCCGCGCCACGCTGGCCGCCCCCCTCCCCGCCAACGACCACCGGGCCGACCATCTGCGCGCGAGGCTGAACGTGGCGGCGGACGGGTCGTTGCACGCGACGGCGTTCGAGCGCCAGGACTCCGCTATGATGCGCCTGCTAGCCACTGCCGACGCTCTGATCCTGCGAGCCCCGCATGCCCCGGCGGTTGCGGCGGGCGAGACGGTGGAGGTGATTCGTTTGGAGGGATTGGGAGTTTAGGCTACCGGACTGACGGATTGGTCGATCGAGACGGGCTGCGAACCCGATCACGCGATGCGCGTCGGGCGGCAATTCCAGCGCGCTTACAGCCCCGACAATGCCCGCCCCGATCAAGACGACATGCAGATTCGTGTCCGCTACCTCCTTCCCTACTCTGCGACAGTCGGCCACGATGGTAGGCATCCGGGGGACGAAGCCCGGCATGGGGAAACAGCATGATCTACGAGATGCGCGTCTATATCTGTGTGCCGGGGCGTCTGCCGGCACTCCTATCTCGCTTCCAGACCTACACGCTGAAGATTTGGGAAAAGCACGGCATCCAACAGGCCGGCTTCTGGACCACCTTGGTCGGCGAAAGCAACCAGCAACTGACCTACCTGCTGGCCTGGGAGAACCTCGCCGAGCGCGAGACCAAATGGACTGCATTCGCGTCCGACCCGGAATGGCTGGCAGCCCGGGCAGAGACGGAGAAGGACGGGCAGATCGTACACAATGTCGCCAGCCAGTTTTTGGCGCCGACAGCGTTTTCGTCGGTCAAATAGCGAGGCGCGAGTGGGGCGACCTACGGGGCTCGAACCCGTGACATCCAAGACCACAACCTGGCGCTCTACCAGCTGAGCTAAGGCCGCCATCCGTTCGCGTGGGCGAGCGGTGTATTCCGAAGCTTCGCCCGGCGTCAATGTCGCCGCAGTCGGGTCAGCCAGCGATTAGCGGCCGGGCCAGCGCCGCACCGAGCCGCGCCAGTTTGCCGATCAGCGGCATGTGCAAAGGCCCCGTCGTTGCTCTGACCCTGGCCGCCGCCGCTCGCAGGAGGACCGCAGCGCTGCTGCCCGGCGGCGCCCGGTTGGCGGCGCTGTCGAGCAGAACCGTAAGGGCGACCGACATCCCGCTGTAAACATCCGTCCCGTTGCAATCCATCGTCCGCTCTCCGCCCAACCGCGTCCGACGGCGCGGCAGCAGACGGAAGATCGTGAAGCGCCACGACAGCCGATGTGACGCGCGTCACCCGGCACGGCGATTGTGCGGCCTGATTTGCGCGGCCGCAGGGTGCCATTCGGACTGCCGCCAGACACACACCGCCAGCATCAGTGCAATCAGAACAAGCCCGACCATCGCCTATCGCGCGCCGCGTCCTGACCGAGAACAGGGCGACGCACGAGAGGTCGCATCATCGATGTGGACAGGGTATCGGTTACGCGGCCTGCGCCCGCCGATGCGCGATCCAGGCGGCCATACGATCCAGCGCCGCGTCCAGCACTTCCGGGCGCTTGCAGAATGCGAAGCGCGCGTAGTGGCGCGGCGGCTCGCTTTCGTAGAACGCCGATACCGGGATCGCCGCCACCTTCGCTTCGGCGATCAGTGTGCGGCAGAAATCGGCGTCCGTGCCGTTGAAGCCGCGCGGGAACAGCGGCGAAAAATCGGCGGTGACGAAGTAGCTGCCCCGCGTTGGCAGCACCCCGAACCCCAGGCGCGAAAGGCCGGCGCTCAGCCGGTCGCGCTTGGCTTGCAGGTCTGCGGCGAGATCTGCGAAATAGGAATCGTCCTTGGCTAGGCCGACGGCGACCGCGCGCTGGAGATTGGGGGGCGTGGTAAAGGTTAGATTCTGGTGCGCCTTGGTTGCCAGCGTCGCGAGCGCGCGGGGCGCGGTGATGTAGCCGATCTTCCACCCGGTCAGCGAAAACGTCTTGCCGGCGGAGCCTACCCGCAGGCAGCGGTCTCGCATGCCCGGCAGCGTCATCAGCGGGATGTGTTTGGCCCCGTCGAAGATCAAGTGCTCGTACACCTCATCGCAGATCGCATAGGTGTCGTGGCGCTGCACGAGGTCGGCGATGAAGGCCAGTTCGTCGGCGGAAAAAACCTTTCCCGTCGGATTCATCGGCGAGTTGATCAGAATCGCCTTGGTGCGCGGCCCGAACGCCGCTGCCAGTTCCGCGCGCGGAAGCTCCCAATCCGGCGGCGACAGACGCACCAGCTTCGGCACTGCGCCGAGCAGTTTCACCACCGGCAGATAGGTGTCGTACAGCGGCTCGATCAGCACGACTTCGTCGCCGGGGTTCAGCAGCGCCATCAGGCAGGCCGTGATTGCCTCGGTGGCGCCCGAGGTGACGACGATTTCGCCGTTCGGGTCGGCCTCGATGCCGTAGAAGCGTTTGTTGGCGGCGGCGACGGCTTGGCGCAGTTCCGGCACCCCGGCCATAGGCGGATATTGGTTGCGCCCGTCCATCAGCGCCTCGGCTGCGGCGCGCAACACATCCTCTGGTCCGTCAGTGTCCGGGAATCCCTGGCCGAGATTGATGGCCCCGTGCTCCACGGCCAGCGCCGACATGACGGTGAAAATGGTGGTGCCGGTGGCGGCGAGCAGGGCGTTGGGGGTTTTCACCGGCTTCGGTCTCCAATGGCGCGAGGGCGGCGGAGTATGCGGCGCGTTTGGTGCGGGTTCAACGCCCGCCGCGCGTGAGAGCCGTGCGCATTTGGCACGCTGGCGAAAAAACAGGCAGCACTCGCCCACGAAACCGGCGCAGGTCGTTGCCGGAATCGCAGGCAAACCGCCCGCAGGGCGGTCGGACATGTGCTGGCACGTAACATGCACCCACTTGACGCCGGCCCCAGGCCGCGCGCGGGATGTGCCCATACCGGGTCATCAGGGTGGGCACGTCGGATGAAGAAGATCGAAGCCGTCATCAAGCCATTCAAGCTCGACGAGGTGAAGGAGGCGCTGCATGAAGTCGGATTGCAGGGCATCACCGTGGTCGAGGCCAAGGGGTTCGGCCGGCAGAAGGGCCATACCGAGCTGTATCGCGGCGCTGAATACGTCGTGGACTTCCTCCCCAAGGTGAAGATCGAAGTCGTGTGCGAGGACGATGTAGTGGAACGCGCGGTCGAGGCGATCGTAAACGCCGCCCGCACCGGACGCATCGGCGACGGAAAGATCTTCGTCAGCACCATCGAGGAGGTGGTTCGCATCCGCACCGGCGAACGCGGGGAGGACGCGATCTAGATTTTCCCCCGGCCGGGTAATCCGGTTGGGTTTAGCTTCCGGCACCGGGGCAAAACCCTGCGTGCCGGCTTTAGGGGCCGCGTGGGGCGGCCTCGGCATGCGCGCGCGCGCAAATGAAGCGCGGCGCGGCGGACAAGGGGATTGGATTGATGGCGAAGAAAGCCGCAAGCGTGAGCGAAGACGGCGTGCAGAAAGTGCTCGACCTGATGAAGGAGCACTCGGTCGAATACGTGGACCTGCGGTTCACGGACCCCCGCGGCAAATGGCAGCATACGGCGCAGCACATCTCCACGATGGGCGAGGACGCCTTCCGCGACGGGATCATGTTCGACGGCTCATCCATCGCCGGCTGGAAGGCGATCAACGAGAGCGACATGATTCTGATGCCGGACACGGATACGGCGGTGATGGACCCGTTCGCGGCCAAGCCCAGCCTGATCCTGTTCTGCGATATCTTTGAGCCGTCCACCGGGCAGTCTTACACTCGCGACCCGCGTGGCACGGCCAAGCGCGTCGAGGCGTATGTCAAATCCACCGGGATCGGCGATAGCATCCTGGTCGGTGCCGAGGCCGAGTTCTTCGTGTTCGACAGCGTACGTTTTGGCACCGGCGGCAATTTTGGCAGCTATCACATCGACAGCATCGAAGGTCCCGGTTCGAACCTGAAGGACTATCCGGAAGGTAATATGGGCCATCGCCCCGGCATCAAGGGAGGCTACTTCCCGGTCCCGCCAGTCGATACCGAAAGCGACCTGCGCGCCGAAATGCTTTCGACGATGGGCGAAATGGGCCTGCCGATCGAAAAGCACCATCACGAAGTGGCACAGTCGCAGCACGAGCTTGGCACCAAGTTCGGCACGCTGACGAAGATGGCCGACCAGATGCAGATCTATAAATACTGCGTCCACAATGTCGCCCACAGCTACGGCAAGACCGCGACTTTCATGCCGAAGCCGATCTATGGCGACAACGGCTCGGGCATGCACACGCACCAATCGATCTGGAAGGCCGGCAAGCCGCTGTTCGCCGGCAACGGCTACGCCGATCTGTCAGAATTGTGCCTATACTTCATCGGCGGCATCATTAAGCATGCCAAGGCGATCAATGCGTTCACCAACCCCTCGACCAACAGCTACAAGCGGTTGATCCCGGGGTTCGAGGCGCCGGTGCTACTTGCCTATTCCGCCCGCAATCGCTCGGCGTCCTGCCGCATTCCGTACACGACCAGCCCGAAGGCTAAGCGCGTCGAAGTCCGCTTCCCGGATGCGTCGGCCAACCCGTATCTCGCCTACAGCGCGATCGCGATGGCCGGACTCGATGGCATCAAGAACAAGATCCATCCTGGCGACCCGATGGACAAGGATCTTTACGACCTGCCGCCGGAAGAATTGAAGGGCATCCCGACGGTGTGCGGCAGCCTCCGCGAAGCTCTCGGGGCGCTCGCGGCCGATCACGACTTCCTGCTGGCCGGCGACGTGTTCGGCAAGGACCAGATCGAGAGCTACATCGAGTTGAAGTGGAACGAGGTGTACAAGTTCGAGCACACCCCGCATCCGGTCGAATTTGAGATGTACTACTCGGTCTAATTCGACCGAACGCTCCGGCGAACGTGAAACCGCCCGCGCCGGTCTCGGTGCGGGCGGCTTCTTTTGCGCGAACGACTAGGCCGGCGCGAAGATGGTGAACGCGCCGTTGTTCGGAAACGAACTTATCGTGTACGGCCCCGCGATGGACGTGATCACGTCCACCGACGGCAGCGGCAACGGCACGGTGTTGAAACCGCTAGCCCCGACCGCCAGGAACGGCGTTAACGGTTCGACCGCGCCGCCAACCGACATCAGTAGCGGCTCTTCGAACAGCAGGTTGTTCGGTGGGTTGACGTTGGAGGCTTCCCGCAGCAGCGCGCGGTGTTCGGCCTCCACGCCGGCGATCTGCACGCACAGCCCGATCCCCGTGAGGTTGGCCGACGTAAGGCCGGTCGAGTAGGCGCCGGAGAATTCGACGGCAGCGGCTGTGTAGGCGGCGATAAAATACTCCTCCAGCGTGATGGCAGTGCTGAAGAAGGTCGGCTGGTCGGTAAACATCCCGGTCGGAAAATAAAAATGCTTAAAAAGCGGCTTGCCGCCGAGGCTTTCCAGCACCTGTAGATGCGCGTATTCTTGCGATACGGCTGCCTGGAAATAGTTCTTGTTGTCCTTATTGTTAACTTCGTGTAGCGAGCCGGTGTGCAGCAGCGCATGGGTGTAAAACGTGATAGCCAGCGCCTCGGCGGTGGCCGCGATGTTCAAAATGTCCAGCGCCGTGTCGGCCGGCGGCGTGGCGGTGGTGGCTGCGCGCGCCGCGATCGGTTGAAGCACCTTGATGCCGGCCGCACCGAGCGCCGTCGCACCCGCGAGCTTGGCGGTACGAGAAAAGAAGTCCCTCCGGCTCGCGCCTTCCCGGCGGGCTTCCTTGGCCTTCGCCACCAATTCTGTCAGAACTTCACCTGTTTCGCGAAAGCTGTCGTTCAAACGATCGGTCATCCCGTGCGCCCCTTGTTGTCGGTTGTATCGACGGACACCGCGACACACGGATGCCCCGCCGTCGCGCGCCTAGGGAATTACGGGGTGCCAGAAGCACCGGATGCAGGCAGGCAATCACCAAATCACAAAATTGTCGTTCCTTATGGGCGTCAGTTCATCGCTTCGATCATCTCGCGCATCAGCGGGTAGATCTCGCCGCCCCAGCGCCGGCCGTTGAACACGCCGTAATGGCCGACACCGGTTTGCAGATGGTGCCGTTTCATCGCCGGTTTGATGCGGGCGCACAGATCCTGCGCCGCCACCGTCTGGCCGATGGCGCAGATATCGTCAGCCTCGCCCTCCACCGTCAGCAATGCCGTCCGCCGGATCGCGTCGGGCCGGATTTTTTCACCGCGATAATCGAGGTTGCCCATCGGCAGGTCGTGGTCCTGAAACACCCGCTTGATCGTCTCTAGATAGAACTCCGCCGGCAGATCCATGACCGCGTTGTACTCGTCGTAGAAATCCCGGTGCGTGCGCGCCTTGGCCATCTCATCCGCGACGACGTTGCGGTACTGGCCGAGATGGGCGCGAAAATGCCGCTCGAAATTCATCGACACGAACGCGGTCAGTTGAAGAAAGCCAGGGTATACGCGCCGCCCGGCACCCGCGAACCCGCGCGGCACCTTACCGATCAGCTTTTTCTCGAACCATTCGATCGGCTGCGACTTGGCCAGATCGTTGACCCGCGTGGGATTGATGCGCGTGTCGATGGGGCCGGCCATCAGCGTCATCGAACGCGGGGTTGCCCGATGCCCGGTCTGAGCCATGATAGAGACCGCCGACAGCACCGACACCGTGGGCTGGCATACGGCGACGACGTGGCATGGCGGCCCGATCACGTCGAGAAAATCGATGACATGCTGGGTGTATTCGTCGAGGCCGAAGGCGCCGGCACCGGTCGGCGTGTCGCGCGCGTTCTTCCAGTCGGTGATGAACACGTCGTGGTCCGGCAGCATGGTTTTCACCGTGCCGCGCAGCAACGTCGCGAAATGGCCGGACATCGGCGCTACCACCAACACGCGCGGCTGATGGTGCTCGACCCCCTTACGGAAGTTTAGCAGCGTGCCGAACGGCGTCTCGGCGGCGGCGACTTCCTCGATTTCCACCACCCGGTTGCCGACCAGCGTGGACGGGATCGCGAAGGCCGGGCGCGTGTGCGTCGTGCTCACGCCCAGCAGCAGGTCGCACCAGGCACCCCAATGGCGCAAGCCCACCAAGCTGGGCTGGTGCCACAAACTGTCGGTCTGCCACATCGGGGCGGCCCCACGCTCCGCCCACCAGCGCAACGGGGCGCCGGCATCGGCTTTCATCTGGTAGAGATCGTAGATCATCGGCGGCCGGGTCGTGGTAGCATCGGCATATCGGGGTGCTTTACCAATGGGGCAGGCAACGTGGACGCGACGCTTCTGATAAGCAGCAAGAACTACTCCTCCTGGTCGCTGCGCGGCTACCTGCTGGTTCGGCTCTCTGGGTTGCCGTTCCAGGTCAAGAGCGTAGCAGCCGACGACCCGAATGTAAGGGCGGAGTTGCTGATGCGCGCCTCCTCTATCCGCGTTCCCTGCCTGATTCACGAGGGTGTGCAGGTGTGGGACACGCTGGCCATCGCCGAATACCTCAACGAGTTGCGCCCTGACGCGCAGATGCTGCCGAAGGACCTCGCCGCCCGCGCCCGCTGCCGTTCGATCTCCGGGGAGATGCACTCGGGATTTTCAGCGCTTCGCGCGTCCCTGCCGATGAACCTACGTGCCAAACAGACCAACTTCAAAGTCTGGTCGTCCGCGAAGGCGGACATCGAGCGCATCACCGAAATCTGGCGCGAGTGCCTGGGGGAATGGAAAGGCCCGTGGTTGTTCGGCGCCGCGCCGACGGTCGCCGACGCGTTCTACGCCCCGGTCGTGACGCGCCTGCTGACCTACGGCGTCACCGTCGACCCCGTCAGCACCGGCTTCTGTGAGCAGATCATGGCGTGGCCGGACATGAAAACCTGGGTCGCCGACGCGAAAAAAGAGCCGGAGCAGATCGAGGAGCTGGACGTGGACATGGATTTCTAAAGCGAGCCGCGTCATCGAATAACTCGATCATCCTGACCAATATTATTCATTGGAACCTATGGCAGCGGTCCTCCCATATGTTGCGGTGCAGCACGGCCGGCCCGCCGTGCGCGACGAAAGGACCCACACATGCTCACGGTTGGCGACAAGTTCCCCGCATTCAAGTTGAGCGCCGTCAAGGGCGGCCCGGACGGCCTCGGCGGCCCCGGCGTCTCGTTCACCGAAATCTCTAACGACTCCGATGCCGGCAAGTGGAAGATCGTATTCTTCTGGCCGAAGGATTTTACCTTCATCTGTCCGACGGAAATCGCGGCCTTCGGCAAACTTAACGGCGATTTTTCGGACCGCGATGCGGTCGTTTACGGCGCCTCGACCGACAGCGAGTTCGTCCATCTGAACTGGCGCGTCTATAATGAGGATATCCACGACCTGCCGTTCCCGATGCTGGCGGACGTGAAGCGTGAACTGGCGGGCGCGCTGGGCATTCTGGACAAGGAAGCGGGTGTGGCGTTGCGCGCGACCTTCATCGTCGATCCCGACGGCACCATCCAGTGGGCCAGCGTGAACGGGCTGAATGTCGGACGCAATCCGCAGGAAGTGGTGCGCGTGCTCGATGCGTTGCAGACCGACGAACTGTGCCCCTGCAACTGGGAGAAGGGCAAGGACACCCTGAAGCCGCAGCAACTGTTTCAGGCCGCCGCGTAAGACCGACAGGCCGGGCGCTGCGGCGTCCGGCCGCCGACCCAGGAGTGATCCATGTCTATCGAAACGCTGAAATCGCGGCTGCCGGAATTTGCCAAAGACCTGAAACTGAACCTCGGCTCGCTAGCCACCGAACCGACGCTGACGACGCAGCAACGCGCGGGCACGTTCATCGTGGCGGCGCTGGCCAGCCGCAACGCCGAGGTGACGGCTGCCATCGTGGCCGAATTCGGCCCGCAACTGAGCGCGGAAGCGCTGAACGCGGCCAAGGCGGCGGCGGCGATCATGGGCATGAACAACATCTACTATCGCTTCACCCACCTCGTCGGCGGCAGCTACTCGCAAATGCCGGCAAAGCTGCGCATGAACGTGATGGCACGGCCAGGCGTGGACAAAGCCGATTTCGAGCTTTGGTCGCTCGCCGTCTCCGCCGTGAACGGTTGCGGCATGTGCATGGAAAGCCACGAGAAAGCCGTGCGCCACGGCGGCTTGGGCCAGGAGCAGGTGCAGGCGGCGGTGCGC
>CAJCJG010000285.1 GCA_903970625.1 Solirubrobacterales bacterium 70-9 | reverse complement strand
TGCGCCACGCCGCTGCCGCCGCGCCGGCCGCCGTGCCGCTGCGGCTGGCGCGCGCGGGCCAGCAGATCGTGTTGGATGTGGGGGAGGGGGCCGGCGGGCGTGCCAGCCTGCTACTGGTCGGCTACGATTCGGTCCATCAGACGAAAGTGCGGCGCGGCGAGAACGCGGGCAGCACGCTGACCGAGTCCAACATCGTGCGCGGCCTGACGCATGTGGCGGACTGGCATGGCGCGAAGCTGACGGTGCAATCCGCGCCGCCGGCCGGCGAGCGGCTTGCGGCCATCTTGCAGGCACCTGACGGACAAGTGCTCGGCGCTGCCCGCCTCGAATAGTTTTTTCCGCGCGCCGCTGGGCTATCGTCCAGCGCATGCGCACATTCCTTCTCGCCGCCGCCATGCTGCTGCCGACGCTGGCACTCGCGGCCGACCTCCGCACCGGCGCCGATGCCTATGGCGACTGGCGCACCGATGCGCCGGGGGTCGCCCGTCGCATCCTGCCGGCCGACCTGCCGCCGCCGTTCGCCACCAACAACGCGGCGCGCACCAGCGTGATCGTGGCGCGCCCGGCGGGCGTGCTGCCGAAAGCGCCGCCCGGCTTCGCCGTCACCCTGTTCGCCAGCGGCCTGAACGAGCCGCGCGCGCTGCGCACCGCGCCCGACGGCGCGGTGTTTCTGGCCGAAAGCGGCTCCGGCCGCGTGCTGCGCTTCACGCCGGACGGCAAGCGGACGATGTTCGCCGACGGCCTGAGCCAGCCGTACGGCATCGCCTTCTGGCCGCCCGACAAACCGCGCTACGTCTATGTCGGGCAGAGCGGCTCCGTCGTCCGCTTTCCGATGACGCCGGGCCACGCCACCGCCGACGGCCCCGCTGAGACCATCGTGCCCGATCTGCCGACCGGCGGGCATTGGACCCGCGATCTCGCGGTGGCGCCGGACGGGTCGTTCCTGCTCGTCGCGGTCGGCTCCAGCGGCAACATCGCCGATCTGCGCGACCAGCCCCCCGGCGGCACGGCGGCGTGGGAGGCCGCGCACGGGCTGGGGGCGGCCTGGGGCGTCGAGCGGGGGCGGGCGGCCGTGCTGCGCTTCGACCCGGCGGGCGGGGCGCCGAAGCCCTACGTGCAGGGCATCCGCAACTGTGCCGGCCTGGGGTTGCAGCCGGCCACCGGCGCCTTCTGGTGCGCCACCAACGAGCGCGACGGCATGGGCGACGATCTGCCGCCGGACTATGCCACGCGCCTGACGCCGGGCGCGTTCTACGGCTGGCCGTGGTTCTACATCGGCGCCCACCCGGACCCGCGCCTTGGCGGCGCGCGCGCCGATCTCGCCGGGCGGATCACGGTGCCGGACGTGTTGTTCCAGCCGCACTCCGCGCCGCTGGGCATCGCGTTCTACACCGGCACCCTGTTCCCCGCCGCCTATCGCGGCGACGCCTTCGTGACCATGCACGGCAGTTGGAACCGCGCCAGCCGCACCGGCTATAAGGTGGTCCGGATCAAGTTGGCCAAAGGCGCCCCGGACGGCAGTTACGAGGATTTCCTGACCGGCTTCGTGCTGGGCGACGACGCGGTGTGGGGCCGCCCGGTCGGCGTCGCGATGGCCGCCGACGGTGCGTTGCTGGTCAGCGAGGATGCCGCCGGCACGATCTGGCGGGTGGCCCCCACGCCGTAACATAAGGCGATACTGGACGGGCCGGGGGAATCCCTGCGAAACGACTTGCAAAACACCCCGGAGCGTCCCTTGATCCTGCTGCACTTGAGCGACCTGCATGTCCGCCCCTCCGGCATGCCGGCCTACCGCGTCGCCGAAACCTCGCATCTGGCCGAGCGCGCGCTCCGCGCCGCCCGCGCCTTCGTGCCGCGCCCGGATGCAATCGTGATCTCCGGCGACCTGACCGATTGCGGCCTCGTCGCCGAATACGCGCAACTCCGCCACCTGTTGCGCCGCTATCTGGCCGGCATCCCCCTCTATCTGATCCCCGGCAACCACGACCGCCGGGAGAATTTTCGCGAGGGCCTCGCCGAGTTCCCGGGCGTCGTGACCGACCCGGAGTTCGTGCAATATGTGGTGGACGATTTGCCGGTGCGGCTGGTGATGATGGACAGCGTCGTGTCCGGCGCCGGCTACGGCCTGTTGTGCCCGAAACGCCTTGCATGGTTGGACGCGCGGTTGGCTGAGGCGCCCGCGAAGCCGACCTTCCTCGTATTGCACCACCCGCCCATCCTGTGCGGCCTGCCGACCTACGATTCGATCAACCTGCGCAATGGCGCCGACCTGGGCGCGTTGCTGGCGCGGCATCCGCAGGTGGAGCGCATCCTATGCGGCCACCATCACCGCTCGATGACCGGCCGCCTCGGCAACGTCATCGTCTCTGCCGCGCCTTCCGTCGCCCATCACGGCGCCTTCGAACTGGACGACGACAACGGCCGCTTCACGTTCGAGCCGGCCGGCTACCACGTCCATCTGCGCCTGCCGGACGGCGGGATCGTCAGCCATCTGCTGTTCGTGGAGCAGTATCCCGGCCCGTTCCCCTATATCGCCGACCCCGACTATCCGGGCGGGGCGGCGAAGGTGGCATAACATACGAGAATAATGTCGTCTTACGTCCGGTCTTGGTTAACCGTGCGTAAAAATGTAGCCTTCGCACCGGCTCAGGGGTGCGGAAGGCAGGCCGATGACGACGAATACGTGGCGGGCAGCCAACGGCAGCGGCAACTGGTCCGACGGCGAGAACTGGCAGTTGCTCCAGCCGCCCGGTCCCGCCGACACCGCGTCCCTCGGCGGCCCCGGCCCCTACACCGTCACGTTGAACCTGCCGGAAGCGGTGGCGGGCGCGACGGTCGGGGCGGGCGTGACCCTCGCCATTGCCGCAACATTGAGCGTCTCGGCCACTGTGGCGGTGCAAGGCGCCGTGGACCTGTCCGGCGAGTTCGCGACCGGGTGCCTCGATCTGTCCGGCGGCGGCACGATGACCGCCGATGGCGGCACACTCATGGGCACCGCGCTGCTGGGCGCGGCCACCACCATTGACGGCGCCGGCAGCATCACCAATCAGGGCAGCATCGGCTGGTCCGCGCCCGGCCTGACCGCAGGCGCCATCGCTATCGCCGCCGCCGGCTTCGCCAACGCGGGCCGAATGGTGCTTTCGCCCGGCACGCAGACGATGTCCGAAGTCCTGCCCACCGGCGCCTACGTGCAGCACGGCCAGACCATCGCGACCAGTTCCAACCTGATGTGGTCGCAGGCGTACGGCGCCAGCGTCACGCTCGACGGCGCGAACTTCGTCAATTCCGGCTTGATCCAGTTGCAGGGCGGCACCCTGGCGCTGGATGGCGCCGGCTTCGCCAACAGCGGCACGATCGCCCTGGTCGCAGCCACGAGCGAGGCGGCCGAGGCGACCGGCACCACGCTCGGCGTTGCCACCTACGAGGTCGTCGCGGCGCTGATCCTCGGCGAGTTCCTCGTCGCAGCCGGTGCCGGCAGCTTCGCCAACACCGGCCTGATCATGGCCAGCAGCGCCGTGTTCGAACAATCGACGTTCGCCAACGCCGGCAGCATCGATGCCGGCAGCATCGTGTTCGACGCGACGGCCTTCGACAACGCCGGCACCGTCACCGCCGGCAGCGCCGAGTTCACGCAGGCGATGTCGCTGGCGCAAGTGCAGTCGGTGTTCGGCACCATGCCCGAAAGCCTCGCGTTCGATGCCGGCCTCGGTCTCGGCGGCGGCACGCTGACCGCCGGCACGATCGCGGTCAGCGGCCTGCTGCAAGGCGGCAGCATCGGCGACCTTGGGACCTTGGTGCTGTCGGCCAGTGCCACGATGGCAAACGTCGCCGTCGGCGGCACCGGCACGCTGATCCTGCTCGGCGGCAACACGCTGGACAATGTCACCATCGACCCCGCCATCCGGATGCTCGAACCCGCTGGCGGCACCGTCACGCTGGTCGATCCGCCCTCCACCGGTGCCGCCGTGACGTTGAACGCGGCCGTCACCGAACTGGATTTCAAGACGGTCTCGACCTTCGACGGCGGCATCGTGCTCGGCCCCGGCGCGACCAACAACGTGATCGGCGTGCTGACGCAAGGCGGCGTCACGCTGGGCGCCGATTTCGCGCTGACCGATACCGTCGCCCGCAGCGTCGTCACCTTCGCAAACCAAGCCGCGACCGTCACGAACCAGGGCAACTGGACATTGAGCGGCGCGTCGCTCGATGTCCGCACCTCGCTCGACGGCACCGGCACCGTCGATCTGGCGGCCAGCGCCGTGTTGCAGGTGGCCATGCTCGCGGGCGCGGCCACGTTCCATCTGGCGGGCAACGCGCTGATGCAGGTCGGCGCGCTGGCGGCCGGCGCCACACCCTCGGTCGCCTTCGGCGCCGGCCCGTCGCAAGTCAACCTGCCGGGGACCGGCGCCCTCGGCGCCGTGCTGTCCGGCCTCGCGGTCGGCGATCAGGTCGATTTTTTCTCGGTGTCCTCCACGCCGGACGGGCTGTTCGGCACCGGCGGCGCGGCCGCGGCCGGCGGCACGCTGAACCTGCAAGGCGCCTCCGGCGACCGGGCGAGCGTCGCCCTCGACCAGAGCACGGCCGGCCTGACCTTCAACGTCGTGCCGGACGCCACCGGCGGCTCCATCGTGGTCGTGGCCTGCTTCGCGGCCGGCACCCGGATCGCGACGGCATCGGGGCACGCCCCGGTCGAAACGCTGCGGCCGGGCGACCGGGTGCGCACGGCCGGCGGACGCTTGGCGCCCAT
>CAJCJG010000284.1 GCA_903970625.1 Solirubrobacterales bacterium 70-9 | reverse complement strand
CGGGAGGACCCGTCACCCCAACACGTCAGACGTGCGCACCGCCCAGCGCGCCGACCAGCCACAGAACCAGCAGCACCACGACCACGAGGCCAAGGACACCACCCAAGCCAGAGCTGCCGTAGCGGCCATGGGCGTAATATCCGCCACCGCCGCCGAAAATCAGCACCAGAACGACGATGATCAGAATCGTACCCATGAAAGTCTCCTGTGAGGATCAAATAGCCGCAGACGAAAACCCGTAACGCTACTTGTTCAGCGCATCCCGTGCGGCATCCTTGAGGCCACCGACGGCATTTTGAACCTTGCCGGCCGCTTTGTCGGCCTTGCCCTCGGCTTGCAGTTTCTGGTCGCCCGTCACCTTGCCGGCGGCTTCCTTGACGGAGCCCTTGGCTTCCTTCGCGGCGCCGGCGATACGATCTTTGTCCATTGGAAAATCCTCCGTTGGCCGCAGCAGACGCGGCCGAAAAAGACGTGGTCCATCCACGCCCTCCGGGTAATCAATGCAGTTTGGCGGGCAATGGTTCCCGGCGATTTGTTCGGCCGGCATATGGGCTTGTACGAGACTAGGTGCTCGCAACCTGTCATTCCGTATCGTCGACGACCTCGGTCGCCGTTCCATCGGCAGTGCTGCCATCGCCCACTGGGCCGCCGATATGTGCTAGGTTCATGGGAATTGAGAGCGAGAGACGGCCATGACGGACTGGTCAGAGAATGATGTGATAGCTGTAGCCGACTGGTCGCAATGCGCGCTTGTGGAGCGGATTCCAGGCAAGGTGTCCGGCGCCTGGCTCGTGAAGGGCACGCGTCTGCCGGTTTGGGCGATCATGAACCACGCCGACGACTACACGCCTGAGGAGATCGCGACAGAGATCTTCCCGAGTGTCTCAGCGGATGTGGTGCGACAGATCATCGAATTCGCCAGGTCCCATGTCGGGGTTCATGCCTGAACTGTGCGGGTTCTACTCGACCAAAATATGCCGGAAGGCTTGGTGGCAGCGCTCTCGGACCATCACGTGGTCCCCTGCCGCCTGATGGGCCTGGGGCGAGCTTCAGAACGGCAAGCTTCTTCGGGCTGCCGAGGATGACGGCTTCGATCTCATGGTCACGGCCGACCAGAACATCCTCTATCAGCAAACCCTGACAGGCAGGCGGATCGCCCTCGTCGTGCTCTCTACCAATTTCTGGTGGACGATCCGCGCAAGCCTCGATGCGGTGCGGGCCGCCGTCAATGCGGCGCAGGCAGGAAGCTACACAACAGTCACGTTGGAACGCCCTCCCCTGCGCCGACGCCCCTACCCTCCGCCGGTAGATAGCTGACGTGACATGGATCTTGTCCGATGGCAGAGTGCCTTTGCCGGGGTGACTGGCAGCCGGTTGGCCCTCAGATCGCCACTTCGCGCCCGAGTTCCACCACCGTCTCGGCCGGCAGGCGGAAATAGTCGGTCACGTGCAGCGAATTGCGCTGCATGAAAGCGAACGACGCCTCCACCCAATGCGGCAGGCCCTTGCCGTCGTCGCGCCACACAACGGTTTCGTGGCCCACGAAATAGGTCAGGTCGTTGGAATCCATCGTGCAGCCGTGCGCGTGCGCCTCGGCCAGAAGGGCCGGAATGTCCGGGCGTTCCATGAAGCCGAAATGCGCCGTGGCACGCCAGACGCCGGGTGCCAGCGGAATCACGTTCAGGCGCTCCGCCGGCGGCACGTAGGGTGCCATGTCGGTCACAACGTTCAGCACCAGCACCTGTTCGTGCAGCGCGCGGCTGTGCTTGACGTGCCAGCGCATGACCGGCGGCACACCGAACTGCGTGCGGGTCAGGAACACGGCGCCGCCGGGGACGCGCGGCACGCCCTGCGACTCGATCATGGGCAGAAACTCCTGGATCGGCATGACCGCCTCGCGCACGCGCGCACCAAGCGCCTCGGCACCGGCATGCCAGATCCACATCGTCAAATAGACGGCGGCGGCGAGCAGGACCGGGATATAGCCGCCGTCGGCAATCTTCATCATGTTGGCGCCGACGAACGCGGCATCGACGACCGCCAGCGCGCCCGCCACCAGGGCCGCCCGCAACAGGCTCCATTTCCAGATTTCGCGCATGGCGATGTAGAGCAGCAGCGTCGTCATCAGCATCGTGGCTGAGACGGCGATGCCGTAGGCGGACGCCAGATTGTCGGATTTGCCGAAGCCCACCGTCAGCGCGATCGTCACCAGCATCAGCAGCCAATTGACCGGGCCGACATAGATCTGGCCGTAGCCCTCGGCCGAGGTCTGCGTGATCGGCAGGCGCGGCATCCAGCCCAACTGGATCGCCTGCCGCGTCATCGAAAAGGCGCCGGTGATGATCGACTGGCTGGCGATGATGGTGGCGACGGTGGAGAGCAGCACCAACGGCACCACCAGGAATTCCGGCGCCAAATGGTAGAAGATATTGCCCTCTGTCGGGCCGCCGCCCAGCACCAGCGCCGCCTGCCCGGCATAGTTCAGCAGCAGCGCCGGCAGCACGACGAAGGACCACGCCACGCGGATGGGTTTGGGGCCGAAATGCCCCATGTCGGCATACAAAGCTTCGGCGCCCGTCACGCACAGGAACACGCCACCCAGCACCAGGACGCCGGTCATCCCGTTGGAGACCAAGAAGGACAGCCCGTTCAGCGGGTTGATCGCCAGCAGTACCGAGGGGTGGGCGACGATGGGGCCGATGCCCAACAGCGCGATGACGAAGAACCACACCACCATGACCGGCCCGAACAGCTTGCCGATCTTGGCTGTGCCCTGGCTTTGCACCGCGAACAGGCCGAGCAGGATCGCGACGGCCGCCGGCAGGATGAAGCGGTGGACGGCAGGGGTGGCGATGTCCAGCCCCTCCAGCGCCGACAGCACCGAAATGGCCGGCGTGATCGCGCCGTCGCCATAGATCAGGGCGGCGCCGAACAGGCCGATGGCCACGATCAGGGGCCGCTTGGCCTTCTTGACGCCGAGCAGCGACATCAGCGCCAGGATCCCGCCCTCGCCGTCGTTGTCCACCCGCATCGCGAGGCCGACATATTTGATCGAGGTGACGATGATCAGCGTCCAGACGATCAGCGACAGCGAACCGAGGGCGGCTTCGGCAGACGGGTGATCGCCGGTAGTGTCGAGGACGGTTTTCAGGGTGTAGAGCGGCGAGGTGCCGATGTCGCCGAACACGACGCCGAGGGCGGCGAGGCTCATGCCGGTCAGTCCGGCGTGGGCTTTGGTTTCGACCACGGCGGCGGACTGGCTCATGGGGCGGCCTCCAAACGGGACGGGTCAGCTACGGAGCGGCATGCCGAGGCGGGTGGCCAAAAAGTACCCAAGAAACGTGCCGGCGACGCACAATGCCACGGAGCCAACGGCATACAGTGAGGCGGGCAAAATTTCGCCGGCCTGCAACAACTCCATCGTTTGCAGGCTGAATGCCGAAAACGTGGTGAAGCCGCCGCAGATGCCGACCATGACGAACACGCGAACCACCATGCTGGCCGGCATCGCGCCGTGGGGCTGTGTCAGTGCGCCAAAGAAGCCGATGACGAAGCTGCCGAGCACGTTGATGAACAGCGTGCCCCACGGAAAGCTGCCGCCGAGCGCGCGCACCGCCAGCATTCCCACGCCGAAGCGGGCCAAGCCGCCGAGGGCGCTGCCCATTGCCACTGCCAGCCAAAGCATCATCGCGCCCGCCCCTTGCGCGCCCGGCGGGCGGCACTTTCCACCAAAATGCACGCCAAGCCCGCAAACAGCAGCGCCGGCACCAATGGCGACGGCAAATTCTGCCGAGATAACAGCCACATCGCCGCCAGCCACCCCAGAATGGCCACGGAGTCGCGCCCGTCATCGACGAACATGCCAAGCAATTCCCGGCCAATAGCCGCAAGCCACCGCATTCAGACCCTCCGGCTCAGTTTCGCGGCGAGGAACGCTGCCGCCAGGAAGCCCGCGTTGAGCGCCAATAGCGACAGGTCGGCGCCGGGCCAATGCAGCCTCATCCCCTCGCCCACCCAGAACGTGCCGAAGGCGCTCAACAAGATACCGACGACGAATTTCAATGTGTTTTCCGGGATTGTCGCCACCGGACGGTGCAGCGCAAGCCCAAGGGCGATGACCAGCAACAGGGCGGCCAGCGCGCCGATGGCGGCGGGCAACAACAGACCGGGTGCGGCGGCGCCGACGGCGATGACGATGAAGACGACCTCGATCCCCTCCAGCATCGTGATTTTGAAGGATGTGGCGACGGCCACCGCGTCCCAGCCACGCCCGATTCCGCCGCGGCGGCGCTGAGCGCCAATTTCATTGGCGTAAGCGGCGGATTCATCGTGCAGGGGCAAAATCCCGGCACTGCGAAGGATGGCCTTGCGCAACCAGCGCATGCCGAACAGCAACAGCAGCGTGCCGACGCCGAGCTGCACCCAATCCTGCGGGATTTCGGCCAGGGCGGGGCCGAAGGCCATGACGAGTCCCAGCAACACCAGCAGCGCAAGCCCGGTCCCACCCAGCGCGCCGCGCCAGCCGCGCACGGCGCCAACCGCCAGCACGATGGTCATGGCTTCGACGAATTCCACCAGCGAGGCGAGGAACGCCGCCAGCATCGACGGCGCGGCATGTGTCCAGTCCAGCGTCATCTCCACCCTCTCGGGCACAAAAAAACCTGCCTTGCGGCAGGTCCGGACGATGCCCGAGTTCCTACCGCGACGAAACCTCGCACGGTAGGAGTCATCAGCCCTTGCGGGCGGTTTGGGGGGACTCCATCCCCAAGCACTCGCGATCTAACCGGAGTTTACGCCAAGGGCAATGGCCGTTTTGCGGTCAGCCCTGCCGCCGCAACCGCCGCACGTTCGCCCGCGTCTTGGCCACGAACGGCCCCAGCGCCGCCGCCTGCCCGTGCTCGCTGGCCAGTGCCACGGCGGATTGCTGCATCGCGGCCAGCTTCTCCGCGCCCATCCGCCGATATTCGGCAGGCGAGCAGGTGCCCTGCGCCATCATCATCGTGCGGCGAAAAATCGTCTCCCACGACGCCATCGCCAGTTGCGTCATCAGCATGGAGACGGCGAGCGGCGAGTTGGCGGGATGTTTTCTCATCCCCCCTAGATTGGCGGGAGCGAGGCCCGCC
>CAJCJG010000283.1 GCA_903970625.1 Solirubrobacterales bacterium 70-9 | reverse complement strand
CAGCCCGCCTCGCGCGGCCCCGCCGCGAACGCAGGGCGCCTGATCGGCGACGCGGCGGGCCCGGCGGCGTCGAACTGCGCCAGCATCTCGGCGATGTCCGAAGGCGGGCGGGGCATGCTGAACAGGTAGCCCTGTACCTCGGTGCAGCCTTCCTCCGCCAGAATGGCCAATTGCTCGCGTGTTTCGACCCCTTCGGCCGTCGTCGTCATGCCGAGGGCGCCGCACAGGGCCACGATGGCGCGGACGATGGCGACCGATTCGGTGGTGGCGGACAGTTCGCGCACGAAGCTCTGGTCGATTTTGATCTTGTCGAACGGGAATTTGCGCAACGAGCCGAGCGACGAATAGCCGGTGCCGAAATCGTCCATCGCGACGCGGACGCCAAGCTGTTTCAGGCGTTGCAGGGTGCCGGCGGTTTCCTGCCAGTTCTGCATCATCGCCGATTCGGTGATTTCCAGTTCCAGCCGCGAGGCCGCCAGGCCGGAGACTGCGAGCGCGCCGGTGACGGCTTCGTACAGGCCGGGGGCGCGGAATTGCGCGGCGGAGACATTGACGGCGACGCGCAGGCGGCGGGGCCAGCGTGCGGCCTCGGTGCAAGCGTGGCGGAGCACCCAGGCGCCGATGGGCACGATCAGGCCGGTTTCCTCGGCCAGCGGGATGAATTCGGCCGGCGACACCCGCCCGTGGCCGGGGCGGTCCCAGCGCAACAGGGCTTCGAACCCTGTGACATGGCCGCTCTCCAGGTCGGCGACGGGTTGGTACACGAGGGCCAGTGCGTCGTCGGCGATGGCGGTGCGCAGATCGGCTTGCAGGGCGCGGCGGCGCTGGACGGCGGATTCCATGGTGGGCGAGAACAGCGCGGCCTGCCCGCCGCCGGAGCTTTTCACGGTGGACAGCGCGAGGTCGGCGTGGCGAAGCAAATCATCGACGTTGGTGCCGTCGCGCGGCGCGAGCGCGATGCCGATGCTGGCGATGGGCGTGACCGGCTGACCCTCGATCGTGTGCGGGCGGCCGACGTCGCGCAGCAGGCGCTCGGCGAGGGCCTGGGTGGCCTCCGGCGTGGTCGCGCCGGCCAGCACCACCGCGAATTCGTCGGCGCCGAGGCGGGCGAGGAAGGTGCCGGGGGGCAGGCCCTGCGCCAGCCGGTCGGCGGTGGCGCGTAACACCATGTCGCCGAGCTGGTAGCCGAATGCGTCGTTGACGGTTTTGAAATCGTCGAGGTCGAGGCTCATCACCGCGCAGGGGCGACCGCAGTCGCCCAGCGCCTGGTCCAGCCGTTCGCGCAGCAGGGCGCGGTTGGGCAGCCCGGTCAGCGCATCGTGCCGCGCCATGTGGGCGACACGGTTTTCGGCGTTGCGGCGTTCGGTGATGTCCTCGTGGGTGGAGACGAAGCCGCCGTCCGGCAGCGGTTGGAAGCGGACGACGACGACGCGGCCGTTCTTGAGTTCGATCACCCGGCCCGTGGGCGCGCGCATGCTGTCCTCGGTTTGGGTCAGCGTCAGATATTCGTCGGCCGACATGTCCGGCATGGCACCGACGGCGGCGCGGAGCGCCAGGAGGTCGTGCAGTTTCATCCCGACGCGCACCTGCGCCGGTAACAAGCCGTAGAGGTAAGCGTAGCGGTCGTTGCGCAGCAGCAGTCGGTTGGCGGAGTCGAAGGACGCGATGCCGATGGAGACGTTGCCGAGCGCCACTTCGTAGCATTGCAGGCGCGCTTGCAGCGATGCGATCTCGCGGGATGGAACGGCGTGGCCTGGGGACGGCGGCGCCTTGACGTCGATCATGCGGCCTCCTCGTTATGTTCCCCCGCAGGTTACGCGTTCGTGCAACGGCGTTGGGGATCGTCGTCTCGAATCATTTACAAATCTTTAGCCGAGGTTTGGCAAGCCGATTCTGAGATGGAATGTGTTAAGCGACGGTATCGACGACCCCTGGCGCGGCCGCCGTCGGGCTGCTTTGCTGCGCATTCGCCGTTTTGGAGACGCCCGATGGTCCATGCCCCGCCGCGCCCGGCCCCGGGCCTGCCGCCGATCCGCATCAATCTGTATTCCGACACGCAGACCAAGCCGACGCAGGCCATGCGCGCGGCGATGATGGAGGCCGAGGTCGGGGACGAGCAGGCGGGCCTAGACCCGACCGTCAACGCGCTGTGCGACCGGATGGCGGCGTTGCTGGGCAAGCAGGCGGCGATCTTTCTGCCCAGCGGGACGATGTGCAATGAGGTCGCCATCCTGACCCATTGCCGGCCGGGCGACGCCGTGCTGGCGCACGCGACGGCGCACATCCTGACCGCCGAGGGCGGCGCGCCGGCGGCGTTGGCGGGCGTGCAGATCTTGGGTCTGGAAGGCGCGGGCGGGCAGTTCGACGCGGCGACGCTGCGGGCGGCGTTGCAACCGCCGTCGCGCTACTCGCCGCCGCAGACGCTGCTCTCCGTCGAGCAGACGGCCAATCTGGGCGGCGGCACGGTGTGGCCGGTCGCCACGCTGCACGAGGTTGCGGAGATCGCGCACGGGCATGGGGCGGCAACGCACATGGACGGCGCGCGGCTGATGAACGCCGCAGTGGCCGTGGGCATTTCGGCAGGCGAGATGGCGGCGGGTTACGATTCCGTTTGGCTGGATTTCACCAAGGGGCTGGGGGCGCCGCTGGGCGCCGTGTTGTGCGGCTCGGCCGCGTTCATCGACGCTGCGTGGCGCTGGAAGCAGCGGCTGGGCGGGTCGATGCGGCAGGCGGGCATCAGCGCGGCCGGCTGCCTGTATGCGCTGGACCATAATGTCGAGCGGCTGGCCGAGGACCACGACAACGCGCGCACCCTGGCGCGTGCCCTGGCGCAGATCGAAGGATTGGTGGTCGAGTCGCCGGAAACCAATCTGGTCTATTTCGACACGGAAGCCACCGGCCACACCGCCGAGTCGCTGGCGGTGAAGATGCGGGCCGAGGGTGTACTGATTTCGACGATGGGGCGGACGCGGGTGCGGCTGTGTACGCATCTGGATGTGAACACGGCCGATATCGAGGAGGCGGTGGCGATTTTGCGGCGCGTTTTGACCGCTTGAACGGCCGGTCCCACTAACACCGAATCAACAGACTAGCGGCGCGGGCCAATCCTATATATTCGAACTCCTGCGCCCTCCTGGTGCGCCGGGGATGGGCGACCGCAATGCAACATCGCGACGCGGACGCCGGCATATGTGTGCCGGGCTGGTCCGCAAGGAGAATAATCATGCGTTTTATCGTCCCAGCCGCAGCCCTTGCGCTACTCGCCCTGCCGGCGCTGGCCCAGACCACCCCCGCTCCGGCGACCGCGCCTGCGCCGGCC
>CAJCJG010000282.1 GCA_903970625.1 Solirubrobacterales bacterium 70-9 | reverse complement strand
GCGCCGCTGGTCGCGATGATCGAGGCGCAGTTCCGGCGCATGGGCGAAGATTTCGCCCGCCTCGCCGCCAGCGTCGAGAAAGGGGAAGTTCCGTCCCGCCGGGAGCGCCGGACCGGGCTTTCGCCCAACGTGGCCCCAAAACCCGCTCTCCCCGTCCGGCAAAGGACCGGGGACAGGGGTCGCCCCGCCCGGAAACCGGCGGCCCAAACACTCCGAACCCAACCCAATCCCAAAACGAGAGACGGCTTAAAGCCAGCCACCGGTCCCCCCCAAAAAATTCCAGCCCAAAGAGCACGCGCCTTGGCACGCCCTAATTGTTCCATATACGTAATAATAAGCGACATCCGCCTCGGTTGCCGTTTCCGCCGGGCCGTGTGGTAATGCGCCCGTGCCGGACACCGCAAATACCGCAACGCCCGACCTCCCGGCCGCTGCGCTGTCGGGGGTGGCGCCGGCGCGGTTCGCGGTTGCCGACACCGGCGGCGAAACGGTACTGCGCCTCTCCGGCCCTCTTGATCTCGCCGCCGCCGCCCGCCTCTGGGCCGACCTGCTGCGCGCCGCGCGGCAGGCGCAAGGGCGGCCCTTGGCCATCGACCTGACGGACGTGACCGTCTGCGACACCGCCGGGGCCACCCTGCTGCTGCACGCCGAGCGCGCGCATGGCGGGCCGGCCGAAATCCGTGGCGCCGACGCCCGCGTGGCCGCCGTGATCGCCCTGGTCCGCCCGGTCGCGGTCCCTCCGCCACCTCAGCCGCGCCCGGTGCCGCAAAGCTGGCGGGAGGTGATCGTCTCCGGCCTGACCATCTGCACCGGCGGCCTGGCCTATCTCGGCGAGGTTGCGGTCGCGACCGTTCGGCTGCCGGCGCGGCTGCGCATGTTCCGCGCGCGCGACCTGCTGCGCGCGGCCGACGAGGCGGGGGTGCAGGCGATCCCGCTGGTGCTGCTGCTCGGCGTCCTGATCGGGCTGATTTTAGCCTTCCAGTCGCTGGTGCCGATGCGCCGGTTCGGGGCGGACATCTATGTCGCCAACCTGGTGGCGTTGGGCCTGCTGCGCGAACTCGGCCCGCTGCTGACGGCCGTGGTGCTGGCCGGCCGCAGCGGCTCCGCCTTCGCCGCCGAAATCGGCACCATGAAGGTCAACGAGGAACTGGATGCGCTGGCGACCATGGGGGTGGACGCGATGACGATGCTGGTCCTGCCCCGGCTGATCGCCGCCATGCTGGTCATGCCGGTGCTGACGGTCATCATGGAATTTGCCGGATTGCTCGGCATGACGCTGGTTCTGACGGCCGGCGGCATCCCGCCCATCACCATCGCCAATCAGGTGGCGCACGCGGTGTCGCCGGGGGATTTTTACGGCGGTCTGTGCAAGGCCGCCCTGTTCGGCGCCGCCGTCGCCGCCATCGGCTGCCGCGCCGGTTTGGCCACCGGCGTTGGGCCGCGCGCCGTGGGCCTGTCCGCGACCTCCGCCGTCGTCGGCGGCATCGTCGCCGCCATCGCGCTCGATGGCGTGCTGGCGGTGCTGTTCTACCGGCTGGGGCTGTAGCCGATGGCGCCGGTCATCCGGGTGACGGACGTGGCCCAGCGGTTCGATGGCAGGACCATTTTTCGCCACGTCTCGTTCACGGTCGCCGCCGGCGAGGTATTCGCCATCCTCGGCGGCTCCGGCTCCGGCAAATCGACCATGATGCGGCAACTCATCGGCCTGCTGCGGCCGGCGGAAGGGCGGGTGGAGGTGCTGGGCCAGGACATGTACGCGCGCAATTCGGACGTGCTGACCCGCATCGGCGTCATGTACCAGTCCGGCGCGCTGTTCGGCTCAATGACGCTGCTGGAAAACGTGATGCTGCCGCTGGAGATGCACTCCGACCTGCCGCCCGCCGCCCGCGCCGGAATCGCGCGGGTGAAACTCGGGCTGGTCGGCCTCGCCGACGCGGCCGGGCGGATGCCGGCGGAAATTTCCGGCGGCATGGCCAAGCGGGCGGCGATTGCCCGCGCGATGGCGCTCGACCCGCCGCTGCTGTTTCTCGACGAGCCGTCGGCTGGCCTCGACCCCGTCACGTCCGCCGAATTGGACCGGCTGATCCTCGACCTGCGGGAGGAACTGGGCATCACGTTCGTCGTGGTCACGCACGAACTGGCCTCGATCCTGGCCATCGCCGACCGCTGCCTGATGCTGGACCGGACTTCCATGGGCGTGATCGCCGAGGGCGACCCGCGCACGCTGCGCGACGAGAGCACCGAGCCGACCGTGCGCGCCTTCTTCCGCCGCGAACC
Organism: Solirubrobacterales bacterium 70-9; assembly: GCA_903970625.1. Lineage (GTDB taxonomy): Bacteria > Pseudomonadota > Alphaproteobacteria > Acetobacterales > Acetobacteraceae > CAJCJG01. The sequence goes on along the minus strand of CAJCJG010000282.1, from coordinate 6,453 downwards.
GATGGCCGCGTGATGGGCGACCGCGCCACCTACCTTCGCGTCGGGCTGCTGCTGGCGTTCGGTCTGGCCGCCGCCATCGCACTTGTGTTGTTCCTCAGCCGCGATCAGGTGCGCCACGGCCTGAACTACGAGACCTATTCGCGCGAGTCCGTGCAGGGCCTCGTGGTCGGCGCGCCGGTGAAATTTCGCGGCGTGTCGCTGGGGCAAGTGACCGAGATCAACCTCGTGGGCGCGGTGTATCCGGACTCGATGCCCGCCGATCAGGAGCGGGCCAGCTACCAACTCGTCGTCATCCGCTTCACCGTCGATCCCAAAAAGATCGGCCGCGTCATCGACACCGACCGCGCGGTGGAACTCGGCCTTCGGGCGCGGCTGGCGACGCAAGGCATCACCGGCGTGGTCTATATCGAGATCGACTTCGTCAACCCGCACCAGTTCCCGGCCGAAAAAGTGCCCTGGACGCCCGAGTACGACTACATCCCCTCGATGCCGAGTACCATCGCCCAGGTCCAGGACGCCGCGCAGTCGCTGCTGGCCAAGCTGCAAGCGGTCGATTTCGCGCGCCTGAGCGGCAGCGTGCAGACCGTGCTGGACGACGTGCATGGCCAACTGACGGAGGGCGATTTGCACGGCACGCTCGCCGAGGCGCACATCCTGCTGACCACGCTGCGCACCGCCGTCGAAGTCGCAGACCTGCCGGGCCTGGCGAGCGACCTGCGGGCAACCTCCGGCGCGGTGCGGACGCTGGTGCAGGGCAAGCAGTTCAAGCAACTGACCGCCTCCGCCGCCGACGCCGCCGACAATTTCGACGCGGCGGCCAAGCGCCTGCCGGGGCTGCTGGACGCGCTGGCGACCACCGTGGCCCGCGTGGACAACGGCGTCGCGGACGTGCAGCGCGATCTGGAACCGGTGCTGCGCGATACGCGCGCGGCCGTCGCGAACCTGCGCGAGACCACCGAGGTTCTGCGGCGCTACCCGTCCTCCGTCCTGCTCGGCGCGCCGCCGCCGCATGCGGTGGCCAAATGAGGCGGCGGTTCCTCCTTGTGGCCCTGCCGCTCGCCGTCGCCGCCTGCGGCCTGTCGGAGCGGCCGTACGAGGTGCGGCGCGAATGGCCGCTACTGGTCCGCCGCCCCACGGCGGTGCCGCCCCGCGCCGATGGGCCGGTGCTGGAGGTCCGCGACCTGCGGGCGGGGCCGGGGCTGGCAGAACGCGGCCTGCAAAGCCTGCGCAGCGACGGCAGCATCCAGACGGCGTTCTACGAGCAATGGGCGGTCCCGCCGGCGGAGGGCGCGGAGGACTCGCTGCGGCAATGGCTCGCCCAGAGCGGCCAATTCGCCGCCGTCGTCAGCCCCGGCAGCCGCGCCGCCATCACCTTGTCGCTCGACGGCGAATTGACCACGCTGTGGACCGACGGCGGCGTGGCCCGCGCGGCGATTGCCGTCACCGCCGTCGCGATGGGGGCCGCGACCCGCCGGATCGTGCTGCAACAGACGTTCGCAGGCACCGCCCCGGTCGCGGACAGCTCGCCCGCCGCCGCCGTGCGCGCGCAACTCGCGGCACTCGCCGAGGTGTTCGCCCAGATCGAGGGTGCGCTGGCGCGGGTCTGATCAGTACCGCTTGTAAGGCAGGAATTTCCCGGACAGCGTCATCTTGACCCGATCGCCCTTCTGGTCCGGCTGGCGCTCCAGCGTCATGTCGAAGTCGATCGCGCTCATGATGCCGTCGCCGAACTCCTCCTGGATCATCTCCTTCCAGGTCGTGCCGTACACCTGGACCAGTTCGTAGAACCGGTAGATCAGCGGGTCGGTCGGGACGGCGGTCGGCAGGCTGCCGCGATAGGGGATGTCCTGCAACAGCGCGGTTTCCTCCGCGCTCAGTCCGAACAACTGGCCCGCCTTGTCGGCGACCTCTTCCGTCATCGACATCTGGCCGAGGCAGGCGGCACAGGTCCAGACCGGCGCGTGCCCGAGTTTTTCGGCGATCTCGGCCCAGGTCCAGCCGTGCTGCTTCTTGATCGCCCGGATTTTCTGGCCGAGGGCGGTCTTGGCGTCGTTCATGGCGGTCTCGTCTCCTGATCCGGGTCAGACTCAACGGGGCACGGGCGCCGCTAGCTGCGCAGCAGCTTCACCCGCCGCCCATCCACGCCCAGGCTGATGCGGCCGGCCTTCAGCGCCAGCGCGTCGGTGCCGAACACCTCGGCCCGCCAGCCCGTCAGCGCCGGCAGGTCGGGTGCGTCCTCCAGCGCGAGGCGCTCGATGTCGTCGGAGCTGGCCACCAGCTTGGCCGCCACATGATGCTGCTCGCACTTGGCTGCCAGCAGCACTTTCAACAACGAGACCAGGGCCGGCGACGGCCGGGGGGCGTCGCGGTTGTTGGGCGCGTCCGGCATCCGGTCGTCGGGCAGCGCCTTGGCCTCGGCGATGGCGGCCAGCAGGCCAGTGCCGGATTTGCCGCGCGCAAACCCTTCGGTGACGCCCCGCGCGCGCGCCAGCGCCTCCGGCGTGTCCGGCGCGGTCGCCGCGATCTCCAGCAGCGCCTCGTCCTTCAGCATGCGCTGACGCGGGATGTTGCTTTTCTGCGCCTCCCGCTCCCGCCACGCCGCCACAGCGCGCAGCACGCCCAGCAGCCGCCGGTTGCCGGTGCGCGGCCGCAGCCGTTCCCACATCGCCTCCGGGTCGGCCCGGTAGGTCGCCGGGTTTGCCAGCGCGTCCATTTCCTCGGCCACCCAGGCGAGCCGACCATCCTTGTCCAGTCGCTCCCGCAGCTTTTCGTACACGCCACGCAGGTGCGTCACGTCGGCGGCGGCGTACGTCGCCTGCGCGGGCGAGAGCGGCCGTGCCGACCAGTCGCTGAACCGGTGCGCCTTGTCGATATGCGCGCCGGTCAGCGCCGAGACGAGGCTGTCGTAGCCGACCTGATCGCCGAAGCCCGCCACCATCGCCGCGATCTGCGTATCGAACAGCGGCTTCGGCACCACGCCGAAGCGGAGCACGAAAATCTCGATGTCCTGCCGCGCGGCATGGAACACCTTCGTCACCGCGGTATCGGCGAACAGCGCGCCGAGCGGGGCCAGGTCGATCCCCGGTGCCTCGGCATCCACGATCGCCACCTCGTCGGTCCCGGCGAGCTGCACGATGCACAGCTCCGGCCAATAGGTGCGTTCGCGCATGAACTCGGTGTCCACGGTCACGAAACTCTCGCGCCGGAGGCGTTCGCAGAGTGCCGCGAGTTCGACGGTGGTGGTGATCAGGGCGGGGGGCGGGAATTCCGCCCGGCTGGGACGCGACATAAGCCGCTTCTAGCCTCCCGGACGGGGTGCCGCAACGTGACATGCCACAACTTGACATGACGGCCTCGCCAGCCTTCCTTGCCGCCCCATTCCAGCCGGGACCGAGCCCATGCACGCCTATCGCACCCACACCAGCGGCGCCCTGCGCGCTTCGGACGCGGGTTCCACCGTCCGCCTGTCCGGGTGGGTCCACAGCAAGCGCGACCATGGCGGCCTGCTGTTCATCGATTTGCGCGATCATTACGGCATGACGCAATGCGTGTTCGCCGCCGGCAGCCCGGCGCTCGCCGCCGTCGAGCGGCTGCGCCCGGAAAGCGTCATCACCGTCACCGGGCAGGTGGTGCTGCGCGAGGGCGCCACGGTCAACCCGAAACTGCCGACCGGCGAGATCGAGGTGCGGGCCGCCGATGTCACGGTCCAGTCCGCCGCCGACGTGCTGCCGCTGCAAGTCGCAGGTGACGAGAAATACCCCGACGATCTGCGCCTGACCTACCGTTTCATCGACCTGCGGCGGGACAAGGTGCATCGCAACATGCTGCTGCGGGCGGGCGTCATCGCCTCCATCCGCCGCCGCATGATCGAGTCCGGCTTTACGGAATTTCAGACCCCGATCCTGACCGCGTCCTCGCCCGAGGGTGCCCGGGACTTCCTGGTGCCCGCCCGCAACCATCCCGGCAAATTCTACGCCCTGCCGCAAGCGCCGCAGCAGTTCAAGCAGCTTGCGATGGTCGCGGGGTTCGATCGCTACTTCCAGATCGCCCCCTGTTTCCGCGACGAAGCTAGCCGCGCCGACCGCTCGCCCGGCGAATTCTACCAGCTCGATTTCGAGATGAGCTTCGTCACGCAAGAGGACGTGTTCAACACCATCGAACCCGTCATCGCCGGTGTGTTCGAGGAATTTTCCGCCGGCCGCGCGGTGACGAAACCGCCGTTTCCGCGCATTCCGTACGACGAGGCCATGCTGCTGTATGGCAGCGACAAGCCGGATCTGCGCAACCCGCTCCGCATCGTGGACGTGACCGCGCATTTCGCCGGCTCCGGCTTCGGCCTTTTCGCGAAGATCGCGGCGAACGGCGGCGTCGTGCGGGCCATCCCGGCGCCGGGCACCGCCGGCAACCCACGCAGTTTCTTCGACAAGCTGAACGACTGGGCGCGCGACCAGGGCGCCGGCGGCCTCGGCTACATCGTGTTCGAGGGCGACGGCGCCAAAGGCCCGATCGCGAAGAACCTGGAACCGGCGCGGGCCGAGGCGATCCGGCAGGCGTGCGGCCTCAAGCCCGGCGACTCGGTGTTCTTCGCCGCCGGCAAGAAAGACGAAGCGCCGAAATTCTCGGGCGCCGTGCGCACCAAACTCGGCACCGATCTTGGGCTGATCGTGCCGGGAGAATTCCGCTTCTGCTGGATCACCGATTTTCCGATGTACGAACTGAACGAGGAAACCCGGCAGATCGACTTCAGCCACAACCCGTTCAGCATGCCGCAGGGCGGGCTGGAGGCCCTGAACGGCCAGGACCCGCTGACGATCAAGGCGTTCCAGTACGACATCGTGTGCAACGGCATCGAACTGTCGTCCGGCGCCATCCGCAACCACCGCCCGGACATCATGGTCCGCGCCTTCGAGATCGCCGGCTATAGCGCCGCCGACGTGGAAGCCCGCTTCGGCGGCATGCTGAACGCCTTCCGCTACGGCGCGCCCCCGCACGGCGGCTCCGCCCCCGGCATCGACCGCATCGTGATGATGCTGGCCGACGAACCGAACATCCGCGAGGTGATCCTGTTCCCGCTGAACCAGCAGGGCGAGGATTTGATGATGGGCGCCCCGGCCGAAATTCCGCCAGCGCGGTGGAAGGAACTGCACCTGAAGCCGGACCTGCCGCCGAAGCCCAGGGACTAAGTCTTGGCCAAAGCCACCACCCGCTTCGTCTGCCAGTCCTGCGGCGCCGCCAGTGGCAAATGGGCCGGCCGCTGCGAAAGTTGCGGCGAGTGGAACACTATCGCCGAGGAGGCCGTCGAGGCAGGCCCCGGCATCGCCAAGTCGCCCGCCAAACCCGGTGCCGCACGCAAGATCGACTTCGTGCCGCTGGCCGGGGACGCGGCACCGCCGCCGCGCGTGCCCATCGGCATCGCGGAACTCGACCGCGTTCTCGGCGGCGGTCTCGTGGCCGGCTCGGCGGTGCTGCTGGGCGGCGATCCGGGGATCGGCAAATCGACGCTGCTGCTGCAAGCCGCCGCCAGCCTCGCCCGCGCCGGCAAACGGGTGCTGTACGTCTCGGGCGAAGAAGCCATCGAACAGGTCCGGCTGCGCGCCCGCCGCCTGGGCGTCATCGACGCGGCCCTGGGCCTCGCCGCCGCCATCAATTTGCGCGACATCGCCGCCGCGCTGGAGGCGGAGACCGACATCACCATGGTGGTGATCGACTCGATCCAGACGATGTGGCTCGACACGATCGATTCGGCGCCGGGCACTGTCAGCCAGGTCAGGGCATGCGCGTTCGAACTGATCCGGCTGGCCAAGACGCGCGGGTTTTCGGTGGTGCTGGTCGGCCATGTGACCAAGGAGGGCGCCATCGCCGGGCCGCGCGTGCTGGAGCACATGGTCGATGCCGTCCTCTATTTCGAAGGCGACCGAGGCCACCAGTTCCGCATCCTGCGCGGCGTGAAAAACCGGTTCGGCGCCACCGACGAGATCGGCGTGTTCGAGATGACCGACCGGGGGCTGGCCGAAGTGCTGAACCCGTCCGCCCTGTTCCTGGCCGAACGGCGGGGCAACGTCTCCGGCAGCGCCGTGTTTGCCGGGCTGGAGGGCTCGCGGCCGGTGTTGGTGGAGGTGCAGGCGCTGCTGTCCGCCAATCCGGGCGGGGCGCCGCGCCGCTCGGTGATCGGGTGGGACAGCGGGCGGCTGTCGATGCTGCTGGCGGTGTTGGAATCGCGCTGCGGCCTGCGGCTCGCCTCGCACGATGTTTACCTCAACGTCGCGGGTGGCCTGCGGATCACGGAGCCGGCCGCCGACCTCGCCATCGCCGCTGCCCTCGCCTCGGCCGCCGCCGATCAGCCGACCGATCCCGGCCGGGTCTATTTCGGCGAGGTCGGCCTGTCGGGGGAGGTGCGGCAGGTCGCGCAGGCCGAAGCGCGGCTGAAGGAAGCCCAAAAGCTCGGGTTCGAGA
>CAJCJG010000281.1 GCA_903970625.1 Solirubrobacterales bacterium 70-9 | reverse complement strand
GCGGAGGCCATCTCGCGGCTCTCCGCCTCCATCACCTGTATCCGCACCCGCATGACCGCAGCGCCCGCGCCGCCCAGCAGCGCCATGGCGCGCGGGGTCAGCGCGATGGCGCGGCCACGCCGCGGCGGCCCGCGATCGTTGACCCGCACCAGCACTTGCAGCCCGGTTTCGAGGTTGGTGACGCGCACCAGGGCCGGGAGCGGCAGCGTCGGATGGGCGGCGGCCAGCGCCGTCGGGTCCGCCATCTCGCCGTCTGCGGTCAGGCCGGCGGTGCGGGTGGTGGGAACGGCGAGGCCGGTCTCGTCGAGATCGAATTGCGGGCGCGGGTAGTGCCACACGCCGTCCGATTGGTATGGCGCGCCCAATTCGTAGTGGACCGACGCGACGACCGGATGCTTCGGCCGGAGCAAATGGCAGCCGGCGAGTGCGACGGCTACCGCGACGAGCGCCGCCGCCCGCCTCAAGCCGTCACCCGGTCGCCCAGCAGGCCGACGGAGATGCAGTAGAAGTCCGATGGGTTGTAGCGCCGGATCGCCAGAAAATTCGGATGGTAGGCCAGGAACGCCTCGCCGCCGCCACCGTCCGGCAGGATCACGGCGGCCGGCGTTGCGGGTGGCACCGGTACGCGGCCAGCGGGCGCCACGCCGATGCGCTGCCACTCGGAGAGCGGTCGGCGATGGTCGCGCCCTGCCTGCGAGGCGTCGAACCCCGCCGGCAGCACCGCCGGCTCGCCCCAGGGGATGCCGCGCTGCCAGCCTTCGCGGGCAAGGTAGTTGGCCGTGGAGGCGAACACGCAGCCGAAATCGCCCCAGATGTCGCGCCGCCCGGTGCCGCTGTAATCGACTGCGTATTTCAGGAAACTGTCCGGCATGAACTGGGTCTGGCCCATCGCGCCCGCGTAGCTGCCGGTCATCTTCGCCGCCGCGATGTCGCCGCTTTGCAGGATGCGCAGCGCGTCCATCAGCTCGGAGCGGAAGAACGCGGCCCGCCGGCCTTCCCACGACAACGTCGCCAGCGCCTCGATGACGTTGAAGCCGCCGGTCGCGGCGCCGTAGTCGGACTCTAGCCCCCAGATACCGAGGATGATGCCGGCCGGCACGCCGTATTGGGCGGCGACCCGCTCCAGCAACTCGCGGTGTGCAAGGTAGGCGGCGTGGCCCCTGGCGATGCGCGCGTCCGAGACAATCCGGGCGCGGTATTGCGCCCAGGTCAGCGTGAACTCGAGCTGGTGGTGGTCGAGGTCGATGACCCGCTGGTTGGCGTGGATGCCGTTCAGCGCCTGATCGAGTACGGCATCCGAAATGCCGATCTTGTGTGCGTCGCGGCGGACACCGGCCAGGAAATCCGGGAACGATTCTGTCCCGGCGCGGGCGTGCGGGGCCGCCAACACCGTGAAAGGTGCGGCGGTGACGAGGGTGCGTCGAGTGATCATGCCGGGCGATGTGCCACAGCCCGCCGCGCCGGGGCAACGCTTGCCGGTCGCGCGGTCAGAACCGGACGGAGAGCGCCAGCGAGCCGAACTGATGCAGCCCGCCCTTTTGGTGCGAGATTTCCTCGGTTTGCAGGACGTGCGTGTAGGTCAGCCGGGCGCCAAACGCCATGATCGCGAGGCCGCCCTCCAACTCGCCGACAAAGGGCGTCAGTGTCGCATGGGCGCTGTCGCGGAAATCATTGCCGTTGATCGTGATGTCACGCAACACGGCCTGCCCGTCGGCGCCGGCGAACACGTACCAGGCGACCGGGCGCGTCGGCTTGAACGCGTCCCCGCCGGACGGGCCGGGGGCGATGCGCGGGGTTCCGTAGTCTGAATCCAGGCCCTGCCCGAGCCGTATCACCACGCCCGTCTGGCCGTAGATGCGCAGATTGCCGACGCCGAAGGCGAGGTCCGGCATCCAGTCGGTATCCAGCGGGCCGATGCTGCCGATGGGCAGCCGCCAGGTGCGGGCGCTGGTGATCTCGATGACCGGCTCGTCGTGGATCTGGTCGCCCCAGCCATTGGTATGGCCCTGGCCGATCAGATCGTGGAACCCGTTTTGCACCCGCTCGGCTTGCGCGTCCGGGCCGACGAGGCCGAGCGAGAGCGCCAGCAGCGAGCGGCTGTCCGGCACGTCGCGCACGAGGCCGAAGGTGCCGAGCAGGACACCCGCGTATGGGCGGTCGCCGGGCGGCGGGTGCGCGTCCTTGGTGTCGGCCGGTGTATAGATCTGCTGCGTCAGGTCGAACGAGAAGCGGACGGCGCCACCGTCCCACATGGAATTGGCGATGCCGGAGAGCGCATCGGGAGCGCCGCCTTCGGGCGTGGTGTAGCCGAGACGGATGCCATTCACATAATAGCGATCCGTCAGTTTGGCGGTGCTGAGGGACGCGTTTTCGCCCTGCAAGGCGAAGATGCCGGCCGGGTCGCCGGTCGTGGTGGGCGCCGGCGATTGCGCCTGGGCGCCGAGGGATGCCGCGAAAAGGCCGGCCGCGATCGCGCCGGTCCGAAGTTTCGATGCGAGGGTCATCCGTCCACCGTGCTTATTGCATTCAGCAATACGGCGACTTGCCCGCAACCGGAAGCCCTCACGTCGCCAGGGCGCGTGACGGAGTTCTTGTGAAGAGCGTTCCGCTTTGTTAAGTAACGGCCCGTCGATCGGCCCGGGAGGGGTGGCCGAGTGGTTTAAGGCAGCGGTCTTGAAAACCGCCGTGCTTGCAAGAGCACCGTGGGTTCGAATCCCACCCCCTCCGCCAGCCTACGCTTTAGGGCGCTATGCATCGCTCTTGTTGCCGCACAATGGCATCGGAACGCCGAGACAACGCATTTCACGGCGTTTATCCTCACTTCGGCTCAGAGGGGTACCCGGTGGCTCGATTCATAGCAGGCAGCGATCTGGCAGACGCAATCAGGGACGTGCTTGGTGGCAATGACGTGCGGTGCGCCGTAGCCTTCTGGGGAACCGGGGCAGAAGCGCTCCTTGATCAGGCCACTGGCGATCAACCGCGTATTATCTGCGATGTGACGCTCGGTGGAACTTCGCCGAATGCGCTGCGCACCCTTGGCGCACCTGAGAACGACCGCCTGCGATACGTCCCCAGCCTGCATGCTAAGGTCTACATATCGGATCGAGGCGCGATTGTCGGTTCCGCCAATGCCTCTCAAAACGGTGTCGGCCTAGATGGACCTCCGAGCCTGATTGAGAGCGGTGTCCTGGTTTCGCCCGATAACGATACATTCGGCCAAGCCGTAATTTGGTTTGAAACCCAGTGGAAGGCATCGAAGAAGGTCGACACTTCGGCGCTCGATCTCGCGACCAAGCGATTCCGACCGGGGCGAACGCCCGGTAGTCGAACCGTGCGCCCCGGCTCACTCCTCGACCTCATAGCCGCCGATCCGGATCGCTTCTCCGATGTGAGCATCGTTCTCGTGAAGACTCCCACCACTCAGACTGAGCGTGATCAGGCTCGTGCAGCCGTCAGAGCTGCACACCCCGAAGAGACCCAAACCATTGATGCACTTCCGGACAACGGCATTTTCATCGGGTGGGAAAAGCGGGACTTGAACCGCTGGCGCCGGACGTTCATCGAGCTGTGGATGCCTGGGAAGCGCCTATACGTCTATGGACGCAAGGTCGCTTACTTCCATGACTCCGAAGGCGCCGTGATGTCGCGCGGCCACTGGCCATCGATCCGACAGGTTGTCGGGGGTGACCTGCCAAACGCGGCGCAGATCGCCACGACCGACGGGCCGATGGTTCGGCAACTCCTCCGACACGGCGGCATGCTCTTCAGCGCTAACGAGCTGGCCGCGGAAATCGAGAGACTCTCGGCGTAGGCACGATCCTGAACGGCCGCTTCCGGGCATAGCCAAACCGGGAGCTGCGTGGCCGCCAATCCCGCCATCATAGGGCTATGGCGTAGACATAGTGCTCATCATCGTCGGTCGCGGGCCGCCAAATCCCCAGTGGCTTTCTCGGCTCGTTGGCCCCGTCATCCAAGGCGCGACCGGCTCCCATGCGCTTTCGGGTTGCCCCTTGAGACATGCTGCCAAATGTAGTCAAATGGCAGTGAAATTGGTTGCGAGACGAACTCAAGTTCCCGCAGATCAAAGGGGATGGCGCGAACATGGCCTACGAACATAAGCCGGCAACAGCAGTCTCGAACACTTCTGATGTCGAACATAATAACAATGCGATCACTGGCGAGTCCCTCGCGCCGTCTGGCCATTTTCGTCGGCGGGCGAGCGACGATCCGGCATCCCCGCCTCCGCCGCGCGCCGCCGTGCAACCGGGCGGTGCCGTTGCCTACGCGGTCGGCACCGCCATGCGTTACTTTCGGCGTGCGTCCGACGCGGTGCTGCCCGGGGAGCGGCTTCCGGCGGTCGATGAGGCAACGCCGGAATTGCGCCGCCGCGTCCTCGAATCGCAAGCTGCCACAAAAGCCAATTCGCGCGTGCGGCTACCCCGCCGGTGGCTTTGGTAATCCGCATCTGCTGGTTGTGGAACACAACGTCAGAGGTTGGTGGCAATCTTGTCGAACACGCGCACCAAATGATTGCCCATCATGTCGAGCGACATGGTGATAACGACAGCGACCAAAGAGACGATCAGCCCATATTCCAAAGCCGTGACGGCGCGCCGGTCGGCGCGCACGGCGTTCCACAGCGCGACAATGGCTGCGGGCATCCTCTCATCCTCCCCACGCATTTCGCGCAGATAGTCGTACGGGCAGCATAGAATGCCAACTTTCCAGCAGTGTCCAGGTTCCATGCAGCGTCGGCCGCGCCCGGTGCCACGCTGATCGCCAAAGATTGCTTTGACGGAGGTTTGTAAACGGGTGGACGCTGCTGCCGCAATCAAGAACATGAGGAAGGAAGCGATCAATGATCTCGTCGTCCCTCTCTTCGTCTTTACTGCGGCGGCGCTTGGCGCTTGCCCAGCAACTCATTGGCGATCAACAAGTCGTCGTTGCTCGCCTGCAAAGTGTTGGTGAGGATACGACCAGCGCAAACGCCGAACTGGATTACATCGTCGGCCTCCGCTGCGCCTTGATGGCGGATCTGGCCTCCCCGGTGGCACCGCACTAGTTTCCGGGCCGCGTCGGCGGGGAGCCGCTTGCGCGCCAGCCGCATGATCGTCGTGATCGACCGCCGGCGCCGCGCCTGCTACACCCCGCGCGTATGTCCCCGATCCGCCGCTTCGCCAGCTACTATCGTCCGCATAAACGGCTGTTCCTGCTCGATTTCGGCTGTGCCGTGGTGTCCGGACTCTTGGAACTCGCGTTTCCGCTCGCGGTGCGGACGTTCGTGGACCGGCTGCTGCCCGGCCACGACTGGGGCCTGATCGCGGGCGCCGCCGCCGGCTTGGTCGTGCTCTACCTCGTCAACACCGGCCTGATGGCGGTCGTCACCTATTGGGGCCACGTCCTCGGCATCGCGCTGGAGACGGAGATGCGGCGGCGGGCATTCGACCATCTGCAAAAACTGTCGTTCTCATTCTACGACGAGCAGAAGACCGGGCACCTGATCGCGCGCGTCACCAAGGACCTTGAGGATATCGGCGAGGTTGCGCATCACGGGCCGGAGGATCTGTTCATCGCGGTGATGACGTTCGTCGGCGGCTTCGCGCTGATGTTCGCCGTCAATGCCGATCTGGCGCTGCTGACGGTGCTGGTGGTGCCGCCGATGCTGCTCGTGGCCACCCGCTACGGGGCCCGGATGACCCAAAACTTCCGCGCGATCTTCGCCGGCATCGGCGCGTTCAACGCGCGTGTCGAGGAAAACATCGGCGGCATGCGCGTCGTCCAGGCGTTCGCCAACGAGGCGCACGAGCGGCGGCTGTTCGCCCGCGACAACGACTCCTATCGCCGCACCAAGCTGCAAGGCTACCGCCTGATGGCGGCAAGCACGGCGCTGACCTACCTCGCGATGCGGGCGACGCAAATGATCGTGATGGTCGCCGGCACCTGGTTCGTGCTGCACGACCAATTGTCCGCCGGCGGGTTCGTGGGCTTCCTGCTGCTGGTGGGCGTGTTCTTCCGCCCGGTTGAAAAGATCAGCGCGGTGCTGGAGACGTATCCGAAAGGCATCGCCGGCTTTCGCCGCTATTGCGAGTTGATCGACACCGAGCCGACGCTCACCGACCTACCGGGCGCGCGCCCGGCCCCGCTGCTGGCGGGCGACATCTTGTATGAGAACGTCACGTTCGGCTACAACCCAGCGCGCCCCGTGCTGCGAAACGTCAGCCTGCGCATCGCGGCGGGTGAGACGGTGGCGTTCGTGGGGCCGTCGGGCGCCGGAAAAAGCACGCTGTGCGCGTTGCTGCCGCGCTTCTACGACGTGCAGGACGGGCGCATCGCCATCGACGGGATCGACATTCGGGCGATGACACTGACCTCGCTGCGCCAGCAGATCGGCGTGGTGCAGCAGGACGTGTTCATGTTCGCCGGCACGCTGCGCGAAAACATCGCCTACGGCCGCCTGGACGCCACCGAAGCGGAGATCGCGGAGGCGGCGGATCGCGCGCGCCTCTCCGCCATGATCGCCGACCTGCCCGGCGGCATGGATGCGGTGATTGGGGAACGCGGGGTAAAGCTGTCCGGCGGCCAGCGGCAGCGCGTCGCTATCGCGCGGATGTTCTTGAAAAATCCACCGATCCTGATTCTGGACGAGGCGACCAGCGCGCTCGACACGGAAACCGAGCGCGCGATCCAGCAATCGCTGGCGGAACTGGCGGCGGGGCGAACCAGTCTGGTGATCGCGCACCGGCTGGCGACGATCCGCGATGCGGACCGCATCGTGGTGGTGGACGGGCACGGCGTGGTGGAGCAGGGCCGGCACGACGATCTGCTGGCGGCGGACGGGGCGTATCGGCGGCTCTACGACGTGCAATTCGGGGCCTGACCGACCACCGACCGCGTGTGCTGCGCAATCATCGCCTCCTCGTCGGTGGCAATGACCCGCACGTCGATGGCGCTGTCCTGCGCGTCGATGCGGGCGGCGTTCGCCGTGTTGGCGGAATCGTCCATCCGCAGGCCGAGCCACCTGAGGCGCGCGCAGACGGCGGCGCGGATGGGTGCTGCGTGCTCGCCGATGCCGGCGGTGAACACAAACCCGTCCAGCCCGCCGAGCGCGCTGACCAGCGCGCCGGTGTGCGCCGCGATGCGGTAGGCGAACAGGTCCAGCGCCGCGCGCGCGCGCGGGTCGCCGCTTGCCAGTAGCACCCGCACGTCGCCGCTGATCCCGGACACGCCAAGCAGGCCGGAGCGGTGATACAACATGTCCTCGATGTCGGCGGTCCCGTGGCCCTGGCGGGCGAGATACAGCATCACGCCCGGGTCCAGGCTGCCGCAGCGTGTGGCCATGACCAGCCCGTCGAGCGAACTGAAACCGAACGTCGTCTCGATGCTGCGCCCGTCGGCCAGCGCGCACAGGCTGGCGCCGGAGCCGAGATGGGCGACGATCACGCGGCGCAGCGCCGGTGCGTCCCGGGCAAGGCGCCCGGCGACGTATTCGTACGATAGGCCGTGAAACCCGTAGCGGCGCACGCCGGCCTCCGTGATCGTGCGCGGCAGCGCGAGGCGGGTGGCGACCGGTGGCAGCGTGTGATGGAACGCGGTGTCGAAGCAGGCGACCTGCGCGAGCGACGGACGCGCGGCGGCGACGGCGCGGATCGGCGCCAGATTGTCCGGCATGTGCAGCGGGTCGAGCGGAGTCAGCGCCACCAGCGCGTCCAGCAGCGCGGGTGTGACGGGTTCGGGCGCCACATGCTCCGCGCCGCCATGCACGATGCGATGGCCCGCTGCCACGAGGGCGTCGGGGCCGAGATGCGTGTCGATGAAATCCAGCAGCGCGGGCAGAACGTTGCCGGCGGGCAAGGTTCGATCCACCAGCACGGCGCCGTCGGCATCGCGCGCGACGATGTGCGGCGTCGCGTGCAGATCCTCGATTTCGCCGCGCAGTTTCGCCCCCGCCCCGCCGAAGATCGCGAATTTCAGGCTGGAGGAGCCGGCGTTGAGCGCCAGGATCGCCGCATGTTCGCTCACGACGTGACGACCCGGATGCGTGCAACCGCCGCAGGTGCGAAGCATCGACGTGTCGGCACGATGTCGATCATTTGCGCTCGTTTCATTCGCTGCCGCGTCGAGATGGGTCAACGCGCCGCTCGTCTGATACCGCTCTTTCCACACGACTGCGGCGCGGCGATGTGATCCGGCCCAGAAAACCTCGAGCGGCGGCGACGTGGAACCTGGATACGTCACCGCGCGTTAATCCGTCAGCAACGCCAGATCTTGCAAGACTGGTAAATCAAAAGTGTTAGAGTCGAACGTAATAAAACTACTTGTCGACCGTGATAGTTCTTGCTGGAATTTATCACAAGGTCGATAGAATTCACACCACCGTGGGGAAAATATTTCTCAAATAAAAGGTGTCATCATGCCGCAAAACGAAATCGCGACGAATAAGTCGCTTGGAACCATCGGTCCAAAGCACACGAGTCTGGAACGATCGGCCATCGAGGCACAAGTCCGCTCGCTCCAGGCCGATTCGGCCGCGCACGCGGAAATCCTCCTACGGCTCGGCGGAGCCAATCCAGCCTTGCCGCCCGGCGTCGTCACCACGCGCGCCAAGAGTCTGTTCAGTGCGCTTCGCGCCCGGGCGGCCGGCACATCCATCTCGCCGGTGCTGGCCGAGCCGACGATGCACGACGAGGACCCGACGGCCAACTCGGTCGGCCTCATGCCTCGGCACATGCGCCGCGCGTCGGATATGCAGCGCGACGCGGCGACGGCGGCGGCCCTCCTTCCCCCGCCCCCGGTCGCGAGTCCGTTGGCGAACGCAAGGTCCGCCATCGCCGAACCCGAGCAAAGCGCCCTCTGGACGCTGCACGAGATCATTCCCCGCATCGACTTCGAGACGCCGGATCTGCGCCGCCGCATCGAAGCAGCCCAGCCCGCCGGCGCATCGGCCGCGTCGCAGCGTCTCCCGCTGCTGCTCGTGCTGCCGATGCTCGCGGGCCTCTATCTCTGCCTCGGCGACCTCGTATTGCGGTGGTAGCGATCATGTCCCTGGTCGCCGATCGGCTGCGCCCCTGGTTCGGCATGTCTCGGCGGGCAGTCCCGCTGCCGAATCCGACGCTGATCGACGAGGGCGGCGCCGCCCTGCTCGAAGCGACCAGCGACGACATCATCTGCCGCATCGGCCAGGATTTCCGCATCCGCCGCCTGTCCCCCAACGCGGCCCGCCTGTTCGGGCCGGACGCGGACGACGTGCTAGGCCGCCTGCCCGACAGCTTCATCGCGCTTGACGACATGCGCCTGATCGCCGCCACCGCCGCCATGGCACGCGCCCGCGCCACGCGGCCAACGGGAACCGCGATCCGCTTCGCCAGTCCCACTGCCGGTAACCAATGGGTCCGCGTCACCATCCGCCCCCTTCACGGCACACAGCCGGATGGCGCCCGCGACACCATCCTGCTCATGCACGAAGTCACGCGCCGAACAGGGCTGCGCGAACGGCTCGCCACACCGACGCCGCCGGACGGCCCGGCCGGCGCGTCCGAACGCCGCGCGTTCGAGGCCGAGTTGGCCGATCTGACCGACACCGCGACGGACGTGGCCAGTCGCGTCGCGCTCGACGAATCGCTGGCGCTCGAATGGGCGCGCGCTGCACGGCAGGGCACGGAATTGTCCCTGCTTCTGATCGGGCTCGACGGCAGCTCGCCATCCGGCGATCGGACGGAGGGGCGCGGCGACGACGATTCCCTGCGCGCCGTGGCCGCCGTGGCGGAGGGCGCCGGCCGGCGTGCCGACGACCAGACCTGCTATTATCAGCGTGAGGAGTTGGCGCTCCTGCTGCCCAGGACGCCGGAGCCGGGCGCCGCCGTCGTGGCGGAAAAAATCCGCGCGGCCGTGATCAAGCTCCGCCTGCCGCGACCCGGCGCACGCGGCAATGGCCCCCAGGTAACGGCCAGCCTCGGCGTGGCCACCGCAACCTCCTGCCGGCCGAATGCGATGACATCCCCGTCGATCCTGCTGCAAGCGGCGGACGCCGCCTTGACGCAGGCCAGACAATCCGGCGCCGGCCGCATGGTCGGCGCCCGGCTAAGAACGCCAAGCGACAACGCCTCGGACGACGCCTAGCCCGGCCCCCATGGGCGCTGACATAGGCGCTTTCTTCTCCCTCTCCGCCCCAACGGGGCGGAGAGGGAGGAGAAGAGCGCGGACCAGTTTCGTCTTATGTCAGCGCCTATGGGCGAAGGCCGGAATCCAGGGGCCACCTGCTCCGATTTTCGCGCGGGCCTGGACCCCGGCCTTCGCCGGGGCTACGGGACGAATCGATTGTTTCCACGCGAATCCAAGCCGAAAGCGGTGCCATCGGGGGAATGTCCAATGCAGGTCAAGCCGTTCACCATTGCCATCGGCGACGATCGGATCGAGGACTTGGGCCGTCGGCTCCAGCGCGCGCGATGGCCCGATGCCATCGAAGGCGCCGGCTGGGACGACGGAACCGACCTCGGGTTTCTCCAACGCCTGACGGAGTATTGGCGGAAGGATTTCGACTGGCGGGCGCAGGAAGCCCGACTGAATCGCTTGCCGCAGTTCGTCTCGGAGCTGGACGGCATCGGGATTCACTATGTTCACCAGCGCGGCAAAGGCCCTGCTCCGTTCCCGCTGGTGATCACCCATGGCTGGCCGGGCTCCTTCGTCGAAATGGAACGGATCATCCCGCTGCTCGCCGATCCCGGCAGCCACGGCGCGGACCCCGCCGACGCCTTCGATGTCGTTGTCCCGTCCCTTCCGGGCTACGGCTTCTCGCAACGTCCGGACCGGCCGGGCTTTGGTCCCCATCGTGTCGCCGAAGTGTGGATGGGGCTGATGCAGGGCCTCGGGTACGAGCGGTTCGGGGCGCAGGGCGGCGACTGGGGCGCAAGTGTGTCCACATGGCTCGCGTCGCGCTTTCCCGACCGGGTGGCGGGGCTGCACCTGAATCTCATTCCCGGCTCCTACCGGCCGCCTCTCGGCGATGGGCAGCCGCCGCTGTCGGCCGACGAACAGGCGTTCCTTGCCGCTGCCTCGGCTTGGGCCGATGCGGAAGGCGCGTACGGCCACATCCAAGGGACCAAACCGCAAACGCTGGCCTTCGCGTTGACGGACTCGCCCACCGGCCTGGCGGCTTGGATCGTCGAGAAATTTCGGGCCTGGAGCGATTGCGGCGGCGACGTGGAACGGGCCTTCACATTGGACGCCCTGCTGACCAACATCTCGATCTACTGGTTCACCGGCACCATCGGCTCGTCCATCCGCTTCTACCGCGAGAATCGCCACCATCCGATGCACTTCGCCCCCGGCGAGCGGGTCCTGCCGCCCCTCGGGGTCGCCGTGTTTCCGAAGGAACTCCTGACGCCGCCCCGCGTCTGGGTCGAGCGCGCCTACAATCTGGTACGCTGGACGCCGATGCCCCGTGGCGGGCACTTCGCCGCGATGGAGGCGCCCGAGCTGCTCGCCCACGACCTCCGAGAGTTCTTCCGCCCGCTCCGGTAGGTGCCTGCGCCGAGCGAAAACTCCCTCTTCCCTTGTGGGCAGGGCAATCGCATTTGCCCGAATCATATCTATAACGTCATGGCCGGGCCTGACCCGGCCATCCACGCCGTCGGACCGGACGGGATCGGAACCCCGGAAAACAGCCTGCGAGTTCAGCTTCAGCCCCACCCCGTAGATGGCCGGATCAAGTCCGGCCATGACGATCTCGGAACGGGATCGGCAAATGCGATTCCCCTGCCTTGTGGGACAGGGGGCGGCGTGAGGGGGCGCGGCGCCTCCGGCCGCACAAAATATCGCTTGCCCAGATGTCGTCAATCATACTAACATGTTCGCATGTCCGACACCCAAACTCTGTCCCCGGCTCAGCGCCTCGGCAGACTCCTCAACTATCTGATCCGCGCGGTGGACTCGCGGCGGGCCGGGTTCC
>CAJCJG010000280.1 GCA_903970625.1 Solirubrobacterales bacterium 70-9 | reverse complement strand
CCGCCGCGCCGAGGCCGGCGCTCTGCAAAAGGGTCCGTCGCGACAATCCGGGGCGTTCGGTCATCTCGTATTCCACATGACATGGGCCCAGCCCGATCGCCGGTCCCGATCTCGATCGAGTGATCGGCGCAGCAACGGGCGTGCCACGTCGGCGACCGCACATCGGATGCCGCCGCAGGCGCAATTGGGGCAATCGTCGCCCCGGCCTTGGGCAGCCCGCGCAACTTCTGGTCAAACCTGGCACGAAGGGGCGTGCATGTGCCTTGCCCCCGCCCCGGCGCGCGTGCCAAGCACGAACCACGAAAAAATGTCCCGACGGAGCGGCCCCGATGACCCCGGTTGCAGCGGTCCAAGCCACCATCGCGGCCGACCATGCCCATGCGGACCCGGCGATCTGGATTACGCGCGTGCCGGACGAGGCGCTGCTGGCCCGCGCCCGCGATCTGGAGGCCGAAGGGCCGCGCGGGCGCCCGCTGTGGGGCCTGCCGGTCGCCGTGAAGGACAATATCGACGTGGCCGGCCTGCCGACCAGCGCCGCCTGCCCGGAGTACGCCTACACGCCGACGACCAGCGCGTTCGCTGTGCAGCGGCTGCTGGATGCCGGGGCCATCGTGGTCGGCAAGACCAACCTCGACCAGTTCGCCACCGGCCTCGTCGGGGTCCGCTCGCCGTACGGCATCCCGCGCAACGTGTTCGATGCGGCGCGCGCGCCCGGCGGCTCCTCGTCCGGCTCCGGCGTGGCCGTGGCGGCGGGGATCGTGCCGGTGGCGCTCGGCACGGATACGGCCGGGTCCGGGCGGGTGCCGGCGATGTTCGGCAATATCGTGGGCCTGAAGCCGACCGTCGGCGCCGTGTCGGCGCGCGGCATGGTGCCGGCCTGCCGCTCCATCGACACGATTTCGATTTTCGCCCGCACGGTGGACGAGGCGATCGCGGTGCAACGGGCGATCGGCGGTTACGACGCGGACGACCCGTATTCGCGGTCGGCGCCGTTTCCGTATT
This sequence comes from Solirubrobacterales bacterium 70-9, assembly GCA_903970625.1. GTDB lineage: Bacteria > Pseudomonadota > Alphaproteobacteria > Acetobacterales > Acetobacteraceae > CAJCJG01. The sequence continues at coordinate 3,531 of CAJCJG010000280.1, read as the reverse complement.
TGCGCCGCTCGGCTCCATCGGCAGCGCCAAAACTGGCCTGCGTGGACGTGCCGGCGGAATTGTCCGGTCCGTACGGCACCGTCGCGTCGATGCTCTCGGCCGAGACGGTCGGCATCGACATTTTCCTGTCCGTCGCGCGCCTGCTCTACGACGGCCCGTGGGTCGCCGAACGCACAGCGGCGCTGCGCGAGGTGGTCGAAAACCGCCCGGAGATCGTGTTCCCGGTCACGCGGAAAATTCTGGAAGGCGGGCTGACCCGCCTGACGGTGGATGCGTTCGACGCCTTCCATCTGCTGGCGCAAGCCCGGCGCGAGGCCGCCAATCTGTTCGCCCGCTACGACGCGCTGTTGCTGCCCACGACGATGCCCTGTCCCACTCTTGCGGCGCTCGCGGCCGACCCGGTGGGAGAAAATTCCCGCCTCGGCACCTGGACCAATTTCGTCAACCTGTGCGACCTCGCCGCCATCGCGGTGCCGGCCGGGATCGGGGCGGACGGGCTGCCGTTCGGTGTCACCCTGGTCGGGCCGGCGTGGTCCGAGGGGCGGCTGGCCGCCATCGCCGACACGATTCACCGCGCCCACGCCACGCGCGTCGGCGCCACGACCGCGCCGCTGCCGCCGCCGGCGCCGGCGGATGCGCTGGCGCCCGACGAGACGGCGTTGTTCTGCATCGGCGCCCACATGTCCGGCCTGCCGCTGAACCAGCAACTGACGACGCTTGGCGCCCGCTTCGTCTCCGTCGCCCGCACGAAGCCCGCCTACGGTCTGTTCGCGCTCGGCAACCGCCCCGGACTGGTGCGGCAGACGGAGGGCGGTGCCGGCATCGAAGGCGAGGTGTGGGCGGTGCCGACCGCTGCCGTGGGCGCCCTGCTGGCGCAGGTGCCGGGGCCGCTGGGGTTCGGCCAAGTCGATCTGGAAGACGGGTCGTGCCTTGGGTTTGTCGCCGAAGCTGCCGGCGTGGCAGGTGCGCCGGACATCACGCAACACGGCGGCTGGCGGGCGTGGCTGGCGGCCCGGGGATAGTTTGCTGCGGCGTCAGCCCACCGGATACGGCCCTTCGGCGAACGTCTCGGCGTGATACCCCTTCGATCCGATCAGCCGCGCCAGCGGGCCGCGTATGCCGTCGCCCGCTCGGAGGCGTTCGATCTGCGACCGGAAGTCGTGGCGCGGTCGCCAGCCGAGTTCGGCCCTGGCGCGCTCGTTGACATACACACGGTCGATCTGCGCGGGCATCTTCCACCCAAGCCGTCCGTATTCCGCGACATAATCGGGCACGTATCGCCGCACGACGGCGGGCGCGTCCACGCGCAACTCCCGCGCGTCGTCCGGCGCGAAGGGCGTGGTCGCGCTGATGATGTATTTGCGAAACCCGAGCCTCTCCGCGTGCTCGGCGGCGAGCAGGTGGGCATCCGCGACATCCTCGATGGCGACACGGCGATAAAGGTATTCGTTGAGCTTGATGTTATCGTCCACGTAAGCCTCGCGCGCCGCCTTGTCGTCGTCCGGCTCGGGGAAAAACCGCGACGTTCGCAGCACGATGCAAGGCAGCCGTTGGTTGCGGTGGAACAGATGGCACAGATCCTCCGCCGCCGCCTTGGTGACGCCGTAGATGTTCTTGGGAACCGGTGTGACGGTTTCCGTCACCCAGGCCGCAGGTTCGCCGGCCGGCGGAACGAGCGCGTCGCCGAACACGCTGGTGGTGCTGGTGAACACGAACGCCGCCACGCCGGCGGCGACCGCTTCCTCCAGCAGGTTCAGCGTGCCGGTCACGTTGGTGTCGATGAAATCCTGTGGGCCGTGGGTGGCGACATGGGGCTTGTGCAGCGTGGCGGTATGGAACACCACCCGCGCGCCGGCGACGCACCGCGCGACGGCTGCCCGGTCAACGATCGAGCCCACGTTGGTCGTGAACGCCGAGGCGACGATATCGAGGCCGACAACCTCGTGGCCGAGGTCTCGTGCGACGCGGACCAATGCCTCGCCGAGATGGCCGGAACTGCCGGTGACAAGGATCTTCATCGGTTCGGGTGGCTATACCGGCTCCGGAATCACGCTGACATGGGCGGCCACGACGCGCCAGCCTTCCGGCAGCCGCACCCAGCTTTGCATCTGGCGGCCGATCTTGCCCGGAGCCGACTCGCGGCGGAACAGGGTGCTGGCGGTCGCGAAATCGCGGCCGAAGGTGGTGATGATCGTGCGCTCCGGGGTGCGGTCCAAATTCACCGGCGAGCGATTGGCGCGGAACGCGGCGATCTCGGCGATGCCATAGAGGTTCTCGCCGCCACCGTAGCGCAGCACGCGCTCGTCGTCCCAGAACAGGTCCGTCAGCGTTTTCGCGTCGTTGGTGACCAGTGCGACTTCGTAGCGGGCGAACGCCTCCGTCACCTCGGCCAGCACATCGGGGATGTTGATCTCCAAAATCCTAGTCCTCCTTGGATGGCCGTTGGCAGGTGGCAACGCCGGCGCGTTCCAGGGCGGCGGCAACACGCAGCGCCACATCCTCGCGCCACGGGGCCGCGATGACTTGGACGCCGATGGGCAGCTTGCCCGGCAGCGACACCGGCACCGCGACCACCGGCAGGCCGGCGAACGAGATCGGCTGGGTGAAGATGCCGATGTTCGGCCGCAGCGGCACTTCTGTCCCGTCGAGCAAAAACGTCTGCTGGCCGATCAGCGGTGCGGAAAACGGCGTGGCCGGCGCTAACAATACGTCCACGCTGCCAAACAGGTCGGCCAGCCGCGCCGAATACCAGCGGCGGAATTTGTGGGCGCGCGCCACCAGCGGCGCCGGCACCAGCGCGCCCGCGATCAGCCTGTCGCGCACCGCCGGGTCGAAATCCGCCGGACGGTCGCGAAGCCGGTCCAGGTGCAGCGCCGCGCCCTCGCTGGTCGTGATGACGAACGCGGCGGCGCGGGCGCGGGCGGCTTCCGGGATCTCGATCTCATCGACGGCTTCCAACGCCACAGCGCACATTTGGACGGCAGCTAGGGCCTCGGGCGACGCCCCGCGCCGCAAATAGCCGCCGGCCACGGCAATCCGCAGCCCCTCGGCGCCGCGACCAATTTGCGCAAAGGTCGGCGCGACGGGCCGGTCCTGGCACGCCGGATCGGCCGGATCGAACCCCTGCATCGCGTCGTAGGCCAATGCCAGATCGGCGACCGAGCGGGCCAGCGGCCCGAGATGATCGAGGCTGGCCACGAACGGAAACGTGCCGGCGCGCGACAGCCGTCCGTAGGTCGGCTTCAGGCCGAACAGCCCGCAGAACGACGCCGGCACCCGGATCGAGCCATTGGTGTCCGAGCCGAGTGCCAGCGGCACCAGCCCGCCCGCGACCGCGCCGCCCGACCCGCCGGAGGAGCCGCCGGTCATTCGCGCCAGATCGTGTGGATTGCGGGAGGGGCCGTCGTGGACGTTCTCGCCGGTGAAGTCGTAGGCGTATTCGCCCATGTTCAGCGCACCGACGAGGATAGCCCCGGCCGCTTCGAGGCGGCGGATCAGTGTGGCGTCGGCAGTGGCGGGCGGGCGGTCGCG
>CAJCJG010000279.1 GCA_903970625.1 Solirubrobacterales bacterium 70-9 | reverse complement strand
GGGGGGGAGGGGGAGGTTGTGTGCCCCCTCACGCATAGATCCGCTCCTTCAGCGCGTCTTCGCTGACGCCGCCGGGCACGGCTTCCTCGACGATGCGGCCGGCGCGCATGTGGAGCACGCGGTCGCACGTCGCAAAAATTTCGCCGACCTCGTCGGAGATCAGCAGGATGCCGACGCCTTCGTCTGCCAGTTGGCGGACGACTTCGTAGATGCCCTGCTTGTTCTTGATGTCCACGCCGACCGTCGGGCTGTCGAGGATCAGCACTTTCGGCCCCGTCGCGAGCCACTTCGCCAGTACCACGCGCTGCTGGTTGCCGCCGGACAAGGTGGAGACGGGGCGGTCCAGGCCGGGGATTTTGATGCTCAGCCGGTCGATCCAGCTTTGCGCCATCTGCTTGCGCTTGGCCGTGCTCAGGAGCCCCAACGCGCCGCGCAACCTGTCGAGCACCGCGAGCGTCAGATTGTCCTCGATGGATTGGCGCAGATTGAGGCCAAGATTGAGCCGGTCTTCCGACACGTATGCGATGCCGGCGCGCAGCGCGTCCTGGTTGGAGCGCAAATGCACGACGTTGCCGGCAATCGCGATGGTGCCGGAGTCAGGGCGCGTCATGCCGAACAGCGACAAAGCCAGTTCGGTGCGCCCAGCGCCGAGTAGCCCTGTCAGTCCAAGCACCTCGCCGCGCCGAACGTCGAAACTCACGTCGGAAAATTCGCCTTCCCGCGTCAGATTGCGAACCGCGAGCAGCGGCGGCGCGGCACTCATGTCGCGGGCGACGATGCTGGCGGAAATATCCAGGCCGGTCATCAGGCTGGCGATGCGGCGCTCGTTCACCTCCGCGACCGGGAACGTGCCGACCCTGCGGCCGTCGCGCATCACCGTCACACGCTCGGCGATTTCGACCACTTCGTCGAGACGGTGGGAGACGAACACGACGGCGATGCCTTCCGCCTTCAGCCGTGCCACGATGGCCAGCAGCCGGTTGACCTCGGCGCGGGTCAGGGAGGAGGTCGGCTCGTCCATGAACACGAGCTTGGCTTCCGCTGCGAGGCCGCGGCATATGGCGACGATCTGGCGCTCCGCGACGGGCAAATCCGCGACCCGCGCGTCCAGCGGCAGGTCGAATGCCAGACGCGCCAGCGCCGCGCGGGCGATCCGCCGCATCTCGGCAAAGCGTGCCGGGCGCGCGAGGCCGGAAAGTGCCAGGTCGATGCCGATATTCTCCGCCACGCTCAAATTGGGAAACAGCGACAAATCCTGGAAAATCACCTGGATGCCGAGCGCATGCGCCCGCGACGGCGAAAGCGGCAGCACGTCCTCCCCGCCGATCTGCAATCCGCTCCCCGCATCCGGCGGATGCACGCCGGCCACGATTTTAATGAGCGTTGATTTGCCGCAGCCGTTCTCTCCGACAAGGCAATGCACCTCGCCCCGCATCACGTCCCAATCGACATGGTCGAGCGCCAGGACGCCGCCGAAGCGTTTGGAGACGCCGGTCAGCCGCAGGAATGGGTGAATCATGGTGGCCCGTGCGGACGGAGAAGCCCCCTCCCGCGCGGGAGGGGGCGTGCGTCGAGTGGCCGGACCTTACAGACCCATCGCCACCAGCCGGTCGATGTTCTCCTTGTCCAGCGACTCCAGCTTCTGCGCCAGAATCAGCCGCTTGGCGGGATCGACATGCACCTTGCCGACATCGGCGATCTCCATGCCGTCGGTGGGCGTCTCGCCCTTGGTCAGATTGGTGGCGACGCGGACGAACACTTCGCCAGCGACCAGCGGGTTCCAGATGTAGCCGCCGCGAATGGTGCCGTCCTTGACGTATTTCACGCCCTGGCCGGGCGAGAAACCGCCGACCAGCACAACAGACTTCTCCTTGCCGCGCTCCTCCAGCGCCCGGGCTGCCCCGATCGGGCCTTGCGAGCCGAAGGTCAGAATACCTTTCAGGTCCGGGTGGGCGCGCAACTGGTCCAGCGCCGTGCGGTAGCTGTCGTCCATGCTCTCGGCGACGCCGAAGCGGTCGGCGACCAGTTCCATCTTGGGGAACTTCTCCTTCTGCGCCTTGATCGCGTAGTCGGCCCAGAGGTTGTGCAGCGGCACGGTCAGCGAGCCGACATAGACGATGTACTTGCCTTCGCCGCCCATCAGCTTGCCGAACAGGTCCATGTGGGCGCCGCCGTAGCCCTCGGCCGTGGTTAGTTCGAAATCCCAGTCGTTGTATTTCTGGTCCGGGCTTTCGTGCGTCAGCACTTTGATGCCGGCCGCCTGCGCGCGCTGGAAAACGGGTTGCAGCGCGGTCGCATCGTTCGGCACCACGCCGATCACGTCCACCTTGCGGGCGATCAGGTCTTCCACCGCGCGCACCTGCTGCGCCGCGTCAGCCTGCGTCGGCCCGACCATCCAAGCATCGACGCCCTGTTCCGCGGCCGCCTTCTTGATGCCGACTTCCATGGCGTTGAACCACGGGATGCCGCCGATCTTCACGACGATGCCGATTTGCGGCTTCTTTTGCGCCCGCACGATGGACGGGGCGGCGAGCGTGCCGAGCATCGCGCCGCCGGCCAGGCCAGCGAGCGCGTGACGCCGTGTAATGATCATCAATAGGTTTCCTTCCGGTTGGTTTGTTGGGCCCACCGCCCGAGGGCGGACGAGGCGTTCGACCGCTGTGCCGGCGCGCTCGACGCACGGATTTCGAGCGTGCAGGCCAGACGGACCTGGCGTGGCGGGGAGGTGTCCCCACCGACTCGCGCCATCAGCCGGCCCCATGCTTCCCGCCCCAGCAATTCGACCGGCTGGCGGACGGCGGTGAGCGGCGGCGAGACCGCGCGCATCCATTCCTCGTCGTCGAAGCCGACGAGGGCGATGTCCCCCGGCACAGTCAGCCCTGCGGCAGCGAGCGCGCCGAGGGCGCCGAGGGTGGCGATGTTGTTGAGCGTGAACAGCGCGTCCGGCGGCAGGCCGTGGGTCAGCCGCTCGGTCAGGCGGGCGCGGCTTTCGGCGAGCGTGAAGCCGACCTCGATCGGTTCCACCTCGGCCTCGGCACCGGCGGCGAGCAGGATGCCTTCGTAACGTTCGCGGATGTTGCCGATCGACAGGTCGGCGGCGGCGACCAGGATGTGACGGCGGCCGCCTTCGATCAGATGGCGCGCGACTTCGGCGGCGGCGGCGCGATTGTCCACGGCGACCATATCCAGCACGGAACCGGCGGGAAAGCGGTCGGCGGCAACCACGGGCACGCGCGCCGCGATGGCGGCGTCCATCGCGCCTACCTCGTCGCCGAACGGCACGACGATCAGGCCCGCCGGCCGCCATGTCAGCAGCGTGCGCATGCGCGCCGCCTCTTGCGCCGGATCATCGCCGGAGGAGACGATCAGCAGGTCGTAGCCGTCGCGCCGGGCCGCGTGCTCCAGCACTGCCACGAACTCGCCGAAGAATGGATTGCCGAGATCCGGAACCACGACGCCGGCGACGGAGGATTTGCGCGAGCGAAGGCGGGACGCGCCGAGGTCGGCGATGTAGCCCAGTTCGGCGACCGCCGCTCGCACTCGCTCGGCAAGTTCGGGCGCCACGCTGCGGCGGGCGTTCAGCACGTTGGAAACAGTGGCGGTGGAGACGCCTGCGCGGCTGGCGACGGTGCGGATCGACGGCAACTTGCTTGTCACTGATATGCCTTGCCGCGCCCTACCCGGCGCGGTCCCTTGAACGTTCCCCAGCGCGCGCACGAAACCGAATTCGTGACACGTTTTACCAATAACATCGCAAACCTGAGAGCCTGTCAATGGCTCTCAAATCGTCGAGTTTCGTCGGGAGGGGCTGTTCCGGGGCTGCTTAGCGCCGCAGCAACAGCGAGCCGATCACCGCGATTCGGGAGCTGGCAGCAATCCGCTCCCGCAATTCGGCCGTCCTCGCATCGACGCTGGGACCATCGGCCGGGAGGGGCCGCTGCTCCTTCCGGGGCGCGGTGGCCCGGCCCTTCTGGGCGAGAAAATGCGGGTCGGCGTCCCCGAAGCGGCGCGGCGTCACGGGTGCTCTGGCCATGTCGGTGTGTCCTTCACTGCCGCAGAGGCTTACCAAACGGTTGACACATGAGGCGGGCGCCTGCCGACGGAAGGGCTGCGGCCAGCCTACCGCGCGAGACGCAACATGCCCGACAGCCGCGCGAATGGCGATGCGGCGCGTATGCGCTCCCGCAACGCGGCGGTCGCCGCGTCCACTCCGCCGGGACTGGCCGTGACGGAGGTCCAGAAGACACCCCGCGCCGTCGCGTCGAAACTTGCATAGACACGCGGGGCGCCGGTCAAGGCCGGACGGGTGACTCCGTGGCGCTGGGCGGACGCAATCATGGCGCGAAACCTCCGACGTTCGACGTGCCGCGACGGTGCGGCCTGGACATGCGGTCATATGCTGCCGGTCAAGCCTCCAAATGGTGACGTGCGGCACTTTGTTGCCGGGATTTGCGCCGGCCCCGATCACACCTACGGGACTGCGCGATGGGTTTTTGGCGCATACGGGCGTGCTCTGGCGTTGCGTATCCAAACCTATATCGAGTAGCGTCTGACTTGCTGCTGCGGAAATGGTGGGGGCTGCCAATGACCGCCTACACATGGAACGCCCAAACGCCGACCGCCGCCTGGACCGCCCCCGTCTGGGACGGTGTGGAATTGCCCAACCCCTATCCGTCGGCCGGCGACACCGCGCTGATCCAGTACGGCACGGTGGACCTGACAGTGACGGTGGTGGATGTCGCGATCACCTTGCAGGCGCTGCCGACCTTCGCCGATCTCGGCGTGGTGGTGGCGGCCACGGATGCCGAGCTGGGCGGCGGCACATCGCTTGCCACCGGCGCCGAAACCTTGCTGCAACCCATCGTTTACGACGTGATCAACGGTGGCCAACTGGACCCCAACGCCGAGATCGACTTCTCGGCGGCGCCGCTGACCATCGACCTGATCGGCCCCAGCGCTGCCGCGCCGCCGACATTTACCAACGATGGCGTGATGACTGGCGGTTTTCTGATCCTGCAAAACGGTACCGGCACGACGGCATCGACGGTCGTCAACAACAACGAGATCTCGGTCTCCGCCGGGCTGACGGTGGCGGCGGGCGTGACGCTGTCCGGCACCGGCGCAATCGACATCGACGGGGCGAACGGTGCCGCCAGCATTGAGGGGGCCGTCGGTGCCGGGCAGACGGTGGTGTTCACCCATCCCCCGCCCGCCAATGAACTCGGCGGCACGCTGACCATCGGCGACATCGCCCATTTCCATGGCACCATCGATCTGGATGCCAACCACCAGATCGTCGTGATGGGCGCGACACCAGCCTCGACGGTCGGCGACGTGGTCCATTTCGCCAATGGCAGCACCCTCGACGTGATCCCGAGCGGTGATGCTGCGACGCTCGACGTAAACTCGTATCTGTCCGACGACACGCTGATCGACGCCGTCGGGCCGGCCGACGTGTTCGCCTGCTTCTGTACCGGCACTCGCATCGCCACCGCACAGGGCGACATGCCGGTGGAGCAGATCCGGGCCGGCGACATGGCCTGCCTCGCGGACGGCGGCATGGCGCGGGTGATTTGGGTGGGACAGCGCGAGGTGCGGTGCGACCGGCATCCGCAGCCGCGCGAGGTGTGGCCGGTGCGAATCCGGGCCTGCGCCTTCCGGGAGGGCGAGCCGCGTCGCGACCTGCTGCTGTCGCCGGACCACGCGGTCGCGGTGGCCGGCAACCTGATCCCGGTGCGGCATCTGACCAACGGCGCCAGCATCGTACAGGAGCGGGTGGCGTCGGTGCGCTACCACCACCTCGAACTGGCGCGCCACAATCTGCTGCTGGCGGAGGGACTCGCGGCCGAAAGCTATCTGGACACCGGCAACCGCAGCGCCTTCACCGGCTGCGGGCCGGCCACCGCCCTGCATCCGGCGTTCGCCCGTCGCGTCTGGCAGAACGAGGCTTGCCTGCCGCTGGTGGAACGGGGGCCGGCCGTGACGAAGGCACGCGCGGCGCTGCTGCAACGCGCGGAGGCGCTCGGCCATCGCCGCACCGGCGATCCGGCGCTCCGCGTTCTCGCCGATGGGCGCGGGGTCCGTGCAAGGCGCGTGACCGGCGGCTGGCTCGTCAATCTGCCGCCGCGCGTGGACCTGGTGCGCCTGCTGTCGCGGGTCTGGCATCCGGCCGAGATGCGCGCCGGCGAGGACGACCGGCGGCGCCTCGGCGTGGCCATCGGCAAAATCTGGCTGGATGGGCGGGAGGTCAGCCTGGACAGCCCGGCGCTGTCGGCCGGCTGGTACGAGCCGGAGGAGGATGGACGATGGACGGACGGCGAGGCCGCGCTGTCGGTCGCAGGCGCCCGCACGCTGGCGTTCACCCTCGCGATGGCCGGCGACTACTGGGCCGATCAGATCGGGTCGCGGAAACCCCA
>CAJCJG010000278.1 GCA_903970625.1 Solirubrobacterales bacterium 70-9 | reverse complement strand
CCCGGATGCGCTCGACGATGCGGTAGAAGCGTTGGCGGGCTTCGATGATGCGGCGGTAGAGCAGGTTCAGCAGCAGCACCGGCAGCCAGACGAACTGGCTGTTGCGGCGCCGCCGCTCGATGGCGATGAGGAGCCGATCGATCGGGGCGGTCAGTCGCCTTTCCGGGAGGAGGGACGCGGTTTGCATTCGTGCAAGTTAGTATGATTGACGATATCTTGGCAAGTCAAATTTGCCGGGTGGGGCAAAAACGATCCCACGGGTGGCCATTTCGTCGGACGTGGCTTGCCGAGTATGGCCACTGATCACGCAACGCGATACGCGGCAGGCGTAGCCGGCGCGAGCAACCCGACCGCCGCCGCCAGCGCGTCCGCGACCGGCAAATCCGCCATCGCAGGCCCGCGGGCAACGGCGACGGCCGTGCGGCGACCGGCGGGGGCGTATTCTTCGGCAGGTGTCGGCCCGAACAGGCCGAGCGTGGGCGCCCCGGCGGCGGCGGCGAGGTGCATCAGGCCGGAATCGTTGCCGACGAACAGGGCGCAGCGGGCGAGACAGGCGGCGGCTTCGGGCAGTGTCAGGGCGCCGACGAGGTCGATGGCATGCGGCAGTGCTGTCAGCACGGGGGCAGCCAACGCCCGCTCTTGCGCGCCGGGGCCGCCGAACACGGCGACGCGGGCGCCGGCCATCGGGCCGGCGGCCAGGGCGCCATACAGGGCCACGAAACGGTCCGGCGGCCAGACCTTGCCCCCCCAATTCGCGGTCGGCGCCAGCGCGATCACCGGAGGGCCGGGCGGCAGCAGAGCGGTGGCGCGGGCGCGATCCTCCGGCGCCGTCCAGGCGACCGGCAGCGGCGGCGGGGCCAACCGCAGCAAGGTGGCCAGTTGCGCCGTCTTGTGGCCGGCGCGTTTGCGCATGACGGCACGGCGGCGCGTGGGGACCAGGTAGGCCAGTGCAGAGGCGCGGATGTCGATGACCAGATCCCAGACCGTGCCGACCGTCGCCGCCCACAGGCCGAGCCAGTGCCGGCCATACTTCTGTTTTTCCAGCAACAGCAGGCGGTCGAGATTGGGCATGCGGGCGAACACCCCCTCCGCCACCGGGCCGCAGGCGACGGTGATGCGGCTGTCGGGGTAGGTGCGGATCAGGTGGTCCAGCAGGCCGGTGGACAGCACGGCGTCGCCGATGCGGTTGGAGGTGACGAACAGAATGCGCATGCCGGCGCGATAGCACGGACATGACAGGCGCGCGCGGCCGATGTATGGCGCGGACCTCGGCGAGGGGGGCGGCATGTGCGGCTTAGCGGGCGTGATGACGCGGGACGGCAGCGCGCCCGACCCGGCCCTGCTGCGCGCGCTGCAAGACGCCATCGCCCATCGTGGCCCGGACGGGCGCGGCATCCTCTCGCGCGGGGACACGGCGCTGATCCACACGCGGCTGTCGATCGTCGATCTGGTCACGGGCGATCAACCGTTGCTGACGCCGGCGGGGACGGCGCTGGTGGCGAACGGGGAAATTTATAACGACCCCGAGTTGCGCGCGGCGATGGCGGGGACGCCGTTCGTCACCCGGTCGGATTGCGAGCCGGCGGTGTTTTTGGCGGAGTCGGAGGGGGAGGCGTTCGCCGAGCGGCTGCGCGGAATGTACGCGATCGCCGTGCATGACCCCGCGCGGGGGCGGTTGCTGTTGGCGCGCGATCCGTTCGGGATCAAACCGTTATATTACGTACTGACGAAAAAACTGTTCGCGTTCGCGTCGGAGCCGCAGGCGCTGCTGGCGGCCGGGCTTGGGACTCGGGCCGCCGACCGGCGGCGGTTCGCGGAATTGCTCCAACTGAAGTTTACCACGGGTGCGGAAACCATCTTTCCCGGCATTTTTCGCGTGCTGCCGGGCGAAACGCTGGCGGTGGAGGGCGGCGCCATCGTGGCGCGGCGGATTCGGGCGGCGCTGCCGGCGGGGGGGCCGGAGCGAATCGGGATCGGTGAAGCGGGGCGAAAACTGGACGCCGTGCTGCTGGACAGCGTGACGGCGCATCTGCGGTCCGACGTGCCGTATGGGCTGTTTTTGTCCGGTGGCGTCGATTCCTCGGCGCTGCTGGCGCTGATGCGACGGGCGACCGGGGCGCGAGTGGATGCGCTGACGGTGGGCTGGGACGGTGGCGGCGCAGCCGACGAGAGCTTTGAGGCCGAGCGATTGGCGAAGGCGATGGGGGCGGACTGCCATCGGCTGCAAATGTCGGCGGCCGATTTCTGGGCGCTGGCGCCGCGCATCGCCGCCGGCATCGACGACCCGACGGCGGACGCCGCCGTGCTGCCGAGCTGGCTGCTGGGGCGGGCGGCGCGGGCGGGCGGGCTGAAGGTGACGCTGTGCGGCGAGGGGGCGGACGAGCTTTTGGGCGGCTACAGCCGCTACAGAAAACGCCGGGCGCCGTGGCGCTGGCTCGCGCGCCGGCCCCGCGCGAAGGGCGTGTTCGGCGATCCGGCCGGCCTGCCCGGTTGGCGCGAGGGGATTGCGGCGGCGGAAAGGGCGGCCGAGGGGCGCTCGCCGTTGCAGGCGGCGCAGGCGGTGGACATCGCGGAATGGCTGCCCAACGATCTGCTGACCAAGCTGGACCGGACGCTGATGGCGCATGGGGTGGAGGGGCGGACGCCGTTCCTGGACCCGAAGGTGGCGGCGTTTGCGTTCCGGCTGCCGGACGGGCTGAAGGCGGGGCCGCGGTTCGGCAAAATTTTGCTCCGCGACTGGCTTGCGGACGCGTTTCCGCAGGCCGGCGCCTACGCGCGCAAGAAGGGTTTCAAGCCGCCGGTGGGCGCGTGGATGGCGGCGCGGGCTTCGGAGCTGGCGCCGCTGGTGGCGGCGCACCCGGCTTTGGTGGGGGTGTTGCCGGCGGAAACGGTGCGGGCGGCGTTTGCCGATGCAGGACGGGAGTCGCAGCGGGCGTGGTCGTTGCTGTTCGCGTGCCTGTGGCACGGGCACCATATTCTGGGCGTGGCGGCGGATGGCGATATTGGCGAGACGCTGCGCGAGGGCGGCAGGCTTGGATGATATCTTGAGAAAGGAAGGAAGTTTAATTTATCCGCAGATGACGCAGATGTCGCAGATAAGATAAATCAAATAAATCTCTTTCTTATCTGCGTTCATCTGCGTCATCTGCGGATAATATTCTTACTTTATTTCTTGTATCAGGGCCGCCCACTGGTGAAGGCGTTGAAGGTAATCAGGGTATAGGTGTCCTTTACGCCCGGAATGGTTTGCAGTTTTTCGGTGACGAACAGGCCGGTGTCCTGGTCCGGCTCCAGGTAGAACTTTCCGAGCAAATCATACTGGCCGGAGGTGGAGTGTAGTTCCGACAGTTCCACGATCTGGTCGGCCGCCATCTGTGCCACGCGGTAGGCTTGGCCCATCTCGCATTTGATCATCACGAAGATCGCCCGCATGCCCAGAATCCCCCGTGGCCGCGTCCACAGTTCGCCGGGGCTTGTGTGCCGTCAAGGGCTTGGCAGGTTTTAGAGAAGGTCGGACAAATAGGGGCTGGACCTCGGGCGTGGCGCCGATATGATTGGGGCTCGTAAGCAACAGCGGCGCCCGCGCACGGGCGCCAGGGAGAGAAACGTGAAGAAGCTGATGATCGCGGCGGCCGTTGCGGCTGCCCTCGGGTTCGGGGGCCATGCGTTTGCCCAGTCCGGCACGCTCGGCAAGGCTGTCGGTGGCTACTCGTTCGACGACGCCGCCAAGGAAGCGCCGACGACGAAGGATTTCCATTCCAAGAAGGGCAAGCTGACGTTTGCCATCATCACCCACACCGCCGGCAACGGGTTTTTCGACCCGACCTATGTGGGCGCGCAGGTGGCCGCGAACGCGTTCGGCATCAACCTGATCAAGCTGGGATCCGAAGCGCCGGTCGATGACATTCCGCGCGAAATCGCGATTCTGAACCAGATCGTCAACGACCCGACCATCGACGGCGTCATCATGACCACGCCGCAGTCCGGCGCGTACGACGACATCGTCAAGAAGCTGGAAGCGCACGGCGTGCCGGTGGCCACCACCAACAGCTTCGACCCGAACCTGTACGATCGCCTGTCGATCTCGCACACGGGCCAGGAATCCTCGGCGGCGGCCATCGGCGGCGAGGCGCTGGCGAAATGCCTGTTGGACAAGGGCGTGAAGGGCGGGACGATCATTTTCCCGAACACCACCACGCTCGGCAACGAGGAAGTCAACCGCCGCATCACCGCCGGCTTCCAGGCGACGGTGAAGACGCTGAACAAGGCCGGCGTGCTGAAGAACTTTAAGGTCGATGCCGGGCCGCAGAACATCGGCGTCGATGTGGACAAGGACGCCATCGTCAACTCCGTCGTCAATTTGATCGAGAGCCGCAAGGACGTTGTGGGCGCGTTCGCCGCCAACGGATTCGTCACGCCGGCACTGGGCGATGCGATCACGCAGTTGAAGAAGCAAGGGCAGATTTGCGCGTTCGGCTTCGATTTGGGGCCGAAGCAGCAGGAGCAGATCAAGACCGGCGCGCTGACCGGCTCGCTGGGGCAGCAGCCGTTCCTGCAAGGGTTCTGGCCGGTGGCGCAGCTGTACCTGCAAATCGACCGCGGCATCGCGGCGGCGAACCTGGACACGCGCGCGCAGCTCGTGACCAAGGCCAACGTGGACGCCGTCGGCAAGCGGTTCGAGAATTAGTCTAGTCTGGGGCGGTCGCTTTCCTGCGTCGGGAAGCGGCCGCATCCACCGCGCCATGGGAATAGACATGTCGGCGCACGCGCACCCGATTGCTCCCGTTCGCCAAAACCTCCGTCTGCCGCTGCAACTGATCGGCGGCTGGGAGATCGGCATATTGATGTTCATGCTGGTGCTGTACGGCATCGGCATCTGGATCAACCCGGATTTCTTCGGCACCACCGACGCGTTTTCCGCCGTGCTGCGCGACACTGCGCGCTACGGCGTGATGGCCGTGGGCATGAGCTTTGTCATCGTCAACAAGGAACTGGACCTCTCTGTCGGCTCGACGCTCGGGCTGGTGGCGACGGTGTTTTCGCTGCTGTACGACCCGTATCATGCGGATACGAGCGTTTGGTGGGCGATCTTCGGCGGCGTCGCGGTCGGGCTGGCGATGGGGCTGATCAACGGATTCGTCGTCACGCGGCTGAACGTGCCGGCGTTCATCGCGACGCTGACGATGCTGTTCATCGGGCGCGGCATGGTGCTGGGGCTGACCGCCGGCAACACGATCGGGTTCGACCAGAAAGCCGCTGCGGATTCGTGGTTTTTCGGGCTGAGCGAGACCAACGGGTTCGGCTTCAATTCGCAGATCTTCGTGCTCCTGATCATCGCCGTGTTCGGCATGATCTTGCTGGGCAAGACGCGCATCGGCTACGAGACGCAAGCCGTCGGCGGCAACGCGCAGGCGGCGGGGTATGCGGGTATCCCGACGCGCTGGGTGCGGATGCGCGCGTATTTGTTCTCCGCTGTCACGGCCACCATCGCGGGCCTGATGAACGTGGCGCAGGACAAAGGGATGACGTCGCAGGTCGGCGCCGGGGCCGAGTTGATCGTGATTGCCGCCGTGATCGTCGGCGGCGCCAGCATTGCGGGTGGACGCGGGCGCGTGCTCGGCGCGTGCCTGGGGGCCGCGCTGGTGGTGCTGATCGAC
The DNA here is from genome assembly GCA_903970625.1 of Solirubrobacterales bacterium 70-9. Classification (GTDB taxonomy): domain Bacteria; phylum Pseudomonadota; class Alphaproteobacteria; order Acetobacterales; family Acetobacteraceae; genus CAJCJG01. The sequence goes on along the minus strand of CAJCJG010000278.1, from coordinate 331 downwards.
AAGGTGCTGCGGGAGGGGATTCCGTTCACGCACATCGTCGATGTCGATGGCGTGGACATGGAAGTCCGTTCGATGATGCAGTTGCCGGGGGGCGCGGTGCAGGCGTTTCTCGGCATCATTCTGCTGGCGGCCGTGCTGGTGGAACCGTGGGCGATTCGCGGCGGTGGGGCGGCACGGATCTGGGCGCGGGTGCGACGGCAGACGGCGCCACCGCCGCCGGATCGCGGCGAGGCGGCGATTGCCGGCACGCAGATGCGCGGCGGTGCGGCGGAGGCGCGGGCGGTCAATGCGCGCGGCCTGCGCGCGTTCCTCGCGCGGCGCGACGCGGCGG
>CAJCJG010000277.1 GCA_903970625.1 Solirubrobacterales bacterium 70-9 | reverse complement strand
CCCCCATCCTCTCCCCGGCAGATCGGTTCAACGCATTTCTGTTGATGCTGATCCAGGCCATCGTCGCCCAGTCCGGGGGAAAACTCCCGGCGCCGCTGGTCGCGATGATCGAGGCGCAGTTCCGCCGCATGGGCGAAGATTTCGCCCGCCTCGCCGCCAGCGTCGAGAACGGGGAACCGCTCCCGAGCCGCCGGGAGCGCCGGACCGGAATCTCCCAAAATGTGGCCAAGAAACTCCCTCTCCCCCTGTGGGAGAGGGCAGGGGAGAGGGGTCGCGCCGCCCGGAAACCGGAGCCCCAAAGCCCCATTGCCCAACCTTCTCCGACAAGGGCAAGGGGCTTAAAAGCCGCCACCGGCCCGCCGCCAAGTCGAATTTCGGCCCGATACAAGCGCCACACTGGGCACGCTCATTTCATTACGAATTTGTATTATTCTGTCCTTTTGCGCCAAACTTGGCTGCTAAGTTGACAGGCGTGCGGCGCGTTGCGATGCTCCGTTTCAGGTCGCATGCTTGTGCGGCAGGGAAGGAAAACGTCGATGACGAAACGGATTATGGCGGCCCTCGCGGTCGCGCTGCTGGCGGGCACGGCCGCCGCCCACGCGGAAGACTTCCATGGTTTCGACCCGGCGACGTTCGACGGGGCGCCTTTGCCACCCGCGAACCTCAAGGCGATGGTCGTCGATGCCATGAAGGCCACGCCGCCGCGCAACGGCAAGAATTACGTGATCGGCTTCGCCAACCTGCAACGCGGCATCACCTTCTGCGCGCTCGTCGAACAGGGCATCGTCGCCGAAGCCAAGGCCGCAGGCGTCGATCTGGACGTGGTGGACAACAACCTGGATGGTGCCACCGCGCTGACCAACGCCGAAAGCTTCATCAACCGCAACGTCGATTACGTCATCGAATTCCAGACCGACGCCAATTTCGGCGCCACCATCATGCAGAAGATGAAGGACGCCGGCATCAAGGTCGTCGCCATCGACATCCCGATGCCGGGCGCGACTTTCTTCGGCGTCAACAACCCGCGCGCCGGCTTCATGGGCGGCTCCTACCTCGCGCAGGCGGCGATCGCCAAATGGGGCGTGGACAAGGTGAAAGCCGGCTACTTCCTCGAAGGCGAATTGCCGCAATCCGGCCCCATCCCGGCGATGCGCACCGGCGGGCAAGTGGCCGGCTTCCTTGCCTCCGTTCCCGGCTTCGATCCCTCGCACGTCCTGAAGTTCGACTCGAAGAACACGCTGGAAGAAAGCTTCACCCAGACCAACAGCCTAGTCGGCAAGATTCCTGCCGGCGTGCCGGTGATGGGCACCGCGATCAACGATCAGGCGACCACCGGCATCCTGCGCGCCGTCAAGCAGGCTGGCCGCGAAAATGATATCATGGTCGTCGGCCTCGGCGCCGATGAGAAAGACACCTTGGCCGGCGAGCCCGCTTTCGTCGCCTCGGTCGGCTCCTTTCCGGAGCGGTACGGCAACTGGCTGCTCCCGATCGCGCTGGAAACGCTGGCCGGCAAGCCGGTGCCGGCTTCCGTGCTGATCAACCATGTGATGGTCACGAAGCAGACCATCTGCAAATACTACCCCGACCATCCCTGCGCGCCCGGCGAATCCGCCGCCTACACTTTTCCGCAGGCGGCGTTCGAGACCAATCTCGTCGCCCTGCAAAAAGATCCCTCGCTGGCCGACGTGAAGAACCTGATTCCGACCAAATAGCGCGGGTTCCTCGCGTGACCCCACGCCTCGCCATGACCGGCATCGGCAAGTCGTTTGGCGGCGTCGCCGTGCTGGACAGCGTGAATTTCGCTGTCCAGCCCGGCGAGGTCGTGGCCCTGCTCGGCTCCAACGGCGCCGGCAAATCGACGCTGATGAAAATTCTCACCGGCGTCTATTCGCGCGATTCCGGCCGCATCGAGATCGACGGTGCCGAAGCCTCCATGGCTACGCCGCGCGACGCAACCGCTCACGGCATCAGTTTTTTGCCACAGGAAATCTCGGTCGTACCGGATATGACCGTCGCCGAAAACATCTGCCTCGGCGCGATGCCGGCCCGCACCCGCCTTGGTGTCGCTATCGTCGATGACCAGGCCATGCGCCTGCGCGCGCAAAACATCCTGTCCCAGCTTGGCTTCTCCCACATCTCTCCCCGCGCCTTCGCTGCCGACCTGACGGTCGCCGAGCGCCGCATCGTCGAGATCGCCCGGGCGCTGGCGGCCGACGCCTCCATACTGGTCATGGACGAACCGACCGCCTCGCTCACGGAGCAGGAAGCGGAAATGATCTTCCGCATCGTCCGCCGCCTGAAGGAACAGCAAACGTCGATCGTCTACATCTCGCACTATCTGAAGGAAGTCTTTGTCATCGCCGACCGCATCGAAATTCTCCGGGATGGCCGCAACGCCGGCAGTTTTCTGCCCCGCGACACCAGCGTTGCCACCGTCGTCGAAGCCATGCTTGGCACCGTCGCCGGCGAGATGTTCGCGGCGAAAACCCCGCGTACGCCCGGCGAAACCATCCTATCGGCCGAAAACCTCTCGCTCGGAAAGAATTTGCGCGACGTGTCGCTCACCGTCGCGCGCGGTGAAATCGTCGGCGTGTTCGGCCTCGTCGGCTCCGGCGTCGAACTGCTCGGCCGCGTCATCTACGGCGCCGAAGGGGCGCGCCACGCGGGCAACATGCAGTTCGCCGGCCGACCGTTCGCGCCGAAGAATCCTGCGGACGGCAAGCGCGCCGGCATCGGCTTCGTGACCGCCGAACGCAAAAAGGACGGCATCATCGCCGACCTCTCCGTCCGCGAAAATCTCGTGGCCCCGTTCCAGCGCCGCTTCGGCAGCGCGTTGTTCACGTCCCGCCGCCGCGAAACCGCGCAATCCGTCGCCTGGATCAAATCCCTCGGCATCCGCACGCGCGGCCCGGAGCAGGAGATGCGCACTTTGTCCGGCGGCAACCAGCAAAAAGTCTGCCTCGCGCGCTGGCTCGACCCCTCGGTGAAAATGCTGATCCTCGAAGAACCCACGCGCGGCGTCGATGTCGGCGCCCGCCGCGAAATCTATCTGCAACTCGCCGAACTCGCCCGACAGGGCCTCGCGATTCTGGTGCTGTCGTCCGACGTTGAGGAAATCGCCGGCCTCGCCGATCGTGCGTTGGTCATCGACCGTGGCGTCATCGCCGCCGAATTCGCCCACGGCACCGACGCCGCCACCCTGATGGCCGCCGCCGCATGATCGCGCTCTCCCGCTCCCGCACCGCCTCCGGCGTGCTGATTCTGCTCGCGTTCTACATCGTTCTCTTGGTCGTGTTCTCGTTCCTGTCGCCATTCTTCATGACCCTGCGGAACATGCTGGCGATCAGTTCCAACGTCGCCTTCATCGGCCTGATGGCGGCCGCCGGCACGCCGCTGATCATCGCCGGCGGCCTCGACCTCTCCGTCGCCGCCGTCGCGGGGCTGACTGGTGTCTTGATCGCCGTCCTCTACGGCTTCGGCATTCCCGTCTGGTTCGCGGTGCTGATCGCGGTCTTGATCGCGTCAGGCATCGGCCTGACCAACGGCGTGCTGGCCACCGGCCTCAAGCTCAATCCGCTGATCGTCACGCTTGCGACCATGAGCATCGTCTCCGGTTTCGCGCTGATTCTGACGGGTGGTTTGACCAAGCCGCTCGGCATCGCCGGCTTCAACTGGGTCGGCGCTGGGCGCCTGTTCGGCATCCCGGTGCCGGCCATCCTGATGCTCGCCACGTATATCGTGCTCGCGGTGCTGCTGCGCGCCACGCGCTTCGGCCGCTACATCTATGCCGTCGGCGGCAGTGAGGAAACCAGCCGCCTCGTGGGCCTGCCGGTCAAGCCGGTGCAAGTCACGCTCTACATCATTTCCGCAGTCAGCGGCGCCGTCGCCGGCACCATGCTCGCCGCCATGCTCGGCGCCGCTGCTCCCAACGCTGCCTCGCCGCATCTGCTCACCGTTATTGCCGCGATCATTCTCGGCGGCACCAGCCTGCAAGGCGGGCGCGGCTCCGTCTGGGGCACGCTGGTCGCCGTGCTGATTCTCGGCACGCTCAACAATGGCCTCACGCTGTTGGACGTGTCCAGCTTCTGGCAGGAAGTCACGCGCGGCGTCGTCTTGATCCTCGCCGTAGGCGTCGATCAGGTGCGGCAGCGGATTCAGGACCGATGAGCCTTGTGCTCGAAGCGATGGTGCCGTTGGCGCGCAAGCCGGTCGCCGAGCGCGTCGCGCAGAAATTGCTGGAACTGCTCCGCACCGGCAATCTGAAAGCCGGCGACAAGCTGCCCACGGAGGCCGAACTCTCCGCCGCGTTTCAGGTATCGCGCCCCATCGTACGCGAAGCCCTGCGCGGCCTGTCCATCCTCGGCGTGGTCGAAAGCCGGCAGGGCGGGCGCTGCTACGTCACCGATCTGTCGCCCGCGCGCCTGATGGCGCCGCTGCAAATGGTCATCGCCATCGACGAATCCAACGTCGATGCGCTCTATGAAGCCCGTGTCGCCGTCGAAGGCGAGCTGTTGAAACTCGGCGTCCATCGGATCACCGATGCTCAAATTGCCGACCTGCAAAAGCTGGTCGTTGCCGGCAACAAGCTGACGCGGGATGCCGTCGGCTTCCGCGTTCTCGATCTCGAATTCCACCGGACGCTGATGGCGCTGGCGCAAAACCCGTTCCTAGAACGCATCGCGCACTCGCTCTACGATCTCGGCATCGACTATCGCCGTGTTGCCTCCGAAACCTCCGGCGTCATTGCCCGCTCCGCCGCCGAACACGCCGCCATCGCCGCTGCCGTCGCCGCGCGTGACGCGAACAAGGCCGCCGACGCGATGCGCACGCATCTGCGCAGCATCGCCCGCACCACGTACGACGCGATGGCGAAACTCAACGGATCACGGCAATGACAATCGAGAGCAATGCATTTCTGATCACCGACATTCGTGTGTACACTGTCGATTCGGACAGCGGCGGTGGCGACTATCACCGACAGAAGCAGGGTCATTGGCTGATCGACACGCCGATTGCCAACCCCATGTCGCGCTACGAGAAGTACAAGGCCAGCCGAACCTCCTGGGGCATCGGCGTGCTCGGCTCGATTGTCGTGGAGATCGAAACCGCCGCCGGCCATATCGGCGTCGCCACCGGCTTCGGCGGCCCGCCCGGCGCGTGGCTGATCCTGCACCATTTTCGCCGATTTCTGGTCGGTGCCGATGCCCGCAACATCAATCTGATCTCGGACCAGATGTTCCGCGCCTCGATGTTCTACGGCCGCAAGGGCCTGCCGGTCGCGGCGATCAGCGTCGTCGATCTGGCGTTGTGGGATCTGCTCGGCAAGGCCCGCGAAGAACCCGTGTACAACCTGATCGGTGGCAAATGCCGCGACGACATCGAGTTCTATTGCACCGGCCCGCGCCCCGAAGCGGTCAAAGCACTTGGATTCTGGGGCGGCAAAGTGCCGCTCCCGCATGGCCCGAACGACGGCGAGCCGGGCATGCGCCAAAACATCGCCTTCCTCTCCGCGCATCGCGACGCGGTCGGCCCCGACTTTCCGCTGATGGTCGATTGCTATATGTCGCTGACCGTCCCGTACGCGATCCGGCTCGCCGAGAAATGCAAGCACCTCGACATCTACTGGTGGGAAGAGGTTCTGCACCCGGACGACATCGAGGGCTTCGCGCAACTCAAGCAGGCGCATCCGGGGCAAAAATGGACCACCGGCGAGCACGAATACACCCGCTACGGCTTCCGCCGCCTGATCGAAGGCCGCCTGATCGACATTCTGCAACCGGACGTGATGTGGGTGGGCGGCCTCACCGAACTGCTCCGCATTGCCGCCCATGCGGCGGCCTACGATCTGCCGGTCATCCCGCACGGCTCCGGCCCGTATTCGTATCATTTCATTGCCTCGCAGCCGCAATCGCCGTTCTGCGAATATGTGGCGGCGTCCCCGGACGGGCGAACGGTGCTGCCGGTCTTCGGCACCCTGTTCAGCGGCGAGACCTTGCCGCAAGATGGACGCTTGACGGTGTCGGACGCCCCGGGCTTTGGCATGGAAATCGCTGATCGGTCCGTCTTGCAGGCGGTTTCGTGACGGCGGAGCAGGAATGTGCAGCGACCGCTCGAAAACATCACGGTGATCGCGCTTGAACAGGCCGTCGCCGGTCCGTTCGCGACGAGTAGATTGGCCGACGCGGGCGCCCGCGTCATCAAGCTGGAACGGCCGGAGGGCGATTTCGCGCGCGGTTACGACGATTTCGTCGAAGGCCAATCGACCTATTTCGTCTGGATCAATCGGGGAAAGGAATCGATCACCGTCGATCTGAAGACGCCGGACGACGTTGCGCTGGTCCGCAGAATGATCGCCCAGGCCGATGTTTTCCTGCAAAATCTGGCGCCGGGCGCCGCCGCTCGTCTCGGCCTGTCGGCGGCGGCATTGCGCGAATCCTACCCGCACTTGATCGTCTGCGAGATCAGCGGCTACGCCCCGGGCACGCCGCACGAAAATCGAAAAGCCTATGACCTGCTGATCCAGGCAGAAACCGGCCTGTCCTGGGTCACAGGCACCGAACAAAGCGGTCCGAGCCGCGTCGGCGTTTCGATCAGCGACATATTGACTGGCCACGCCGCCTATGCCGCCATTCTTGAAGCACTTCTGGCCCGTGCGCAAACCGGCCTCGGCCGCCACATCCAACTGTCGCTCTTCGACACGACGGCCGATCTGATGAACGTGCCGTATCTGACCCGCCGCTACGGTGGCAGCAACCCGGCCCGGCTTGGCCTCGCCCATCCCTCCATCGCCCCGTACGGCGTGTTTCAAACCGCAGACGGCGCGATCCTGCTGTCGATCCAGAGCGAGCGGGAATGGGCAATTTTGTGCGCTAAGGTCTTGGACGATCAATCGCTGATCGCCGACCCGCGCTACGCCACCAACGTCCAGCGCGTCCGCAATCGACCGGCGCTGGACACCCATATCCAGGCGATTTTTGGCCGCCGCACCCAGGCTGCTCTCGCGCACACCCTCGATAGCGCCCAGATCGCCTACGGACTGGTCGCGACCCCGCGGGACCTGATCAGCCATCCAAGCGCCACGACGCTGCCGGTCTCGACACCGAACGGCACGGTGGACGTCCTGGCCCCGCCCGTCATCGTCGATGGCGTCCGCAATCCGTTACGCCCGGTTCCGGCGCTCGGGGCGCATAGCACGGCCTTGCGGGCGGAATTCGCACCGTGACGACACCGGACCACGAGGATGTTCGTGTCGCCGTCCGCAAGCTGTGCGAGAAATTCCCCGGCGAATATTGGCGCGCGCTCGACCGTGACCGGGCCTATCCGCAGGAATTTGTCGCCGCCCTGACGGAGTCCGGATTTCTCGCGGCGCTGATTCCGGAGGATTTTGGCGGCGCGGGGCTGAAATTGTCGGCGGCGGCAGCGATCCTGGAGGAAATCCATCGTGCCGGCGGCAACGGCGGCGCGTGTCACGCGCAAATGTACATGATGGGCACGCTCCTACGGCACGGCAGCGACGCGCAAAAGCAACGCTATCTGCCGCAGATCGCCGCCGGTTCTGTGCGCCTCCAGGCCTTCGGCGTCACGGAGCCGACCAGCGGCACCGACACGACGTCGATCCGTACCTTCGCCGCCCGCGACGGGGATTCGTATGTTGTGAATGGCCAGAAAGTCTGGACCAGCCGTGCCGAACATTCGGACCTGATGCTGCTGCTGGCCCGCACCACCCCGCCCGAACAGGTTGCCAAGCGCGGGGATGGCCTGTCCGTGTTCATTCTCGACATGCGGACTGCGGTTGGCCTGACCATCCGACCGATCCGCACGATGATGAACCACGCCACCACCGAAGTCTTTTTCGACAATACACGGATTCCATCGGAAAACCTGATCGGCGAGGAGGGGCGCGGTCTGCGCTATATTCTGTCGGGAATGAATGCCGAGCGCATTCTGATTGCCGCCGAATGCGTGGGCGACGCCAAATGGCTGATCGACAAGGCGACGACCTACGCGCGGGATCGCGTCGTCTTCGGCCGGCCGATCGGCCAGAACCAGGGTATCCAGTTCCCGATTGCCCGCGCGTACGCCAACGTGCGGGCCGCCGAATTGATGGTGCGCGAGGCGTGCCGCTTGTTCGAGGCCGGCGAGAATTGCGGCGCCGAAGCCAACATGGCCAAAATGCTCGCCGCCGACGCCTCCAACGAAGCCGCCAACGTATGTCTGCAAACGCACGGCGGATTTGGCTTTGCCGAGGACTTCGACGTGGAACGCAAGTTTCGCGAGACGCGGCTCTATCAGGTGGCCCCGATTTCGACCAACCTGATTCTGGCGTATCTTGCAGAGCACGTTCTCGGCTTGCCACGCTCCTACTGAAGAATGGCGTCGGACCGCACCCCGTCGCGGCCCTCCTCGCGGCCCAGGCTCCGTGTGCTGGGAACCTCCGTTACGCTGATCGAGCCGCTGCGCCGGCGGGCGGAGAAGGATCTCGGGATCGACCTGGAGTTCATCGCGCTCGACGGAGTCTCCGCGCAGCGCCGCGCCGCATTGCAACCGAGCAGCTACGATGTGTGGGATCAATGGTTCCATAATCTCGACATTGTCTGGTCCTCCGGCGCATTGCAGCCCATTCGCGTTTCGCGGCTGGAACACTGGTCGCAATTGGTTCGCGAAGATCTGGCCATTGCCGCTCGCGCGCAATACGGCAGCCCCGGCGATACCCCTCGGGAAAGCCTGTATGTGCAGGCCGACCTCCGGCTCGGCGCCACCCCGACCGAGCGCGTCAGCGTCGTGCCCACCGTTTATAATGTGGACAGTTTCGGCTACGTGCCCAGCGCGCTACCGCCCGAACTGGCCGGTGCGACCGAAAGCTGGGGGTGGATTCTGGACGACCGCCTGCGCGGCAAAGTGGCCCTGATCGCGGATCCGACCATCGGCTTCGCAGACGCAGCGATGGCCGCCAATGCCTTGGGATTGACGCGTTTCAACGATGTCGGCCGCCTCTCGATCGACGAAATCGACGAACTGATGCGCCTGCTCATCCGCAAGAAGCGCGCCGGGCATTTCGCCGGCCTGTGGCACACGGCCGAGGAGGCGCGCGTCCTGATGGCCGATGGCCGCGTCGCCATCGAAAGCATGTGGTCGCCGACGGTCAGCGAATTGCGTGCCGGTGGCTTCAAGCTCAGCTACGCGCACCCGAGCGAGGGCTATCGCGCGTGGCACGGCTGCCTCGGCCTGTCGAGCCACCTGCACGGCCAGACCCTTGATGTCGCATATGAATTCTTGAACTGGTGGTTGTCCGGCTGGGCCGGGGCGCTGATGGCCCGCCAGGGGTACTATATTTCGTTGCGCGGCCTCGCGCAGCCGCATCTGTCCGGCGCCGAATGGGCATACTGGTATCTTGGCCAACAGGCGTCGGAGGATTTGCTGGGGCCGGACGGGCGCGTAGCAGTCTCTGCGGGATCCGTGCGAGATGGCGGCGCGTATTGGCAGCGCATGTCGCATGTCGGGGTGTGGAACACCACCATGCCGGAGCACAATTATCTGGTACGGCGGTGGGCGCAGTTCTTGGCGGCGTAAGATTTGTCAGGGCTCGGTCGGCGCCAAAAAGTCCGGTAAGTCCCGCAGCGGGATGACGGAAAGGACTTTGAGCCGCGACAGCGCGCGGTCCCGCGAGCGATCCAGATGCGCGCGCAACGCCGCAGCCGCAGCCTCCGGATTGCCTTGCAGCAACAAATCGAAAATCACCCGATGTTCCGCCAGCTCCGGCAACTCCTCCGGTACTCCCAGGTAGTGCAGAAATGTGTGATTGGCGATCAGCACGGCTTGGCTGTCCTGGATCATTTCCGTCAGCCGCAAATTGCCGCAACGCTGCACACATTTAATGTGCAAATCCTCGTCGATGGCCAGCATCGTGTCCGCGTTCGGCTGCGTCCGCCGGGCGTGGACGGCTTGCACACGCGCCCGCATCGCCGCCAATACATCGGCGTCGAGATGCGGTGACGCCAACATCAGCGCCGCCGGCTCCAGAATACGGCGAATTTGATAGTATTCGTGCAACGCGGCCGCCGTCAGCGGTCCGGCGACCCAATGCGACCTTGCATCCTTGGCAATCAACCGGCGCTCGTGCATGCGGCCAAGAACGTCCCGGACCACGGTACGACTGACGCCGTAGTGGATCGCCATCCGGGCCTCCAGTACCCGGAAGCGGCCGAACACGATGGCGGCACCGATTTCGCGTTCGGCGTGCAGGTAAATCCGTTCCCACCCGGGGCGCGGCGGCCCCTCATCCAGCCCGTCGGCCGCCGTCCGTAGCCCGGCCGCCTTCAGGCCAATGCGCAAGGGGTCCGGCCGCCCGGGAACCATGTAGCCCCGGCCCTCGAACCGTTGGACCAACCCGTCGCGGAACAGCAAGCGCAACGCCGCCTTGACCGGCGCGCGGCTAACCTGGAACGCCTCAGCGATGGCGCCCTCCAGCAGCACAAGCCCGGGCGGCAATTCGCCGATCTGCCCCGCCAGCGACCGGTAGATCATTTCGTAGCGCCGTTCGCTCACGCATCCCCCCGCGCTGCCCGCCCGGAAAACGGACTTTGTCAACGACGCACCGTGGCATTGCCTCAACCAAGCCGGCCGCAAGGCGGCATTCGGGCTGCGCACGCTGCATCGCATCGCGCCTTGCATGCAATATCCGTTTTCCGTAGCGTCTCATTCGCCAGCAAAAGGAACGTTGCATGACGACAGGCGTTGCCGTTGTGACCGGCGCTGCATCGGGAATCGGTCGCGCCACTGCCCTGCATCTGGCCCGCGACGGCTATGCGGTGGCGGTCAACGACCTGAAACTGGGGCCGGCCCAGGCTGTGGCCGACGAGATCACCGCCGCAGGCGGCCGCGCCATCGGCGTGGCAGGCGACGTCTCCGACGAAGCATCCGTCTCGGCCCTGGCAGCCGCCGCCGTTGCGGCGTTCGGCCCGGTGACATTGCTCGTGAACAACGCCGGCCATGGCCACCAGGCGCGCTTTGTCGATCTGCAACCGACTGATTTCGACCGCATGTTTGCCGTGCATGTGCGCGGCACGTTCCTATGCATCCGCGCCGTTTTGCCGGCAATGCTCGCGCGCGGATCTGGCGTGATCGTCAATGTCGCCTCGCAACTCGGCCAGATCGGCGGCGCGGAACTGGTGCATTACAGCGCGGCGAAGGCGGCGATCATCGGCCTGACGAAGTCGCTGGCGCGCGAAGTCAGCACACAGGGCGTTCGCGTCAACGGCGTGGCACCCGGCCCCATCAACACGCCCCTATCCGCTGCATTGTCCGAGGAGTGGCGGCGTGCCAAGGCAGCACAGTTGCCGCTGGGCCGCATGGGCGAGCCCGAAGAAGTGGCCGCGACCATTGCATTTCTCGCGTCGGATGCGGCAAGTCTGTTCGTCGGCCAGACTCTCGGGCCGAATTCCGGCGACGTGATGCTGTGAACGAAAGGGCACCCCTCGCATGACTGCCACCGTCCTGATCACTGGCGCGGGAATTGGGATTGGCCGAGCGGCGGCGGTCGCATTCGGCCGGGCTGGCTATCGTGTCATTGTGACCGACGTGTTGGCGCGCGAAGGCGAGGCCGTTGTCGCCGAGATCGGCGCGGCCGGCGGAGAGGCGGAATTCCATGCCCTCGACGTCACCTCCACACCGCAGGCGGAGGCGGTGGTGCGCGATGTCGAAGCGCGGCATGGGGCGATCGACGTCATCGTCGCCAACGCCGGTATCGCCCACAAAGTGCCGCTAGCCGAACTGACCGACGCCAAATGGGACCACACGTTCGACGTGGACCTCAAAGGCATGGTCCGCGTCATCCGCCCGGCGGTGCCGGGAATGCGCGCGCGCGGACACGGAGCCATCGTTTGCCTCTCGTCGATCATGGGAATTGCCTATGGCTGGGACGAGCACGTCCATTACTCCTCGGCCAAGGCCGGCGTGGTCGGATTGGTGCGAGGGCTGGCCGTCGAACTTGCCAAGTCCGGCATTCGCGTGAACGGCGTCGCCCCTGGCTATATTCGCACTGCGCAATTGCTTTCGGAGGACCATTCGCTCGGGCCGGTGGGTGCCGAAGCTGCCGGCGCGTTCATTCCCATGGGCCGCATCGGCGAACCGGACGAAATCGCCGATGTCGTGCTTTTTCTGGCGTCCAACGCGGCCCGCTACATGACCGGCCAGATCGTGGTGGTTGATGGCGGGCTGTTGGTTGGCCGCTACTAGCAGGGCGAACAGAATGACGGCGATGCAACTTGCGGCGATGCTGGCGGGCGGGGCGATGGACGCGGAGGCACTGACCGAACGCACGCTGGCCGACATCGCCGCCTGCGAAGATCTGGCCATCTTCACGACCGTGACAGCGGAACGCGCGCGGGTCGAAGCCCGTGCCTCCGCGCATCGTGCCCGCGAAGGTCGCGCGCGAGGCCCGCTGGATGGCGTGCCGGTCGCCTGGAAGGATCTGTTCGATATCGCTGGACTGCCGACCACCGCAGGTTCCCGTGCGCTGCAAAGCGCCACTCCCGCGCTGCAAGATGCGCCGGTCGTGGCCCGCTTGCGCGATGCGGGCATGGTGTGCGTCGGCCGCGTCAACATGACCGAATTCGCCTATTCCGGCATCGGCCTCAATCCGCATTTCGGCACGCCGCACAACGCGCACAGTCACGACGCGCCGCGGATACCGGGCGGTTCTTCGTCCGGCTCGGCGGTGGCGGTCGCGCGCGGTCTGGTTCCAGTGTCGATCGGCTCCGACACCGGCGGGTCCGTCAGGATTCCCGCCGCCTTCAATGGTATCGTCGGCTACAAGACGTCCGGCGGACGCTATCCGATGGACGGCATCTTTCCTTTGTCCCGCACTCTCGACACGCTCGGCGTGCTTGCCCATAGCGTGGCCGACGCGGCGATCGTCGATGCGGCCCTGCGCGGCGCCCTTGTGCCGACGGCACGCCCCCGTACCTTGGCCGGCCAGCGCATCCTGGTGCCACGCAACGTCGTGTTCGACGAGGTGGAATTGCCCGTCGCGGACAATTTTGAAGCGGCGCTCGGCAGATTGGCGGCGGCGGGCGCCGTGGTGGAACGGACGCGCTTGCCCGTGTTCGACGAAATCATGGCGTTGATCGCGCGCCACGGTGCCATCGCGGCGGCCGAAGCGTACGTGCTGCATCGTGAACGCGTGGACGGTCCCGATGCCGACGCAATTGACCGTCGCGTTGCCTCGCGCGTGCGCCTCGGCGCGAAGATGTCAGTTTTCGACTACGTGACTGTCTTGCAGGAGCGTCGGCGCCTGATAGCGGAATCCGCTTCGCTGTTCGTCGGCGGGGCCGTGATCGCCTTCCCGACGGTAGTCCATACGGCGCCCAGAATTGCCGACCTCGAAGCCGATGACGAGTTGTTCGGCAAGATCAATTCGCGCACGCTGCGCAATACGATGCTTGGCAACTTCCTCGACTGGTGCGGGATCTCGATCCCGACTGGTACGGACGAAGTGGGCCTGCCGACGGCGATCCTCCTATCCGGCGGTCCAGGAACGGACGACGATTTGCTATCTCTCGCGCTGACGGCCGAGCCCGTCATTCGCAGCGATGTGATGTGACCGCGCGTGGCATGAAGGAAAGTCTCCAAATATGACCAAGGAAATCCTGTCCGGCTTCGGCATCGACGTGGACGCTGTAGCCGGCTGGCTCGGCTCGTACGGCGGCGAGGACTCGCCGGACGACATCTCGCGCGGCCTGTTTGCAGGTGAAGTGGGCGCGCCGCGCCTGCTGAAATTGTTCGAGCGGTTCGGTATCAAAACCACATGGTTCATTCCGGGCCATTCCATCGAGACATTTCCGACGCAAATGCAAGCTGTCGCGGATGCCGGGCACGAGATCGGCATTCACGGCTACAGCCACGAAAATCCCATCGCGATGACTCCGGAGCAAGAGGAGGAGGTGCTCGACAAATGCATCGACCTCGTCACCAAACTCTCCGGCAAACGCCCGACCGGCTACGTTGCGCCATGGTGGGAGTTTTCCCGTGTCTCCAACGAACTTTTGCTCAAGAAGGGCATCAAGTACGATCATTCGCTGATGCATCACGACTTCCAGCCGTACTACGTGCGCGTTGGCGACACATGGACCAAGATCGACTATTCCAAGAAGCCGAGCGACTGGATGGTACCGTTGCAGCGCGGTTCGGAGACCGATCTGATCGAGATTCCGGCAAGCTGGCATCTGGACGATCTGCCGCCGATGATGTTCATTAAGAAAGCCCCGAACAGCCACGGCTTCGTCAATCCGCGCGATATCGAAGATATGTGGCGCGACCAGTTCGACTGGGTCTATCGCGAGTACGACTATGCGGTGTTCCCCATCACGATCCACCCCGACGTGTCCGGCCGCCCGCATGTGCTAATGATGTTGGAGCGGTTGTTCCATCACATTAGCCGACATCCCGGCGTGCGCTTCGTGACGATGAACGAGATGGCAGACGATTTCGCTCGCCGTCACCCACGTCAGGCATAGCGGACTCAACGATGTGCGCCCTGTGCGGCGTACTTGGCGGTGCCGATCACTGGACCGATGCCGCCGCGCGCCCGGGCGTCTTCACGTATGCCGCCGACCCGCTGGAGCGGCGCCGCGAACGTGCGCGCCGCATCGCCGCCGCCAATCGGGTTCTTGGTCATTACCAGATGAAAGTCTCGGACTGGCAAGGCACTTCGTTCATTCTTTCCACCGCCACCGGCAAAACCGAGATGGTGGAGAACCTGTCGCACCTATGGTCGGTCGCGGAGCGTCTTTCGGGCCGCACTTGCGACCCGCTCGACCCGACCCTGCTCCTCCGCCTGGACGCTGCGCATGACTGAGTCGGCGCCGGATTTCACGCCCGTTACGCTGATCACCGGCTTCCTGGGATCAGGCAAGACGACCCTGCTACAACGGCTGCTGGCCGATCCGGCGCTGGCCGATACCGCCGTTCTGATCAATGAATTCGGCGAAGTGGCGTTGGACCATCACCTGCTGGAGCGGATCGACGAACGAACCGTCCTGCTGAAATCCGGCTGCCTGTGCTGCACCGTGCGCGGCGAACTCGCCGACGCGCTGCGCGATCTGCATTCGCGGCGCGCACGCGGCAGCATCCCGCCGTTCCGGCGCGTTATCGTCGAAAGTACCGGGCTCGCCGATCCGTTCCCTGTGCTGACGACCCTGCACGCGGACCCGGTGCTGAGACATCATTTTCGCATGGCCAACGTGATCACGACTGTCGATGCCGTAACAGGCGCCCGAACCCTCGCGGCCCATCCCGAAAGCGTCAAGCAGATTGCCGTGGCTGATCGTATCGTGCTGACCAAGACGGACCTGGCGGAGGCTGGTACGATCGCCGCCTTGACGCGGCGTGTGCGCGCCATCAATCCTTCGGCGCCGCTACACACGGCGTCAGACATTGCGCCATCGGTGACGCTGCTGTTCTCGGACAGAAGCAGCCGCGACGCCGCCGCGCAGGACTGGTTCGACCAACAGATGCGAACGCCCACGACCGCCGAGCACACCGACGGAGTCGAGGCGTTTGCCATCGTCTTCGACCATCAGGTCGATTGGACCGCTTTCAGCCTTTGGCTCACCATGCTGTTGAATCGTTATGGCGACGCCGTGCTGCGCGTGAAGGGCATTCTGGATATTTCGGACAGCGAGGCGCCGGTCGCGGTACACGGCGTGCAACATCTGGTGCATTCTCCGACACACATGCAATCATGGCCCGATGGAGACCGGCGCTCGCGCATCGTGTTCATCGTCCAGGGTCTCGACCCGGATGCAGTCAAGACATCGTTTGCAACGTTCTGCGGCAAACCTCGCAATCGGGCGGCGGCAGCATAGAGGGGCACGCACGTGACCACGATCAACTGCGACATGGGCGAAAGTTTCGGCCTCTACCGCCTCGGCGACGACGCAGCGTTGATGCCGCTGATCTCGGTCGCGAACGTCGCGTGCGGATTCCATGCCTCCGACTTCAACCATATGCGCCGCACCGTCCAACTCGCCAAGCAGTACGGCGTGAAGGTGGGCGCGCATCCCTCCCTGCCCGACCTACAGGGTTTTGGGCGCCGCGAGATGAAGATTTCTCGCGAGGAGTTGGCCAACTGCCTGATCTACCAGATCGGCGCCCTATGCGGCTTTCTGCGCGCCGAGGGCATGGAACTGAACCACATCAAACCCCACGGCTCGCTCTACGGCATGGCGGCACGCATGGAAGACATCGCGCATGCGGTCTGCGACGTCGCCGACATCTATCGCGTGCCGCTGTTCGGCATGGTCGGCACGCTGCATCAAACCGTTTATCCCGCGCGCGGCCATCGCTTCGTTCCGGAATACTACGCCGACCTCGACTACACCGACACGGGCGGCCTGATCATCACCCGCGAGCATCCGCCCGTCGATGCCGCCAACGCCGCCGCCCGCTGCGTTCGTGCGATCCAGGAGGGGCTGACCGCCTCCGTCAATGGCGTCGATGTGCGCGTCGGCAGCGACACGATCTGCATCCATTCGGACACGCCGAACGCGGTCGAAGTCACGCAGGCGGTGCGCGCCGCCGTGGCGCCGTGGCTGGAAGCCGCCTGATGCGCCCAGTGGCGTCGCTGCTGGTCGCCAACCGTGGCGAGATCGCCTGCCGCGTGCTGCGAAGCGCCAAATCGCTCGGCCTGCGCACCATCGCCGTCTATTCCGAGGCGGACGCTACCGCCGCGCATGTCGCGATGGCGGATACGGCCATCGCAATCGGCGGCCCGAAGCCGGCCGACAGCTATCTGCGCGTCCCGGCGATCCTGCAAGCCGCCCACGATGCGGGCGCGGACGCGATCCACCCCGGCTACGGATTTCTGGCCGAGAACGAGGCATTCGCCCAATCGGTCGAGGATGCGGGCCTCGTCTGGGTCGGCCCCGCGCCCAAAACCATTGAGGAAATGGGCGACAAGGAACGCGCGCGCGTGCTGGCCAGCGCCGCCGGCGTGCCGGTGCTGCCCGGCTCCGCCCGATTCGCGCCCGGCACTCTCGACGGACTCGAAGATGCGGCGGAAAATGTCGGCTTTCCGCTGCTCGTCAAGGCGTCCGCCGGCGGTGGCGGCATCGGCATGCGACTTGTCGAAAGTCTCGACCAGCTCCGCAAGACCGTCGAAGCCACGCAAGGTTTGGCCGCGCGCTCGTTCGGCGACGGCACCGTGTTCCTTGAACGTTATGTTCGCAATGCACGTCACGTCGAAATGCAGGTGTTCGGCTACGGCGACCGACGCGCGATCCACTGTTTCGAGCGCGAATGCTCCATTCAACGCCGCTTTCAGAAAGTCGTCGAGGAAAGCCCATCTCCAGTGCTGACCCAAGAATTGCGCGCGGCAATGGCCCGCGCCGCCTTGGCGCTCGCCCGGCAGGTGCAGTATCGCAGTGCCGGCACAATCGAATTCGTGCTCGACGACGACAGCGGCGACTTCTTCTTTCTTGAGATGAACACACGCATCCAGGTGGAGCATCCCGTTACCGAACTCGTCACCGGCCTGGATCTCGTGGCCATGCAACTGCGCCTCGCGATGGGCGATGATGTCGCGATCACGCAAGACGATGTGCTGCAACAGGGACACGCGATCGAAGTCCGCATCTGCGCCGAAAACCCCGCAAAAATGTTCCTGCCGTCGCCGGGACGGATCACCCGCCTCGTGCTGCCGCAAGGCGATGGCGTGCGCGTGGATACCGGCGTGCGCGAGGGCGACAGCGTGACTCCCTACTACGACTCGATGATCGCCAAGCTGATCGTCCACGCACCGACCCGGCCCGAGGCAATCGCACGCCTATTGGGGGCGCTCGCGGCGACCGAGATCGAGGGCATCACGACAAACATTGCTTTCCTGCGCAGGGTGATCAACCATGAGACGTTTCGCGCCGGCCGCACGCTCACGTCGTTCGTGGACAGCTACAAGGCGGATCTGATCGGCTGAGATCGACGCAGCAGGGAGTGGCACGAATGATCTACGACGAACCACGCACCATGCCCGGCGGCGACCGCTACATGCTGCTCGAATTCGGCAACGAGATGAACCTGGAGTTGAATTTCCTCGCCCAAGGTCTCGCCGCCGCCATCGCCGCTCACCGCATCAAGGGCGTCGTCGAAACTGCGCCGTGCTTCGCCTCGCTGCTGGTACACTACGAGCCTGAAGACATCTCGTTCGCCGACCTGAAGGCTGAACTCCTGCGACTGGTCGCCTCCCTCGGCCCATCCGACGACATCGAGCTGCCAAGCCGACTGTTCTATTTTCCGACCGTCTATTGCGATCCCTGGACGCGTGCCGCGATCCAAGACTACACGCTCAAAATCAACCCGGACAAAGAATACGATCCCGCGTTTGTCGCGCGCCTGAACGGCCTGTCCGGGCCGGAGCAACTGGTGCGCGTGCATTCCGGCACGGAATATTGGGTCGCCGCCCTCGGCTTTTGGCCCGGGCTGCCGTTCATGATGGCGCTCGATCCGCGCAGTGTCATCACGGCCCCCAAATACAATCCGCCCCGCACCTGGACACCGCAGGGCACCGTCGGCATGGGCGGTGCGTCCACCGCGATCTATCCGGTCGCCACCCCCGGCGGCTATCAAATCTTCGGCCGCATCCCGGTGCCGATCTGGGATCCGAAGCGGCGCTTCCCCGTCTTCGAAGACAGCATCTGCCTGTTTCGTCCCGGCGACCGGGTAAAATTCGTGCCCGTGAGCGTGGCCGAGTTCGAAGATGCGGAGCGGCAGGTCGCCGACGGTACCTACGAATACAACGTCGTCGGCTACCAGAAATTCTCCGTCGCGCAGTACAAATCCTGGGTCGCAAGCCTCGACCGCACCAAACGGTTTTGAGCGAGGGAGGCCGGTTATGATCGAGGTGCTGAAACCCGGGCTGGAAACGTCGGTGCAGGATTTCCCCGGCCGCATCGGCTTCTGGAACCAGGGATTCCCGCCGTCGGGGCCGATGGATTCATGGTCCTTCCGGCTCGCCAACGTGCTCGTGGGCAACGAACCGGGCGCCGCCGGGCTGGAAGCGCAGTATATTGGCCCGACGCTCAAATTTCAGCGCGATGCGGTGATCGCGCTGACCGGCGCCGACATGGGTGCAAAACTCGATGGCATGCCGGTGCCGCTGTGGCGTTCGGTCGCGGTCGCTGCCGGACAGGTGCTGGTACTTGGTCCCGCGCGCGGGGGCACGCGCTGCTACATCGCCATTGCTGGCGGCATCGCCACGGAACCATGGCTCGGCTCGCGCTCGACGTTCCATCAAGCCGGTGTCGGCGGGATCGAAGGCAGCGCCTTGAAAGTCGGACACGTCATTCCCGTCGGCACCGGCCACGGCGTCGCCGGCCGCGAAGTCAAAGAAAATGCACGCCCACCGATCCGCACCGACAAACGCTGGGACATCGAGGTTTGCGCCGGCCCGAACGACGACTGGATCGATGCAGCCGGGCAGGCGCGCTTCCTGTCCGCCGACTGGAAATTGTCCGCAAAATCCAACCGCACCGGCTTCCGCCTCGAAGGGCCGGAATGGACGTTCGCCGAAAAGGCCACCAACAAACCGCCCGAACACGGCAGCCTACCCTCCAACATCATCGACCACGGCTATCCGCTCGGCGCCATCAACCTCGCCGGCCAAACGCCGATCATTCTGGTCAACGACGGCCCGAGCATGGGCGGCTTCATCAATCCCTACACCGTGCCCTCGGCCGCGTTCTGGAAACTCGGCCAGTCGAAGCCCGGAGATATCTATAACTTCAAGCAAATCAGCGTGGACGAAGCGCAGGCGATGGTGCGAGCCATGAAGGCCATTTGCACCGAAGCCTCCATCGTCTGAAGGAAGGAATTGCCATGGCAACCGAGGTGTGCGCGCAGACCGCCGGCAACATGTGGAAAGTGCTGGTCAAACCCGGCGACACGGTGAAAGCCGGCGACACGCTGTTCATCATGGAAGTGATGAAGATGGAGGTCGCGCACGATGCCCCGGTGGACGGCACCGTCACCGCCGTGCATGTCGCCGAGGGCGCCGAAGGGCTGGACGCGGACCAGCTCGTCGTCGAAATCGGCTAGGCTGGCTCGGGATACACAGCCGCCAACGCTTCCTGGTCCCAAGCCAACGTCTCGGCAAAGCTATCGAGCGTCACAGACGAAAAACCGTCGATCAGCAGCGTATCGCGGAACGGTGCAAACCATGCGCGCGATGAAGCTGTCGAAAACGCCCCGCGCAGGGCTGCAACATCGTCCGCCGGCATCGAAGGTGTCGCAACAAACGCCGGCATCGGCGCCGTCTCCGTGCTCTCCAACACACGCACGCCATCCGCAACCTCCGGCCGCCAGCGCCGTATCAGCATGTGCCAGAAACCGTCGAGCGGGCCTATGTCGATGCTGCCGTCGCGCACCGCGTCCAGCACCGCGCGCGCGGTGATCAGATTGCCGCGCACCTCGCGATACAGCGTCGGCCGCGCCGCCGTGCGATGGCGCATCAAGTGATGGCGCGGCGCATTGAAGCCGGAATGCGAGTGCGACACGGTCCACCCGAACGTACCGCCAAACGTATCTTCCAGCGTGGCAAAGGCAGAATCCGTACGCACGATCAGGTCGGAGCGATACACCGCGCGCCCCTGCGCCCACTCGGCACGCGGAATCATAGCCGCAATCGGCACAACGTCGGCAATGCGCAGCGCGATCGGAAACCCGCACATCTGCACGCACCCAAGGTCGGGGCGCTGCCACAACACATCCAGCGGTTGCGGGGCGGGATAGGCGATGTAGTCCAGCGCCACGCCCGCATCGTCCGCGACATGCCGGATCAGCTCGCGCCACGCCGCCTCCGCGTCCGGCGACACGGCATACATGCGCGCATTGGCTATCATGCCAGCGCCGTTCGGCGACGCGCAATGTAGTCTGTCACTTCCTCACGCACACCGGGATCGAGCGGCGGCGCCTCGTAGGCGGCCAGCGCCTTCTTCCACAAGTCGTGCGCCCGCACCGTCGCGTCCTTCGCGCCCGCATCGCGCCAATTTTCGAAGTTGGACCAGTCCGACAGGATCGGTCGCCAGAACGCCGTCTCGTACCGCGCCATCGTGTGCGGGCTGCCGAAGAAATGGCCGCCCGGCGGCACCTCGCATATCGCGTCCACCGCGAGGTCGGCGTCGGAAAAGCTTGTGCGGTGGAGGATCACCGCCCAACTGCGCAGCATCTCCGCGTCGATGGCCGCCTTCTCGAACGACGCGGACAGACCGCCCTCCAGCCAGCCGCATGCATGATTGATCAGATGGCTGTGCGACATGATCGACGCCCACAGCGAAAAGCCCGTCTCCCACGTCGCCTGCGCGTCCGCGGCCGGTGACGCATTGACGGCACTGCTGCGATACGGAATGCGCAAGTATCGCGCAATCTGCGCGCCGCCGAGGGTGGCCAGCACGTACTCGGGCGTGCCGAACGCGGGCGAGCCGGTGCGCATATCGACGTTGCTGGTAAAGCCGCCGATCACGCTCGGCGTGCCAGGACGAATGAGTTGCACCAGCGCGATCACCGCCAGCGCCTCCGCCGTCTGCTGCGCCAGCGCGCCCGGCAGTGTCACCGGCGCCATCGCGCCCATCAGCGTAAACGGCGTCACGCACACGCACTGGCCGGCGGCCACCATCGCCATGATGCCGTCGAGAATTTCGCTGTCCACGCGGCGCGGCGAGTTCACGTTGGTCACGGTCAGCAAAGTCGGGCGCGCGGAGAGTCCCTCCGGCGTCGTGCCGTGCTCGATGGCGCTCAGCGCAATCGCATCGCGCGCCTGCACGCCGCCCACACCGCGCGCCGCCCACACGATGTCGGAACACGCAATGTGCGCCTCGTACATATCCAGATGCCGCGTCGCCACCGGCAAATCCACCGGCTCCAACACCACACCGCCCTGCCAGTGCAGCACGCCGAGCGCGTGCATGATTTTGAGCAGGTCGCGAAATGCCGCGATGTCGCCATAGCGACGCCCGCGCTCCAGGTCGGTGACGTTCGGCGCGCCGTTCACGGGCCCGAAATTGACCACGTTCCCGCCGACATGCAAATCACGCTCCGGATTGCGCGCGTGCAACACGAATTTTTCGGGCACCGTCGCGCACGCGGCCCGCACAAGCACTCGCGGCAGGCGCACAAGCCCGGTCTCCTCGTTCACCTCCGCGCCGGCCTGCCGATAATGCTCGCGTGCCGTAGCACTCAGGATCTCAACGCCCGCCCGTTCCAGAATCGTGTAGGCCGCATCGACGATCCGCTCGACATCGCCGGCTGCAAACAGATCGACCGGCGCAAACGGATTTTCGATCCGCGCCGGCAGCCGCTCCGGCAACGCAAAAGCGGTAGAACGCCGCGCCCGCTCGCGCTGGCGGGGTGTGGTCTCGGCCTCGGTCATCCGCGCAGCCGCGCGCCCGCCGGATCGTGCAGCGGCTGCCGCCGCACAACCGCGGCACACGCGCGCCCCAAAATGTCGATCTCGAACCGCGCGCCATCGTTGGCCAGCGCCGTCGGCACGTAGCCTGCCGCAAGGCTCTTGCCGACCCAGTGCCCGTACGCGCCGGACGTGACGTAGCCGACCGGCTTGCCGTTATGCAGCACGGATTCGTAGCCGACGACGTCGGCGTCGCCCGCATCCACTTCGAAGATGACAAAACGCCGCTTCGGCCCGCGCGCCTGCTCGGCCAGCGCCGCCTCGCGCCCGGCGAATTCTTCCTTGGTGAAATCGACGAACTGCACCAGCCCCGTCTCGCCCGGCGTATAGTCCGGCCTAAAATCCTTCTGGAAGCTGCCGTAGCCTTTCTCCAGCCGCAGCGAACTCAGCGCCCGCCCGCCGAAATGCACCAGCCCCAGATCGCGCCCGGCCTCCAGCAAATCGTCATGCAGTTGCAGCAGAAAATCCGGCGTCACCCAAACCTCATAGCCCAGCTCGCCGGTGAACCCCGACCGCGACAAGATCGCCGGCGACATACCCACGGCGACCTCCCGCACATCGAAAAACCGGAACGCAGCGGCAGACACATCGGTCCGCGTCAGCCGCCGCAGCAAGTCCCGCGCGCGCGGCCCGGCAATGGAAAATCCCGCCAACGTCGAAGACGCCGCCCGCACAAAAACGTCGCTTGGCGGCTCGGCATCCGCGAACCAGCGCATATGGAACGCCTCGGCAAACCCCGACCCCACAATCAAAAATCTGTCGGCGGTCAAAGCCGCTATCGACAGATCGCCGACGATCCGCCCCGCCGCATTCAGCATCGGCGCCAGCGCCATCCGCCCTGGCTTCGGAATCTTTGACGCAAACACGCGATCCAGCCACGCCAGCGCCCCGCGCCCGGTGACTTCGTATTTGCCGTAGTTCGAGGTCTCGTAGATCCCGACGGCACTTCGTACCGCATGGCACTCCGCCCGCACGTGGGAAAAAGCCTCACTGCGGCGATAACTTGGCGTCTCCGCCCGCGCCACACCCGGCGGCGCGAACCACAGCGCACTCTCCAACCCGTAGGCCGCGCCCATCACCGCGCCGGCCGCCACCAGCCGGTCGTAAACGGGCGTGCGACGGAACGGACGCGCCGCCGGCAATTCCTCGTTCGGATATGCCAGCCGAAACCGCCGGGTGTAATTCTCATGCACTTTGGCGGACGTGTAGCGCGGCGTCGCGAACGCGCCGTAGCGCGCCACATCCATCGCCAGCACGTCCTGCCCCGGATCGCCGTGCGCCATCCACTGCGATAGCGCGAGCCCAATGCCGCCGCCCTGGCTGAACCCCGCCATCACCGCGCACGCCGTCCAGTAATTGCGCAAGCCGGGCACCGGCCCGACCAGCGGATTGCCGTCCGGCGCGAACGTGAACGGCCCGTTGATCGCTTTCTTGATTCCCGCCCGCCCCAGCGCCGGGAAATGCCGAAACCCGACTTCGAACGAAGGCGCCAGCCGCTCCAGTTCTTCCGGCAACAACTGCATGGAAAAATCGTCGGGCGTCGTGTCCGGCGCCCACGCAACGGGGTTCGCCTCGTACGTCCCGATCAGCGCGCCGTTGCGTTCCTGGCGCATGTAGATTTCGCCGGAATAGTCGGTCGTGTTGACGATCTCCTTGTCCAGCCCTTCCAGTTCCGGCAACGGCTCGGTCAGCAGATAATGGTGCGACATCGCCAGCACCGGCAGTTCGATGCCCACCATGCGCCCGATCTCGCGCGCCCAAAGTCCCGCGCAATTCACCACATGCTCGGCATGAATTTTTCCCGCGTCGGTCACGACATCCCACGTCGAATCCGCGCGCTGATTCAATTCCACCACGCGCGTAAACCGATTGATCTCCGCCCCCAGCGCCCGCGCCGACTTCGCATAGGCGTGCGTCGTGCCGGACGGATCGCAGTGCCCGCCATCCGCCCGCCACAGCGCGCCGACAAAATACTGCGGGTCGATCAGCGGATTCATCCGCACCGCCTCAGCAACGGAAATGATCGCCGTCTCCATCCCCAGATATTTGGCGCGGGACGCGATCAGATACAGGCTGTCCATCTCCCCTTGCGTGGAGGCCAGCATCAGCCCGCCATTCGGATGCAACCCGCAAGACTGGCCAGAGAGCTGCTCGATCTCGCGATACAGGTCGATAGTATATTTTTGCAGCCGCGAAATATTGGCGTCGCCGTTGAACGTGTGCATCCCGCCGGCCGCGTGCCATGTGCTGCCGGCCGTCAGTTCGCTCTTTTCCAGCAGCACCGCATCGGTCCAGCCGATGCGGGCGAGGTGATACAGCACGCTCGCCCCCACCACGCCGCCCCCGATCACAACCGCGCGCGCGTGGCTCCGCATTCACCCGACCCTTTCCCGCATCGGCCCCGATTTGCCGCCCGGCGCAGGCCGGCGTCAACTCGCCGAAATCGCCGCCCACACCCGCTCCGGCGTCGCCGGCATGTTGAAATGGGCGATGCCGTACCGGCTCATCGCGTCCACCACAGCGTTCATCACCGCCGGCAGGCTGCCCGCGCAGCCCGCCTCGCCGCAGCCTTTCACCCCCAACGGATTGGTCAGCGCCGGCGTCGGGTGGCTCGCGATGACGAAGCTCGGCGCGTCCTTGGCGCGCGGCACCGCGTAATCCATGAAACTGCCGGACACCAATTGCCCGTTCTCGTCGTAAAACATCGCCTCGCCCAGCGCCTGCCCGATGCCCTGCACCACGCCGCCATGCGCCTGCCCGGCCACGACCATCGGGTTCACTTCTATCCCGAAATCGTTGACCATCGTGTAGCGCACCACGCCGATCACCCCCGTCTCCGGGTCCAGTTCCACTTCCGCCACATGGCACCCGTTCGGGAAGGCGGCGGCCACGCCGGCATTGACCAGCGACGCATCCAGCGAGGCCGGCACCCCCTCCGGCAACACCACCCCCGCGCGCAGCCGTGCCGCCAATTCCATGATGCCGATGCCCCGGTCGGTGCCGACGATCGAAAACCGCCCCGCCTCGAAGCCGATGTCCGCTTCCGCCGCCTCCAGCAGATGCGCGGCAATCCGCTTGCCATTCTCGATCACGGCGTCGGACGCCGCCAAAATCGCCGCCCCGCTCTGCATGATGCTGCGAGAGCCGCCGGTACCGCCGCCGGCCAGCAACTGGTCGCTGTCGCCCTGCACCAGGCGGATCGCCCCGAACGGCACCCCCAGCGACGCCGCCAGCACCTGCGCGAACGTGCCGGCGTGCCCCTGCCCGTAATCCAGCGTGCCGGTGACGATGCTCACCGTCCCATCCGCCTCGAACCGCACGCCGCCGTGCTCCGGCGAGGCCGGCGCCGTCATCTCCAAAAATTGCCCGATGCCGCGCCCCCGCACTTTGCCGCGCGCCGCACTCTCGGCCTGCCGCGCGGCGTAGCCGTCCCAGTCGGCCAACGCCAGCGTATGGTCCAGCAGCGCCGGGAAATCGCCGCTGTCGAACACGGCGCCCGCCGGGCTCGTGTACGGCAACTGCTCCGGCCGAATGTGGTTGCGCCGCCGCAACTCGACGGCCGAGAGTCCCATCTCCCGCGCCGCCGTCTCGATCAGCCGCTCGATGTAGTAATTCCCCTCCGGCCGCCCGGCGCCGCGATACGCGCCGACAGGCGTCGTGTTGGTGAACAGGCAGCGCACGGACGCCTCGACGAGCGGTGTGCGATAGGCACCGACGATGTTGCGGGCCACGTTCATCGTCCCCGGCAATGTCAGCGCGTTGGACAGGCGCGCGCCCACATTGGCGTAGCCGGTCACGCGCACCGCCAGGAAATTCCCCTCCGCGTCCAGCGCCAGTTCGGCGGTGATGTCGTGGTCGCGCCCGTGGCTGTCGGACAAAAACCCATCGGTCCGCTCGTCGGTCCATTTCACCGGCCGCCCCAGCACCTTGGCGGCATGCAGCGCGCAGACATATTCCGGGTAGCAGGTGAACTTCATGCCGAACGAGCCGCCGACATGCCCCGTCAGCACGCGAATCCGGTCGGTCGGTACGGCGAGCGGGCCGGACAGCAGGTTGCGCATGTTGAACACGCCCTGGCAGCCGACGCGCAGCACGTAGCGCCCGTCCTCGTCGTCCCACTCGGCCAAAGCCGCGCGCGGCTCCATCTGGCAGACCACGATGCGCGTGTTGCGAATATCCAGGCGGGTGACGTGCGCTGCCCGCGCGAACGCGGCCGAAACGGCGTCCGTGTCGCCGAAATGCCAGTCCAGCAACAAATTGCCCGGCGCCTCATCGTACAGTTGCGCCGCACCCGGCGCGTCGGCGGCCCGCGCGTCGGTCACGGAAGGCAGTTCGTCGATATCGAGCAAAACCGCCTCCGCCGCGTCCTTGGCCTGCGTCACCGTCTCGGCCACCACGAACGCCACCGGGTCGCCCACGTAGCGCACCCGATCCGTGGCCAGCGCCATCTGGCGCGGGCGCGGATACGGCGATTTGTCGCGGTTCTCGCCGAACACGGTAATCGGCATCGGGCCCAGGCCGGCGGCCTCAAGCATGGCCCCGGTCAGCACCGCCAGCACGCCCGGCATCGCGAGCGCCGCCTCGGTCTGCACGCCGCGCAGCACGCCATGCGCGATCCGGCTGCGCACCACCACGCCGAACACCTGCCCCGGCAGGTTCAAATCGTCGGTGTAGCGGCCCTCGCCGCGCAGCAGCGCCGGATCTTCGCTGCGGGGCACCGATTGCCCGACGGCGAACCGCTCTGGCGAGATGTCGGCAATGGAATTCATCGTGCGGCTCCGTCACGGGACTATTCGCCAAATAAGGCGCCCGTACCCATGCCGGAAGAGCCTACTGCGTGGCCGCCGCGTCGCGCGGGACGTAGATCTCGGCGCGGCCCACGCGCACGCTGGAAAAATGGCCCGCCGCGTGCGGCCGGTCCGGCGTCGTGCCCGCCGGAAAATTGGCGGCCCGCTCGGCCGCCTGCGCCTCGGCCAGCGTCGCCAGCAGCAAGCCGCCGGCGGCGCGGACATGATAAGTTTGGTTTTCCGTCACTTCGACCAGCTCCACCGCGTCCTCGAACGCCGGGTCGCCGCCGACCGCGTAGCCGCTGTGGCGGACGAGCGTAAACCGGGTCAAGGCTTGGAGTCGGTCAGCGCCACAGTGCTGCCGTGCCGCAGCCACGCCTGCCAGCCATCCGGCACCGAGGCGGCGTTGGCGGCGCCGGGATACAGCACCCAGCGGCGCGGCTTCGTGCCGCGCGCGTGTGGCTCGCGCTCAATGAAATAGCGGTTGCCAACGGCATCGGTGCCGACGAGGCGGCCTTTGAACCAGGTGAACAGCCAGGTGGCGATATTCATGGCGGCAACTTTCGGGAATGTTCGGGGAGACGCGGGGGGGATCCATCTGCCGCCGTATGCTGGCCTCGCAATACGACAAATTCGGGCTACGCGACAGAAGTTCCCAAAAAAAACGCGAAACGCCGGAATCAACTCGGAATATATCTACGATCCCGCCGTAGTCACGGATAAGTTCCGGCAGCACTGTCGATTGTAGATGGGGCGTATGGTGTGGCCCCGCAATGCGGTATCTCGCCGTGCTGTTTGGCCCGCTGCCTGGACTCGTTCGCACGCCAGCCGCGCGGAAAAAGTCCCCCTTACCCGCCGTCGCCCGGTCGGTTACGCTTTGCGCACGCCGAGACAAGGTTGCCCATGCTCCGCCGCGCCACCGTCGCCTGGGTCCTCCTCGCTCCCCTGGCGCTCGCCGCCTGCGCCGGGAGCGACAAGACCGTCTGCCGCACCGACATCGCGCTGCAAGATCGGCAACACCTTCTGCTCGGCCCGGTCTCGGTCAACGGCACGAAGGTGCTGGGGATCTACGACACCGGCGCGCAGACCTCCGCCGTCACCGAACGGCTTGTCACCCGCCTGGGCCTGCTCGGCGACGACCGCAACAGTTCGCTGATGACCGGTGTCGGCGGTGAGGGAACCCCGCAGAACGACGCGCTGGTGGATCGGTTCGAACTGGCAGGGTTCGATCCGGGATACAACCACTACGCCGTCGTCGCACTGCCCATCGATTCGGCCGGCGACGAACCGACCGGCGCGCTGGTCGGCGCCGACCTGCTCGGCCATTTCGATATCGACCTCGATGTCGCGAACGGCAAGGCCGTCCTCTACGACCCGGATCGCTGCACCGACGCGCCGCCCGCCTGGCAGGCATCGGCCATCAAGGTGCCGCTGGACATGATTTGGGGCAGTGGCCGACTGGTGCTGACCGTCAAGGTGGACGGGCAGGATGTGCGCGCCCTGCTCGACACCGGCGCCAGCGCGTCCGTGATCGACCTGCAAGCCGCGCTGCGCCTCGGGGTCCCGGCCGCGACGCTGGACCACGAGATGAACGGCGAGGGTTTTGGCGCCGCCGGCGTCAATTTCCACCGCGCGGTCCACATGTTCCGCACGCTGGAAATAGCCGGGGAGCGGTACGACGCGCCCAAACTCTCCGTGCTCGACCGCAATCTGCACGAGGCGGACATGCTGCTGGGCCTGGACTGGCTGCGCCAGCATCACGTCCTGATCTCCTTCCGCCGCCGCCTGCTGCTGATCGAACGCCCGACCGGCGTGGGCTGACCGAACGCTTTTCGGTTGCGGCGTCAGGCGCGCCGAGATACTTAAGTGAATGCTTAACCAACAGCCTCTGGACGTGGTGTTCCAGGCCCTTGGCGACCCGGCCCGCCGGGCGATGGTGGAACGCCTGACCCTCGGCCCGGCCACGGTCAGCGCGCTTGCCGCCCCGTTTGCCATGTCGCTGCCGGCCGTGCTCCAACATTTGCGCGTGCTGGAAGCCAGCGGCCTCGTCCGCTCCGAAAAGTCCGGCCGCATCCGCACTTGCCATATCGAACCTGCCCGCCTGCGCGCGGCCGAACACTGGATCGCCGAGCGGCGCGCCATGTGGGAACGCCGTCTCGACCGCCTCGGCGGTCTGCTCGCCGAACCGGAGAAACCCCAAGGAGAACAAAAATGACCGAAGCCACGGCCGTCCATTCCAGCTTCACCCTCGAACGCACCTACCCGGTTCGTCCCGCCCGCGTGTTCGCTGCCTGGGCGGACCCGGCGCTGAAGGCACGCTGGTTCGGCGGCGGTGGCGATTGGACGCCGCTCGAACGTTTTTGCGACTTCCGTGAAGGCGGCCACGAGCGCGCCGTCGGCCGCTGGAAAAGTGGCCTCGTGACGGCGTTCGACGCCCACTACCTCGACATCGTGCCCGACCGGCGGATCGTCTACAGCTACGTCATGCACATGGACGACCGCCGCATCTCCGTCTCGCTCGCCACCATCGAATATCTGCCGGACGGCACCGGCACCCGCCTCGTCGTCACCGAACAGGGCGTCTTCCTCGATGGCTACGAGGACAAAGGGTCGCGTGAGCACGGCACTGGCTTTCTCATGGACCGGATGGGCGCGTCGCTAACCGACTAGCGGCACCGGGTCGTGCCATTTTTCACTTGCCCAGCCCCTGCCGTTCAGACTAAGAACACAGCGTGAACAACATCCCAATCTTTCCCCCGGCGGAGCGCTTCGGCGTCGCCCTCATCGGTCTGATCCATGCCATCGCGGCACGGGCCGGCTGGCTCGCGCCCCGATGGCTGGTCGCGATGCTGGAGAAGGAAGTTTGGGGCTGCGTCGAAGCGTTGTCCCTCCTCGTCGCGGCCGTCGCCGAGCGCCAAGCCGCCGCCGCCGCCGAGCGCGCTCCCCAGCCGGTCCAAGGGACCGAGCCAAAACCGGCCCGCCATCGCGGCGGTCGCCGCACTCGCATCGCGCGGATTGCAGCCAAGCCGTCGAAAACCGGGGGGCAAGAAATCCCTATGCCCCGGCTCCGAAGGCTCAGTCCGCCGCGGCTCACCCGCCAAAACCGCCGCGGCTCCGGTCGGCGTGCGACACCGTCGCGTCCGCGTAGCAGCCACTCCCCACCCCGCCAAAAAACGGCCCATTTCAAGCCCGCACCTTGGTGCGTCCTTAATGTTGCTATTTCGTAATTAGAAACATTGTCCCCGCTCTTTGGCCGGTTTCGCTTGAGCAGCTTGGGCCGCGATTGTAGGTAAGACTTTCGCACCCAAGCGATCGGGAGTTCCGATGCCCGTGCTCGACGCACCGCGTCCGCGCGTTGTCGCACGCATCCTGGCGGCGCTGCGCGGCGCGTCCGGCGGGCCGGTGCTGCTGGTGGCCGCCATCGCCGCCCTCGCGCTCGCCAACTCCCCCGCCGGCCCCGCCTGGGCGCACCTGCTGCAAACCCCGTTCGGCGTCAGCGCCGGCAATTCCGCGTTCGTGCTGCCGCTGGTGGGCTGGGTCAACGACGGCCTGATGGCGGTGTTCTTTCTGCTGGTCGGCCTGGAAATCCGCCATGAACTGAGCGAGGGCCAACTCGCCTCCCTCCCCCGCGCCGCAGCGCCCGCCGTCGCCGCGCTGGGCGGCATGCTGCTGCCGGCCGCGATCTACCTCGCCTGCTCGTACGGCGACCGCGCGGCGCTGCGCGGCTGGGCGATCCCGGTCGCCACCGACATCGCCTTCTCGCTCGCGGCCCTCCGGCTGCTCGGCAAGCGGATGCCGGTCGGCATGGCGGTGTTTTTGACGGCGCTGGCCATCATCGACGACATCGGTGCCATTGCGGTCATCGCGGTCGCCTACACCGAGAGCCTGAACGTCGCCGCCCTGCTGGCGGCCGGGTTCGCCTGGATGGGCCTGTTCGCTTTGAACCGCGCCGGCGTCCGCACTCTCGGCCCCTACCTCGTCGGCTTTGTGCTGATCTGGGCGGCGCTGGCCCGCTCCGGCATCCATCCCACGCTCGCGGGCGTGGCCGTCGCCTTCACCATCCCCAACCGCACCATCGAGGAGCGGAGCCCCGCCCGCAGCCTGGAGCATGAACTGGTGTTCTGGGTCTCCTGGCTGGTGCTGCCGCTGTTCGGTCTGGCGAATGCCGGCCTGCGCTTCGCCGATGTGTCGCTGCGCACCCTCGCCAGCGACCCGGTCGTCGTCGGAATCGTGCTGGGCCTCGTGGTCGGCAAGCCGCTCGGCGTGGCCGGCGCGACCTGGGTGGGCGTGCGTTCGGGACTCGTGCGGTTGCCGGCGCAATTGACGTGGCGGCTGCTGTGGGGGGCGGCGTCCCTGTGCGGCATCGGCTTCACCATGAGCCTGTTCATCGGCGCCTTGGCCTTTCCCGGCGGCGCGCGCGGGGCCGAGGTACGGGCGGCGGTGTTTTTCGCTTCCCTGCTATCGGCCGCCATCGGCGTGGCGCTGCTGGCGCGGCCCATGCATGGTGGTGCCCGCCCGACCCGGAGATAGGCATATGACCGGACTTGCCGCCGCCGCCACCGAAGCTGCCCTGGCCCAGATCGAGCGCCTCGACCCCAGCCTGCACGCCTTCGCCACCGTCGATGCCGAGGACGCGCGCGAGCAGGCGCGCCACCTCGATGCCCGTGCGGCGACCGGCGG
>CAJCJG010000276.1 GCA_903970625.1 Solirubrobacterales bacterium 70-9 | reverse complement strand
ATTTGGGGAACCACCACCCGGCCCGTGCCGCGAACGCCTCCAGGAACGCCATGAGGGCGGCGCTGAGGCGATCTACCGAGGACAGGGTGGGGGTGTTGTTCACGGCAACATGTTAGTATGCGTGACGTATGGTGGGCAAGCGGAAATTTGGGGGTGGCGGGGTTTTTTGTGTGCGAAACCGTCGCTCCCGATTTCTGAGCAGCGGCTTTCGTTTCCGGCCGCCGGCTCCGAATTTCGTGCGGGGTGGCGCTGGTGCCGGCGCAGTACGACCCCATGGTCAGTCACAGCGCCTGGAATATGTGGGAGGGGCCGTACGTGCAGAAGGACCGCTCGATCTTCGTCGGCCTCGGGCCGTGAGCAGCGCGGTGTTGGCCAAGCTCGCCGCCATTGCCTCCGGCCTCGCCCTGTTCGCCTGCTCGGCGGTGGGTGCGCGGCAGGCGGAGGAGCCTGCGTATAAGATCGTGGCCGAAGCCGGCTGGGCCGAGATACGGCAATACGGCCCGCGCATCGCTGCCGAGACTGTGGTGGACGGCGACGAGGAGGGGACGCGCAGCGCCGGGTTCCGCCGGCTCGCCGGCTACATTTTCGGCGACAACCAAGGCGGCACGAAAATCGCCATGACGGCGCCGGTGGCGCAGGAGTCGGCGGGCGCCAAGATCGCGATGACGGCGCCGGTGTCGCAGACGCAGGATGCATCCGGCCGGTGGCGCATCCGCTTCTTCATGCCGGCCAGTTTCACGATGCAGACGCTGCCGAAACCCAACGACCCGGCCGTGATGCTGGTGCCGGTCCCGCCGGAGATGTTCGCCGTGCTGCGGTTTTCCGGCTCCATCGGCGCGCAGGCCGTGGCGGCGCACACGGCGGACCTGGTGCGCGGGCTGGAGAACAGTGCGTGGCGCCCGGCGGGCGCACCGGTGGCGTGGTTCTACGACCCGCCCTGGACCTTGCCGCCGCTGCGCCGCAACGAGGTGGCGATCCCCGTCTCGCCGAGATAGCGCCGGCTTGAACCGTGCCGCTCCCGGCGCTCTACTGGCGCCAACAAAGGCGATGGGAGTAACGGACAATGGCGCGCAACAACTTCCCCAAACTGCACAATGCGATGTGGCCGGGACTGGTCGGCAAAGGGGCGGATTCCGAGCCGCCGATCAGCCTGGACGCGATGCTGGACCTGACGGCGGCGGCCGAGGTGGACGGCCAGAGATTCGAAGGCGTCGATATTTTTGCCGCCGACCCGCACACCAGCATCGACGCCACCGACGACGATTTGAAAATCCTGGCCGACAAGGTGCGCGCGCGGAACCTCGTGATCGGCTCGGTGGTGGCGCCGGTGTGGCCGCCGGTGGGGGGCGGCTCCGCCATGGGCAGCGCCGAGGAGCGGGCGAAATTCGTCGAAATGGTCGGCAAAGCCTGTCGAATCGCCGGCAAGCTGCGCGACCTCGGCGTGCGGCCGTACGGCGTCATCCGGATCGACAGCGCAGCGGGGGTGGACGCGTGGGCGCAGGATCCGGTGGCGAACACAAAGCTTATCGCCAAGACGTGGCGCGAAGCGGCCGATGTCGCCGAGGACTATGGCGAGAAGCTGGCTGCGGAGGGCGAAATCTGCTGGGGCGGGATGCATGGCTGGAAGCACATGCTGGATCTGCTGGAGGCGACGGATCGGCCGAACACCGTCGGCTTCCAGGCCGACATGGCGCACACGCTGCTGTACACGCTGGGCTACAACGCGCCGGAGGACCGCATCGTCCCTGACAATTTCGCGTGGGACAAAGCGGGAAAGGAAGCCGCGCTGAAGACGATGACGGACGCGCTGCGGCCGTGGACGTTCGATTTCCATGTGGCGCAGAACGACGCGACGGTGAAGGGCATGGGCAGCCACGACAAAACCGGCCGCCACTGCCTGCCGGACGATCCGAACGGCAAGCTGGATATCGCCCACGACGCCGGCTACTGGCTGCGCGGCGCGGATGGCGAATTGACGCACGCGTTTCAGCACATCTGTTGGGACGGCTGCATGTTCTCCAACGAAACGATGCTGCTGGCAAAAACATGGAACAGCATTCTGGCGGCGATGATCGCGGTGCGGGATGCGCATGGGTGGCGGGGGTGATGCCGTTCTCACCTGCGTCCCGAAATGTGTGCGCGGCACGATGGATGCCCGCCTTCGCGGGCATGACTGGTTGGGTTGGGCATTTTAGCGGTCGGCAGGCATATGGCACGGGATCGGACGCCCTGCGTATATATTCTGGCCAGCAAACGGGACGGCACGCTCTATGTCGGCGTGACCAGCGACTTGGTTCAGCGCGTGTGGCAGCACAAGAACGACGCGATCGAGGGGTTTACGAGCGACTACGGTGTGAAGCTGCTCGTGTACTACGAACTCCACGCGACGATGCCCGACGCAATCCTGCGCGAGAAGCGAATCAAGAAGTGGGAGCGAGTGTGGAAGAAAAGGCTTATCGAACAGGGAAATCCGCGCTGGCGCGACATGTATCCGGATCTAGTTGGTACGTCCGAAACCGACCAAACTTGACCAACGTCACCCCCGCGAATGCGGGGGTCCACGTTTACGCTCCGAAATTGCGGACGTGGCGCGATGGATGCCAGCCTTCGCAGGCATGACGACGCAGAACCAACCGGGGAAAAACGAATGATCACCAAAAAGCCACTGAACATCGGCATGGTCGGCTACAGCTTCATGGGCCGGGCGCACAGCAATGCGTTCAAGCAGGTCGGCCAGTTTTTCGATCTGCCGTACCGGCCCGTGCTGAAGGCCGCGTGCGCGCGCAATGCCAGTGCCGTGCAGGCGTTTGCCGATCAGTGGGGTTACGACTCCGTCGAGACCGATTGGCGCAAATTGGTGGCGCGGCCCGACATCGACATTATCGACATCGCGGCACCCAACGACATGCACCACGACATCGCCATCGCGGCGGCGGAGGCCGGCAAGATGGTGATGTGCGAAAAGCCGCTCGGCCGCACGGCCAAAGAATCTCTGGCGATGACCGAGGCCGTCGAACGGGCCGGCGTGCGCAACATGGTCTGGTACAACTATCGCCGCGTGCCGGCGGTGACGCTGGCCAAGCAGTGGGTCGATGAAGGCAAGTTCGGACGCATCTTCCATTATCGCGCAAAGTTCCTGCAAGACTGGACGATGTCCACCGATCTGCCGCAGGGCGGCACCGGATTGTGGCGGCTGGATGCGAGTGTGGCCGGCAGTGGCGTCACCGGCGATCTGCTCGCGCACTGCATCGACACCGCGATGTGGCTGAACGGCCCGATTGCGGAAGTGACGGCGGTGACGGAGACGTTCATCAAGGAGCGCAAGCATCAACTGACCGGCGAGGTGCAGCCGGTGACGATCGACGATGCCAGCCTGTTCCTGGCCCGTTTCGCCAACGGGTCGCTTGCGACGTTCGAGGCGACGCGATACGCGCGCGGGCACAAGGCGCTGTACACGCTGGAACTGAACGGGCAGAATGCATCGGTGTTCTGGGACCTGCACGATCTGCACCGCTTGCAGTTGTTCGATCATGGCGACGCCGGCATTTCGCGCGGCTGGCGCTCCATCCACATCACCGACGGCGACCATCCATACATGAAAAATTGGTGGGTGCCGGGCTTGCAGATCGGCTACGAGCATTCGTTCACACATCAGGTTGCCGACTTTCTCGGTTCGCTGGACAGCGACACCCCGGCCGCGCCGACATTCCGCGAGGCACGGGCGACCGATCTGGTGACGGACGCGGTGCTGGCATCGGCGAAGTCGCGGCAGTGGGAGCAAGTGATGGGTTAGAAAGGAGAGAGGTGGCTGTGAAGAACGCGCTGCGTGCCCATGTCCTGATGTCCAAATCGAAAGGCACCCTCGCGATGAAACTCCGCCTTCTCCTTGCCGGTCTCGCCGCCGGGCTGATGATCACGGCCGCGCGGGCGGACACGCCGCCGAGCCATATTCGGGGCACCATCGACAGCGTGAGCGCGCAAACGCTCGTCGTCGCCACCCGAGAAGGCCCGAAGGTGAGCATTGCGCTGCCGGAGAAATTCGGCCTCGCGTCGCTGAAAAAAATCGAGATTGCGGACATCAAGCCCGGCAGCTTCATCGGCACCGCCGCCAAGCCGAACGACGACGGCACGTTGGAGGCGCTGGAGGTGCTGGTGTTCCCGGAGGCCGGGCGCGGCACCGGGGAGGGGCATTACGACTGGGATCTGGCGCCCGGCACGTCGATGACCAACGCCAATGTCGATGCGGCGGTGCAAAGCAACTCCGGCCGCGAACTGACGCTGTCTTACAAGGGCGGCAGCGTCAAAGTCACGGTGCCGCCGGGAACCCCGGTGGTAACGCCGGCGCCGGCCGAGCGCGCGGACCTCAAGCCCGGCGTCCCTGTGTT
Source organism: Solirubrobacterales bacterium 70-9 (assembly GCA_903970625.1). Classification (GTDB taxonomy): domain Bacteria; phylum Pseudomonadota; class Alphaproteobacteria; order Acetobacterales; family Acetobacteraceae; genus CAJCJG01. Next base: position 29,655 of record CAJCJG010000276.1, on the reverse strand, counting down.
TGTGGTGGCGCTGCACAACGACGACGGCTCGCTGAAGGCCGCGTTCGTCGCGGTCGGCAAGGATGGGGTGGCGCCGCCGATGTGACGGGCGCGGGCATTGAGATATCGATGGCAAGGGTCCAACGTCGCCGTCAGATGTTCACATTGGCCCAATGGTCCTGCTGATTCTGCTGTGCGTGGCCACATTTCTGCTGGTGGCCGCCGCGGCGGTGGCAGTCTCGCGGCGCACGGGGGCCGGGCGAGTGGTTTACGGCGCCTGCCTCGCCATCGCCGGCGCCGCGCTGGTCTGTGCTCTATTCGCCGGCCGCGAGTCCGAAACCGTGCTGCCGCTCGGTATTCCGTGGCTCGCCGCGCACTTCCGGCTGGATGCGCTGTCGCGCTTTTTTCTCGTTTTGATCGATACGGGTGCGGCCTTCGCGAGCCTGTATGCCATCGGCCACGGTGCGCACGAGGCGGAGCCGCAGCGCGTGCTGCCGTTCTACCCGCTGTTTCTCGGCGCGATGAACCTCGTCGTGATCGCCGACGATCCGTACAGCTTCCTGTTCGCGTGGGAACTGATGTCGCTCGCCTCCTGGGCGCTGGTGGTCGCGCACCATCGCGAGGCGGGCAACGCGCAGGCCGGGTTCGTGTATCTGGTAATGGCGACGTTCGGGGCGCTGTGTCTGCTGCTGGCGTACGGCCTGCTGGCGGGGCCGCAGGGCGGCTACGCTTTCTCCGTGATGCGTCTCGGCGAGCTGGACGCGCGCCGTGCGGGGCTGGTGCTGGCGCTGGTTCTGCTCGGCGCCGGGTCGAAGGCCGGCCTCGTGCCGCTGCATGTCTGGCTGCCGCTCGCCCATCCGGCCGCCCCCAGCCACGTCTCCGCGCTGATGAGCGGGGTGATGACGAAAGTGGCGATCTACGCCTTCATCCGCATCGTGTTCGACCTGCTTGGGCCGCCGGAGTGGTGGTGGTCGGTTCCGGTCCTGACGCTGGGCGCCGTCACCGCCGTTCTCGGGGTGATGAGTGCGCTGATGGAGCGCGACCTGAAGCGGCTGCTGGCCTACAGCACCATCGAGAATATCGGCATCGTTTTCCTGGCCCTTGGCCTGGCGCTGGCGTTCCGCGCCAACGGCATGCCGGAGGCGGCGGCGCTGGCGACGTGTGCCGCGCTGTTCCATGCCTTCAATCACATGTTGTTCAAGAGCCTGTTGTTCTTCGGCGCCGGCAGCGTGCTGACGGCCACCGGCGAGCGGAACATCGAGACGCTGGGCGGGCTGGTACAAAAAATGCCGGTCTCCGCCTTCGCATTCCTGATCGGCTGCATGGCGATCTCCGCGCTGCCGCCGCTGAACGGGTTTGCCTCCGAGTGGCTCACGTTCCAGACGATCCTGGTCAGTCCGCAACTGCCGCAATGGGGGCTGCGGCTGCTGGTGCCGACCGTGGGCGCATTGCTCGCGCTGGCGGCGGCGTTGGCTGCCGCATGTTTCGTGCGCGCCTTCGGGATCGCGTTCCTGGGCCGCCCGCGCTCGCCGCAAGCTGACGTCGCGACCGAGACCGACCGGTTTTCGCTCGCCGCGATGCTCGGCCTCGTCGCGCTGTGCTTCCTGGCCGGGATGTTCCCCGGCGTGGTCATCGACGCGCTGGCGCCGGTGACTAAACTGCTGCTGCATGGGCGGCTGGCGCGACAGACGACACAGCCTTGGCTGTCGATCGTGCCCATCGCGGCGCGCAACAGTTCCTACAACGGGCTGGCGATTCTGACGTTCGTGCTGGTCTCGGCCGGGATCGCGGCGGTGGCCGTGCATCGCTTCGGCTCCAGCGCCATCCGCCGCGTGCCCGCCTGGGATTGCGGCACGCCCGGCCTTGGCCCCGCCACGCAATATAGCGGCGCCAGCTTCTCGCAGCCGATCCGCCGCGTGTTCGGGCCGACGTTCTTTCGCGCGCGGGAGGTGGTGGACATGCCGCCGCCCGGCGATCTGCGGCCGGCGCGGATCGAGAAATATTCGCACAATCTGGTGTGGGAGACGCTGTATCTGCCGCTCGGCTCCGCCGTGACGGCCGTCGCGGGGCGGCTGAACGGGCTGCAATACCTGACCATCCGCCGCTATCTGGCGGCCGTGTTTGCGGCGCTGGTCCTGTTGCTGGTGGCGCTCGCCGCATGGCAGTGATCTTCGACGTGTTGGCGCAGAGCGTACAGATGTTTCTGGTGCTGCTGCTGGCGCCGCTGCTGACCGGATATGTCCGCAAGGTGAAGGCCCGGCTGCAACGCAGGCGCGGGCCGCCGCTGATCCAGCCGTATCGCGATTTGCGCCGGCTGCTCGGCAAGGAGGTGGTGCTGGCGGACAACGCCTCCTGGCTGTTCCGGGCCGTGCCGTACACGATCTTCGCCGTGACGTGGGTTGCTGCCGCGCTGGTGCCGACGTTTGCCACCGGGCTGCTGTTCAGTTGGTCGGGCGATTTGATCGTGATCACCGCGCTGCTCGGCACCGCGCGGTTTTTGCAGGCGATGGCGGCGCTGGACGTGGGCACGAGTTTCGGCGGCATCGGCGCTTCCCGCGAACTGATGTTCGCGTCGCTCGCCGAACCCGCGCTGATCATGGCGGTGTTTTCGGTGGCGCTGATCGCCGGTTCGACGCAGCTTTCCACCGTGGCTGACTATATTCTATCCGGTCAGGCGGGCCTGCGCGTCTCGCTGGCGCTGGCGCTGGTGGCGTTCGTGATCGTCGCCATTGCCGAAAACGCGCGCATCCCGGTGGACAATCCGGCGACGCATCTGGAACTGACGATGATTCACGAGGCGATGGTGCTGGAGTATTCAGGCCGCCATCTGGCGATGATCGACCTCGCGGCGTCGCTGAAGCTGCTGCTCTACATGTCGCTGATCGTCTGCCTGTTCTTCCCGTTCGGGATGACGCTGGGGCATGACGGGCTGGGGCCGTATCTGGTCGGTGGTATGTCGTGGTTCGTGAAACTGGCCGTCGTCGGCACGATGCTGGCGGCGTTCGAGACGATGACCGCGAAAATGCGCGTGTTTCGCGTGCCCGGGTTTTTGGGCGTGGCGCTGATGCTGAGCCTGCTCGCGACGCTGCTGCGGTTCGTGTCGGGGAATTTGTAGGTGGTCACTGCCAAACACCCACCCGTCATTCCGGCAAAAGCCGGAATCCATGCCGTCCGCACCGATTTGCGCGCGGGCCTGGACCCCGGCCTTCGCCAGGGTGACGTATAATGCACGGCTTCGGGTTCGATGTCGCGCACATGCTGGCGGGGGGGCTGGTGCTGGTCAGCCTCGCGATGCTGTATCAGGACCGGCTGTATTCGTTGCTCAACACGCTGGCGTTGCATGCCGCGGTGCTGGCGCTGTCGGTGGCGTGGCAGGCGGATATCCAGGATGCGCCGCATCTTTATATCACCGCTGCCATCGCGCTCGGCTTCAAGGCCGTGGCGGTGCCGATGGCGCTGCGGCGGATGGTGTTCAGGCTCGGCATCCACCGCGAGATCGAGTCCGTCGTCGGCGTCGGCTTTACGATGCTGGCGGGGATCGGGCTGATTGCGTTGTCGCTGGTCGTGATGCTGCCCGCTACCACGCATGCCGACCCGCTGGCGCGGGAGGATATCGCGCTGGCGTTGTCCGTGGTGCTGATCGGGCTGCTGATGATGGTGGTGCGGCGCAACGCGGTCTCGCAAGTCGCAGGCTTCATGTCGCTGGAGAACGGCATTGTGCTGGCGGCGGCCGGCGCGCAGGGGATGCCGCTGGTGGTGGAAATCTCGGTCGCCTTCTCGGTGCTGATCGCCTTCATCGTGATCGGCATTTTCCTGTTCCGCATCCGCGAGCGGTTCGACACGGTCGATGTGCAGGCGCTCGACCGGTTCCGAGGCGAGCGGCGATGAGCGTGGCCGTGCCGATCATCCTCGCCACGCCGCTGGTGGCCGCCGGTGTGCTGGCGGTGCTGCCGGGCTATCGCGTGTCCGCGTCCGTCAACATGGCAGCGACGCTGATCGCCTTCCTCGCCGCCGCCTCGCTGCTGGCATGGCGCCCGGTGACGGGGCGCTATCTGCTGGTGGACGACATGAACGTCGTGTTCATCGTGCTAAACACGTTTGTCGGTTTCACCGCCAGCGTGTTTTCGGCCAGCTACATTTCTTACGAACTGGAACAGGGCCGGCTCTCGCCCGGTTATTTGAAGTTCTACCACGCCATGTATCAGGCGATGCTGTTCGGGATGAACCTGGCGCTACTCGCCAACAATATCGGCGTGATGTGGGTGGCGGTGGAACTGGCGACGCTCGCGACCGTGATGATGGTGGGCATTTACCGGACCAGTGCTGCCATCGAGGCGGCGTGGAAGTATTTTATCCTTGGCAGCGTCGGGATCGCGCTGGCGCTGTTCGGGACCATTCTCGTTTACGTGGCGGCCCGGCCGGTGATCGGGGAGGGGTCGGACTCGATGGTCTGGACCATTTTGATCACGCGGGCGCAGGCGTTCGACCCGTCGCTGTTGAACGTGGCGTTCGTGTTCCTGTTGCTGGGCTACGGGACGAAAATCGGGCTGGCCCCCCTGCACGCGTGGCTGCCGGACGCGCATGCGGAAGGGCCGACGCCGATCTCCGCCGTGCTGTCCGGGCTGCTGCTGAACGTGGCGCTGTATGCGCTGCTGCGGTTCAAGATGCTTCTGGCGGCGAACCCGGCCGCGCTGGCGCCGGGGCCGCTGATGATCGCGCTCGGCCTCGCCTCGCTGCTGTTCGCCGCGTTCATGTTGTACAGTCGGCGCGATATCAAGCGGTTGTTCGCCTACTCGTCGATCGAGCACATGGGCATCGTCGTGTTCGCGTTCGGGATGGCGGGACCGATCGGCAATTTTGCCGGGTTGTTGCAAATGACGATGCATAGCCTCACCAAATCGGCGATTTTCTACTCGGTCGGCCATGTGGCGCAGGTGAAGGGGTCGCAAAGACTGGCCGACATCGGGGGGTTGACGACCAGCCATCCGGTGCTGGGGTGGGGGCTGGTGGCGGGCGTGGCCGCGATTGCCGGCATGCCGCCGTCGGGCGTGTTTATGAGCGAGTTTTTGATCGTCGGTTCCACCTTTGCCCGCGAGCCGTGGCTGGCGGCGGCGGTGGCGCTCGGGCTGCTGGTGGCGTTTGCGGCGCTGCTGATGCAACTGGCAAAGATCGCGTTCGGGGAGGTGCGCGGGGCGACGGGGCCGGTGCGGGCCTCGTATCTGCCGATGTTCGCGCATCTGGCGATCGTGCTGATCGCCGGCATTTTCCTGCCCGGCGCGCTGGTGCGGTGGTTCCAGCATGTGTCCGAGATGCTGGGGTAGCATGAGCGACCTGCCCCGCCTGCTCGCCAGCGGCGAACCTGTGCCGCACCATGCGCCATGGCCCCGCGCCGTGGTCGGGGCGGACGCATGGGAGGAAGCCGCGCGGTGGCTGGCCGAGGGTCGTTTGACTCTGCTTGGCCTGTGGGGCGAGGCGGCGTGGGCGCATATGGCGGTGCTGGCCGGGGGCGACGTGGCAGTGGTCAGCATCGCGTGTCCGGACGGGCGCTATCCTTCCGTCGGCCGCGTGCATTCCCCTGCAATCCGGCTTGAGCGCGCAATGCGCGATTTGTATGGGATGGAGCCGGTCGGCCTGCCGGACACGCGGCCTTGGCTGGTCCACGGCGCGGCGCCGTACGACTTTCTGCCGGTCACAGGCGACGACCTGCACGAAATTGCGGTCGGGCCGGTGCATGCCGGCATCATCGAACCCGGCCATTTCCGCTTCACCTGCGATGGCGAGACGGTGGTGCGGCTGGAGGCGCGGCTCGGCTACACCCACAAGGGGGTCGAAGCCCTGCTGGCCGGCGCCAGCATCGCGGACGGGGCGAAAATCGCCGGCCGGATTTCCGGCGACAGCACGGTGGCGTACGCGCTCGCGTTCGCGCGCGCGGCGGAGGCGGCGGCCGGGGTGGATGTGCCGGCCCGCGCGGGATGTTTGCGCGGGCTGATGGCGGAGATGGAGCGGCTGGCGAACCATTTCGGCGATATCGGGGCGATCTGCAACGATGCCGGATTTGCGATCATGTTGTCGCAGTTTGCGCTGTTGCGCGAGGCGGCATTGCGAACGAATGTCGCCGTTTTCGGCCATCGGTTATGTCAGGACATCGTTTGTCCCGGCGGCGTCGCGGCCGATCTGCTGCCCGCCGGACTCGCGGCGATCGGCGCGTTTCTGGCCGAGGTCGATGGCAGATTTCCCCGCCTGGTGTCGTTGTACGACCGAACCGCTTCGCTACAAGACCGCACTGTCGGCACCGGCCGCGTGCCCCGCGAATGGGTCATGCAGTTCGGCACCGGCGGCCCCAACGGCCGCGCCTCCGGCCGCGAGTTCGACGCGCGCGCCAGCCTGCCGTACGCGCCTTACGACCGCATGCGTTTCGCCGTTCCGGTGCTGGCCGGCGGCGACGTCGATGCTCGCGTGTGGCTGCGTATCCGGGAAGTCGGCGAGAGCGTTTCGCTGATCCGCCAGATCATCGCGGCGCTGGAACCGGGGCCGGTGCGGCTGGCGGACGATGACTGGAAGGCAGGGGGCTGGCAGGCGGGTGCGGCCGGGCGCGAGGGGATGGCGCTGGTCGAAGGCTTTCGCGGCGACGTGCTGGTGTGGCTCAGGATCGGCGCCGATGGCCGGATATCCCGATGCCATGTCCGCGACCCGTCCTGGTTCCAGTGGCCACTGTTGGAGGCAGCGATTCACGGAAATATCGTTGCTGACTTCCCGCTGTGCAACAAGTCGTTCAACTGCTCGTATTCCGGGCATGATCTGTAACGGAGCGCCGTGCGCAACATCCTTCTCGACGGCTTTCTGCGCCGCCCGCTGACCGAAGATCTGCCGCCGGACCCGGAGCTGGCGGCGCTCGGGGCGCGGCTGGACGCGGAGAGCCGCCGAAAACTGGGGCGCAGTCTGGCGATCCGGGAAATCGACGCGGGTTCATGCAACGGTTGCGAACTGGAGATCAACGCGCTCGCCACTGCGTTTTACGATCTGGAACGCTTCGGACTGCGCTTCGTCGCCTCGCCGCGCCATGCCGACGTGTTGCTGGTGACGGGGCCGGTGACGCACGCCATGCGCGAGGCGCTTGAGCGCACCTATCGCGCAACCCCTTCGCCCAAATGGGTTATTGCCGCGGGGGACTGCGCGGTGGGCTGCGGCGTGTACGCGAACAGCCCTGCCTGCGTCGGCTCCGTGGCCGCCGTGATCCCGGTGGACATCCATATCGACGGATGCCCGCCGACCCCGGTGCGGCTGCTGCAAGGCTTGCTGGCGCTGCTGGCGAGCCCTAGGGCGAGGTGAACTTCAGGGCGGCCAGCCCGGCCGCGATCGACATGGCCAGATAGGCGGGAAGACGATGGGGTGCCAGAGGCTTGGCGCCGATGATCCGTTGCCGCAATGCGCCGGTCGCCTCGTCCACGCGCGAGCCTGTATTTAACTCGTCGAACAGGATGGGCTTCGGTGGCGGCACCTCGTCCTGTTCGACATCCGTCTGGATGCGGCGTTTGCGCAGGTAGCGGGGTTCGAGTCCCATGGTCGGCAAAGCGGGGGTGGCGACGAGATGGTCCATAGCGGCCTCCGGCTGGAACGTGACGCACGAATGGGGGTCTGGATCACCCCTCCATGGCCGTTACGGACTGCGCTTGCGCCCGGATGCATCCGGATGCGGAAAAAATGGCTGCCTCATTAATAATTTTTTTCCCGGCCGGCTAAAGGTGGCGAAACAACTCGTCCGCATGAACAACGAGCTCCGCGATGCCGTACCACATCACCAACGACACCGCGGCCATGACCGGCCAGGTCACGCGGCGCGGAATGCGCCCGTCCTGCGGCCCCTGATGGCCGATGGCGAGCGACCGCGCCGTGCGCAGGTGGCGGGATTGCAACCCCATGGTTTGCAGGGAGGAATTGGTGACGTGATTGCCCATGGTGGCCTCCGGCGGGACGGTGAGATACCTGATCGCGTGAATGGACGGGGCTTTCGTCCGTCCGTTGCGACAACGGATTTCGCCGGCGCCCGGATGCATCCGGATGCGTAAAAATTATGTGGGAGTGTATCTATTTTTTTGCCGCGTCGTTGGCCTGCGCGGCCGCGATCGGGCGCACCTGCCGCATCACGTCGCTGGCGAACAGCGCGCCGTCCTCCACCGGGATGCCGGCCGAGCGGAGGGCCGTGCCCGTCCAGGTGTTGCAGGTATTGAGGCCATCGTAGCTGGCGGCGGCGGCATAGAAAATGCGGCCGGGAGCCGGCCCATCGCCGAGGTTTTTCGGGGTTCCGTCGGCATCCGCCCGGATCGAGGCGCGGATGAAGGCTGCGAGTCCGTTCGCGCCGGTGCGGCTGATGCCGAGATGGACCACGTTGTCCGCCCCGAACATGGCCTCCGGCGTGGCAGGCAGCGGCGTCATCGCGATGGCGGCGCGGCTCGGCAGCGCGGCCGACAGGACGGTGAACAGGCTGTGGTCGTGCTCGACCATGAATCGTTGCAAGCCGAAGCCGAAGCACAGGAAGCGTGGGTTATCGAAGTCCCGGGCCAAGCCGATCAGCCAGGGGTCGGCATCCTCGGCGCGCAGGCAGATGTCGGTGTGCCAGCCATTGTCATCAATTGTGACGACAAGTCCGGTAGCGACCGGCCCCGGCGGCGGCAGCGGAGTGGCGCAGCCGGCCAGCAACAGAAGCGCGAGCCACGCTGGCCTCATGTCGCCATGTTGCAGCGGGAAGCGTGACAAGTTGGAACGCGCCGCACTGCGACGTTGTTCATAGGCATACGACTGCATCGACCCAGTGAGTCGAAAGCGTGAACCACATTAAACCTGCGCCAGTCGCTGCCCCGTTGCTCGCCCGATAGTCATTTTCCAATGCATCCAGGATGCCACGCGTCTAATATGAAGTGTAGCGTTGTCGGGCTTCGCGGTGGCAGCATCCCGAAGCGACCATATATGCCGCTTGAAGCGACTCGCCGTATCGCTTGGAAGGAGTGCCGCGCATGCCCCTCGATTCCGTTCGCGACCTGTTCAGCAAAATCTACGAGGGGCGCCGCGACGCGGAAATGAGCCTGGACGAGTATCTGCGGCTGTGCCGCAGCGAACCGGCCACCTACGCCTCCGCCGCCGAACGTCTGTTGCGCGCCATCGGGGAGGCGGAAATCGTCGATACCGCCCGCGACCCCAGGCTGAGCCGGATTTTCGGCAACCGCACCATCGCCCGCTTCCCCGCCTTCGCCGATTTCTTCGGCATGGAGGAAGTGGTGGAGCGCATCGTCGGCTTCCTGCGGCATGCGTCGCAGGGGCTGGAGGAGCGGCGGCAGATTCTCTATTTGCTGGGACCGGTTGGCGGCGGCAAATCCTCGCTTGCCGAGCGCATCAAGGCGCTGGCCGAGCGCGAACCGATCTACGTGCTGAAAGCCGGGCGGGAGATCAGCCCGCTGCTGGAAAGCCCGCTGGGATTGTTTGCCAGCGACGACATGCGCGCGATTGTCGAGCGCGAGTATAGCATCCCGACGCGCTCGATCCGCGGCCCGATGAGCCCGTGGGCGGCCAAGCGGCTCGACGAGTTCGAGGGCGACATCAGCCGCTTCACCGTGGTTCGCATGATGCCCTCGCGCCTGAAACAGGTCGCCATCGCCAAGACCGAGCCGGGCGACGAGAATAACCAGGATATTTCGTCCCTGGTCGGCAAGGTGGACATCCGCAAGCTGGAGTCGTTCTCGCAGAGCGACCCGGACGCCTACAGCTATTCCGGCGGGCTGAACCGGACGACGCAGGGCGTGCTCGAATTCATCGAGATGTTCAAGGCGCCGATCAAGATGCTGCATCCGCTGCTGACAGCGACGCAGGAGGGGAACTATGTCGGCACCGAGAATATCGGCGCGATGCCCTTCCATGGCGTGATCTTGGCGCACTCGAACGAGGCGGAATGGTCGGCGTTCAAGAACAGCAAGACCAACGAGGCGTTCATCGACCGGATTTTCGTGGTCAAGGTGCCGTATTGCCTGCGCGTGACGGAAGAAGAAAAAATCTATCGCAAGATGCTGGAATCGTCGGAATTGTCGGCCGCCCCGTGCGCGCCCGGCACCATCGAGATGCTGGCCCGCTTCTCGGTGCTGTCGCGGCTGAAGGAGCATCCGAACTCCAATCTGTTCTCCAAAATGCGCGTGTATGACGGCGAGAACATCAAGGAACAGGACCCGCAAGCACGGTCGGTGCAGGAGTACCACGATTCGGCGGGAATCGACGAAGGCATGACGGGGGTTTCGACCCGCTTCGCGTTCAAGGTGCTGAGCGAGACGTTCAACCACGATGCTTCGGAGGTCGCGGCCGATCCGGTGCATCTGATGTTCGTGCTGGAAAAAGCCGTAAGGCACGAACAGTTCCCTGAGGACGCGGAAAGGCGGCTGTTGCACATGCTGAAGGCGGTGCTGGCGCAGCGGTACGCGGAATTTATCGGCAAGGAGATCCAGAAGGCGTATCTGGAGTCATACAGCGACTACGGCCAGAACGTGTTCGAACGGTATATTGCCATCGCCGACCGATGGATCGAGGATCAGGACTTCAAGGACCCGGACACCGGGATTATGATGAGCCGCGAGGAATTGAACACCGAACTAACCAAGGTGGAGAAGCCGGCGGGCATCAGCAACCCGAAGGATTTCCGCAACGACGTGGTCAAGCATTGCCTGCGCATCCAGGCCAGCAACGGCGGACGTATGCCGCGCTGGACCGAGTATGCGAAAATCCGCGAAGTGATCGAAAAGCGGATGTTCAGCCAGGTGGAGGATCTGCTTCCGGTGATCAGCTTCGGCGCCAAGAAAGACGTGGATATGGAGCGGAAACACTCCGACTTCGTGGCCCGGATGCATGACCGGGGCTATACGGAACGGCAGGTGCGACGGGCCGTGGAATGGTACATGCGGGTGCAGAAGGCAGGGTGAGGCGCGCGGCGGAATGGTGATTGTCGATCGACGGGCGAATCCACAGGGCAAGAGCCTGGCGAATCGCGAACGCTTTCTGAAGCGGGTTCGGGAGGACGTGAAGCGCGCGGTCTCAGACACGATCGCACGGCGGCGGATTTCCGACGTGGACAGCACCGAGGAAGTGCGGGTGCGGGTGGACGGCACCGAGGAGCCGCGCTTTGCCACCACCAGCGAGGGCGAGCACGACTATATCCTGCCCGGCCCCGGTACGCTGAACCGGGGCGACACGCTGCCCAAGCCGCAGGGCGGCGGCGGCGAGGGCAACGGGCGCCGCGCCGGGCGCGGGCGTGGCGAAGACCCGTTCGAGTTCGTGCTGACGCGCGAGGAGTTCCTGAACTACTTCTTCGACGAGCTTGAGCTGCCGCATCTGCTCCGCACCAGCCTGTCGCAGGACCGGATGTCCAAGCCGCGCCGGGCCGGCTATTCGGTGTACGGCCAGCCGAGCGCGCTGGATGTGCGCCGGACGATGCGCAACAGCTATGCCCGCCGGATCGCGCTGGGCCGGCCCACCGATGCCGAACTGGCGGAATTGCGCGCGCGGATCGAGGCGGCCGTGAGTGACGCCGAGAGAGCGGCGGCGCAGGCGGCGTTGGACGAGGCGATGCGGCGGCGGATTCGGATCGCCTATGTCGATCCGATCGACGTGCGCTACGCCCGCCATGTCCGCCAGCCGCAGCCGGCGACAGAGGCGGCGATGTTCTGCCTGATGGACGTGTCCGGCTCGATGACCGAACACATGAAGGACCTCGCCAAGCGGTTCTTCATGCTGCTGCATCTGTTCCTCAGCCGGCGCTACGATCGGGTGCATGTGGTCTTCATCCGCCATACCGAGCGCGCGGCGGAGGTGGACGAGGACACGTTCTTTCGCTCGCGCGAGACGGGCGGCACGCTGGTCTCCTCGGCGCTGGACGTGATGCTGGAGGTGCAGCAGCAGCGGTTCCCGCCAGACCGCTACAATCTGTACGTGGCGCAAGTGTCGGACGGGGACAACGACGGCGGCGACCGGGCGCGGGTGACGTCGTTGATGCAGAACCAGATTCTGCCGATGGTGCGGTATTTCGCCTATGTCGAGACGAGCGCCGACCGCAGTGCGTTTCCGCACGCCGCCATCCGGCGCAAAACCGAATTGTGGGACACCTACGAACAGGTCGCGGCCGCGACGGCCGATCTCAACCGCCTCGCCATGCGCCGCGTCAGCGACGGGGCCGGCGTTTGGGCGGCGCTGGCCGATCTGTTCGCGAAATCGGGACGCGCGGCGGCATAATGGGCCTGTTGTTCAGCGGGGCAGATTGGGACTTTCAGACTCTCGGCGCGATTCACCGTGCCTGCGAGGACATCGCGGTCGGCGAGTTCGGGTTGCAGACCTACCCGAACCAGATCGAGGTGATAACCTCCGAGCAGATGCTCGACGCGTATTCCTCGAACGGCCTGCCGCTGATGTATCGCCATTGGAGCTTCGGCAAGCATTTTGCGCGGGACGAGGCGATGTATCGGCGCGGGTTCCAGGGCCTCGCCTACGAAATCGTCATCAATTCCTCGCCGTGCATCGCCTATGTGATGGAAGAAAACACGGCGACCTTGCAGACGCTGGTGATCGCGCACGCCTGCTTTGGCCATAACCATTTCTTTCGGAACAATTATCTGTTCCGGCAATGGACAGATGCGGAGGCGATCCTCGGCTATCTGCAATATGCCAAGTCCTACGTGACGGAGTGTGAGGAGCGGCATGGGACGGCCGCCGTGGAGCGCATCCTGGATGCCGCCCATGCGCTCAGGCATCAGGGCATCCATCGCTACCCGAAGCGCCGCTGGCGGCTGGGCGAAGAGGCCGAACGCGCGCTGGCCCGGCGCACCCATGCCGAGGCGACGTACGATCCGCTGATGCGCACCGTGCCCGGCTACGCCGCCGCGCGGACGGAGCCGGAGGCGCGACGGCAGGTGGAGGAGGAGGCGCGGGCAAGGCTGCGTCTGCCGGAAGAAAACCTGCTGTATTTCTGCGAAAAGCACTCGCCGCGTCTGGCTGAGTGGGAGCGCGAGTTGGTCCGCATCGTGCGGCTGCTGGCGCAGTATTTCTATCCGCAGATCCAGACCAAGGTGGCCAACGAAGGCTGCGCCACGTTCTGCCACTACGAAATCCTGACCCGGTTGCACGAGCGCGGGCAGATTTCCAACGGATCGCTGCTGGAGTTTCTGCACTCGCATAGTTCGGTGATTATGCAGCCGCAGTTGGGCGATCAGCGGTTTTCCGGCTGGAATCCGTATGCGCTCGGCTTCGCGATCATGAAGGACATCCAGCGCGTCTGCCTCGACCCGGACCAGGAGGATCGCGACTGGTTCCCGGCGTTCGCGGGCAATGGCGACCCGTGGGCGACGCTGCGCGACGTGTGGGCCAATTATCGCGACGAGGGGCTGATCCGGCAGTTCCTCGGCCCGAAGGTGATGCGGGCGTTCCGGATGGTGCATCTGGCGGACCGGTCGGCGGAGACGACCTATCGCGTCAACGAAATCCACGACGCGGACGGCTATCGCCGCATCGCCTCGCTGCTGGCCGAGCAATACGACCCGGCGCATATCGCGCCGATGATCGACGTGGCGGACGTGGATCTGTTCGGCAATCGCAGCCTGAAACTGGTCCACGAGTCGCAGCGCGGCATCCGGCTGGACGCGGACATGGCGCGCAAGACGCTGCTGTGCGCCGAGACGCTGTGGGGCTACCGGGTGCATTTGCAGGAGCGCGACGCGGAAAGCGGGCGCGTGCTGGCGGAGCACGCTTCTTCGTAGCTTCACTTCGTTACCCCGGCGAAGGCCGGGGTCCAGGCCCGCGCCAAAGCCGGAACGGTCGGCCTGGATTCCGGCTTTCGCCGGAATGACGGGTAACTCATTGAAATTCGAGAATAGTTAACCGACGGACATTAAGCGAGCAACGCCAGCGCCGTATCCCGATAAATCAGGCTTGCCTGAGTCAGCGCCTCGCGCGGGACGTATTCGTCGGGCTTGTGGGCAAGGTCCAGCGAGCCCGGGCCGAGGACGATACCGGGGGAGCCGGCGGCGCGGAAATGGACCAGATCGCAGCCGCCGGTCAGGCCGCCGGCGGTGGGGCTCGCACCGTGGCGGGCGGCGGCGGCGAGGGCGGCTTGCACTATGGGCGAATTGAGCGGGGTTTCGGTGCCGCCGGCGGCGGCACGGACTTGCACGAGTTCCGCGATCACGTCCGCACTCTCCAGCAACGCTTGCAGTTCGGCCATCGCGGTGTCGATGTCCTCGCCCGGCAGCAGGCGGCGGTCGAGCACGATGTCGCAGCGGTCGGGGATGACGTTGTCGGCAAATCCGCCCTCGATCCTTGTGGCGCTGACGCAGGCGCAGCCGACGAGCGGGTGGCGGCGCGTAGACAGGTCGCGGTCGTAGGCGCGGATGGCGCCGAGCAGGCGGGCGGCGCCGTCGATGGCGTTGATGCCGAGATACGGGCGGGAGGAGTGGGCGGTTTGGCCGTGGACGCGGATCAGCGGGCGGACAACGCCGCGATGGGCGGCGAGCACGGCGTTGTCGGTCGGCTCGCCGACGATCACCGCGTCGAACGGCGGAAATTCGGCGGCGACGGCCTTGGAGCCGGTGCCGTTCAGTTCCTCGTCGGCGACGAACGCGGCGATCAGTGTGCCGCGCCAGGCGGCCGTGTCGGCGGCCAGCATCCGGCACGCCTCGGCCATGGCGACGATGGGGCCTTTCGCGTCGCAGGCGCCGCGCCCGTACAGCAGGCCGTTTCGTTCGACCAATTTCAGCGGGTCGCCGGTCCAGCCGGTGCCGACGGGGACGGTGTCGATGTGCGAGTTCAGCACGATGGTCGGGCCGGGGCCGTTGCGCAGGATGCCGACCGCGTTGGCGCGGCCGGGGACGACCGGGCGGGCGCTCGCCTCCATGCCGTAGCCGCGCAGCGTGTCGGCCAGCATGCCGGCGGCGGCTGCCTCCTGGCCTGGCGGGTTCTGCGTGTCGAAGGCGACGAGGCGTTCGAGAAGGGCGACGATGCCGCCTTCGTCCGGCGCCGTCATGCCCGCACCGCATCGCTGGCCGCACCCACCCAGTCGAGCCGGGCGGCCGGGATCAGGCCGTAATTGTAGAAATTTATCCCTGTGGCGCCGGCCTGGATGGCGGCTGTCGCGCGGGCGGCCACGTCCCCAGCCGAGGCGACTTCGGGCCAGAACACTCGCAGGCCGGCGCGCAGGCTTTTGCCGACCGGCATCGCGGCGCGTGCCTTGGCCACGCCGGCAGCGACGGCCTCGGGCGGGCGGGCATAGACGCACAGGGTGATCCCGTCCGTGACTGCTGCCTGGGCCGCGAGGTCGCAGCCGGAGAGCCAGCCGTCGTCGATGTCCAGCACATGGATCTGGCTCGCGGGGTCGGCGGCGGCGCGGATCTCGGCGGCGAGGCTGGTGACGGGTTCGAAGCGCCAGCGGACATAGGCTTCCACCTCCGGCGTGGCGGCGAACAGGTCCGGGCCGCGCTTGGCGAAATCGGGCCAGCGCGCGGCGGGCACGGGGCGGTCGCAGGTCTCGACGATCCAGCTTCGGACCGTGCGCCGGGCAGCGGCGCCGTCCACCCCGGCGGCGGCGGCGCGGGCGATGCAGGAGTCGCAGAAGCATAGGGACAGCAGGAAATCGTCCTCCGCCGTCAGGCCGACGCCATCCTTTTCGTGGTGATACTCGTGGGCGAATCCCATGAAGCCGATGGTCTCCAGCTCCACGATATCGGGCTTGTAGCTGGCGGTCAGGTCGGCCACGAGCGTGATCGCGTACGCGCGGGCGTCCGGGTTGCTGGGGCAGAGCGAGTAGTAATTCGGATCGCCGAAGGCGTTGCGGGTGCAGGCGTGCGGATAGAGCATGCCGAGGCGGGTGTTGTGCAGGCAGACCGTCCAGCATTGGACCGTCAAGCCGGTGCGGTCGCGTTTGCGCACCAGATCGCGCAGCACGTCGCCGCTGTCCGTCACCAGATCGGCCACTTTCGGCCGGATCGTGACGCCCTCCCAGCGGGAGGCCGTCGGCTGGAAGTAGATCGTGCCGTCTTCCGGAAAATAGGCTTTCCGGCGCGGACTGCGCGGCTGCAAGAAGCGGCCGGCGTGGTACGAGGTGGCGAGGCTGATGCCGTTGACCCTGGCCCGGTCGCGAAGCTCGGCGGCCACGGTATCCAGGTCGAGATCCAGCACGTCCCACGGATAAGTCCACATCGACAGCAGCATCGTCGCCCGCCTTATGTTGCCCGGCGTGAGTGTGCCCTGGCCCGCGCCGCGCCGCCACACCACTTGCCCGGCCCCGCTTGCTCGACACAGTCGGGGGCGGCACAATTCGGCAGTCGCACGAAGGAAATCGACCTTGTCCACCCGCTTCCGAAAAATTTTTGGCGCGACCAAGCCGGTGATCGCGATGGTCCATCTGGACGCGCTGCCGGGCACGCCGTTGTACGACGCCGACGGCGGCATAGAGGCGATCGTGGCCCATGCGGCGCGCGAACTGGCGGCGTTGCAGGCGGCCGGCGTCGATGCGGTGATGTTTGGCAACGAGAACGACCGGCCGTACGAACTGAACGTCGATGTGGTTTCCACGGCCACCATGGCCGCCGTCATCGGGCGGCTGCGGGATCGGATCACGGTTCCGTTCGGCGTCAACGTGTTGTGGGACCCGAACGCCTCGGTGGCTTTGGCCGTCGCGACCGGGGCGGCCTTCGTGCGGGAGATTTTTACCGGCCTCTACGCCTCCGACATGGGGCCGTGGGCCGGGCGGGCGGCGGAGCCGCAGCGGCTTCGGGCGCGGCTGCACCGACCCGATCTGGCGCTGCTGTACAATATCTCGGCGGAGTTCGCCTATTCGCTGGACCGGCGCGGGGTCGCCGACCGGGCGCGAAGCGCCGTGTTTTCCTCCATTCCCGATGCGGTCCTGGTCTCCGGCACGATCACGGGCGAGGCGGCGCCGATGGCGGAGCTTGAGTCGGTCAAGGCGGTGCTGCCCGACGTGCCGGTGCTGGCCAATACCGGCGTCAAGCACACGACCGTCGGCGACGTACTGCGGGTCGCCGACGGGGTCATCGTCGGCTCGTCGCTCAAGGTCGATGGCAACACCTGGAATGCGGTGGACCCGGCGCGGGCCGCCGAGTTCATGCGGCTGGCCCGCATCGCGCGCGGCGAATAGCCGCATGATCGACCGGTTGCGCGACCTCACGCTGGAACTGATGGGTTTGCCGGGGCTGAGCGGGCACGAGGCGCGGGTGTCGCATGCCATCGCCGGGCATCTGCTGGAGGCCGGCATCGCCAGCACGCACGACCGCGTCGGCAACCTGATCGCCACTATTCCGGGCACCGATCCGGCGGCGCCCTCGGTGATGGTGTTCACCCATACCGATCAGCTTGGGCTGATCGTGCGCAAGATCGAAGCGTCCGGCATCATTCGGTTCGAGCGGGTGGGCGGCATACCGGACAGGGCGTTGCCGGCGACCGCCGTGTTGCTGTGCGTGGGCGAGGGGCGGGACGTTGCAGGGGTGATTGCCAACAAGTCCCACCACGCGACCTCGCCCGAGGAGAAGTTTCGCGTCGTGCCATACGCCGATCTGTACGTCGACATCGGCGCGGAATCGGCTGCCGAAGTTCGGGCGCGCGGCGTCGATGTGGGCACGCCGATCGTCTATGCGCCGCAAGGGTTTGCGCTGGGGGCGCACCGGATCGCCGGCACCTCTGTCGATGACCGGGCCGGCTGCGCCGTGCTGGTGGAAGTGGCCCGCGCGCTGGCCGACGAACCGGCGCGCGCGACCACGCATTGCGTGTTCAGCGTGCAGGAGGAGTTCAATCTGCGCGGCGCGGTGACGGCGACGCAAGCGTTGCAGCCCGACCTTGCCATCCAGATCGACTTGATCCTGGCCACCGACCTGCCGGACATGGCCGCGCGCGGCGACGTGGCGCTCGGCGGCGGGCCGGGGATGAGCCTGTATAGCTTCCACGGGCGCGGCACGCTGAACGGCAATCTGCCGCATCCGGGACTCGTGCGGCTGTTCGAGGACGCGGCCGACCGCGCCGGGCTGGCGTTGCAGCGCAGCGCCCATACCGGGGCGCTGACCGACGCGTCCTACGTGCAGATGGTCGGGCAAGGTGTCGGCTGCATCGATGTCGGTTTTCCGATGCGCTACTCGCATTCGGCGCTGGAGGTGTGCGACGTGCGCGACCTCGCGGGGCTGACGAACCTGATCGTGGACGCGGTGCGCGATCTCGACGAGGACTTTGCGCTGGAGCGGGACAGGTATCCGGTATGACCTATTTTCTCGGCGTCGATGTCGGCACCTACGAGAGCAAGGGCGCCTTGGTGGATTCCGAGGGAAAGATCGTCGCCACCGCCACGCGCGGGCACGAATTGATCGTGCCGCAGGCCGGCTGGGCGGAGCATCGGCCGGAGGAGGATTGGTGGGGCGAGGTGGTGGCCATCATCCGCGAGCTTTTGGCGATCAGCCGCGTGGCGCCGGGCGAGATCAAAGCGGTGGGATGCAGCGCCATCGGCCCATGCATGTTGCCGGTGGATGCGGCCGGCAATCCGCTGGGCAACGCGGTCCTGTACGGCGTGGACACGCGGGCCAGCGTGGAAGTCGATGAACTGAACGAAAAAATCGGCGCGGAGACGCTGATGCGGCGGTGCGGGACGGGCCTGACGTCGCAGTCGGTCGGGCCGAAAATCCAGTGGTTGCGGCGGCACCGGCCGGATTATTTCGCGAAAACGTGGCGGGTGATGACGTCGCAGACGTTCCTGGTCTATCGGCTGACCGGGGAAGTGGTTATCGACCGCTATACCGGCGGCAATTTCGGGCCGTTCTACGACGTGGACACGCAAGCCTGGACGACCGATTTCTGCGACGGAATCGCCGATCCCTCCATTCTGCCGGAATTGCGCTGGGGCGACGAAATTGCCGGTACGGTGACGGCCAAGGCGGCGGCGGAGACCGGGCTGGCGGTGGGGACGAAAGTGATCGTCGGCACCGTCGATGCGGCGGCGGAGGCGTTGAGCGTCGGCGTGCTCGATGCCGGCGACATGATGGTCATGTACGGCTCGACCATGTTCATGATCCTGCTGACCGAGCAGATCGCGCGGGATGCACGGCTGTGGTACGCGCCGTGGACGCTGAACGGCTTACACGCCAGCGCCGCCGGGCTCGCCACCAGCGGCACGCTGACTCATTGGTTTCGCGACCAGTTGGCCCGCGACCTCGACCCGGCGACGGCGTTCGGCACGCTGGCGGCGGAGGCGGCGGCCTCGCCGCCGGGGGCACGGGGGCTGACCGTGCTGCCGCATTTTTCCGGCGAGCGGACGCCGCACCACAATCCGCACGCCCGCGGCGCCGTGTTCGGGCTGGACCTGACGCACACGCGCGGCGATTTGTACCGCGCGGTGCTGGAAGGGATGGCTTGCGCCGCGACGGAAGTGTTCGAGACCTATGCGGACGCGGCGATGCCGGTGAAGCGCCTGATCGCGGTCGGCGGCGGGACCAAGAACGTGCCGTGGCTGCAAGCCGTCTCCGACGTGTCCGGCCTGCCGCAATTGCTGCCGGCACATACGGCCGGTGCCTCATACGGCGACGCTTTCTTGGCCGCCTACGCGACCGGGCATGTGGGATTGCGGGACATCTCGGCGTGGAACCCGATCAGCCGCATCGTGGAGCCAAATCCCGCCACGCGGCCGGTTTATGATCGGACATTGTCCGCATACCGGGCCTTCTACGCCCGTACCAGGGATTTGCGGCAGACACCGCCTTAACTGGCGCATTTCCTGCATTTTCCGGCCACATGAGCGAGCGGCACAGGAGAGTGACGGATGAAACTCGGCGTGTTCCTGCCCAACGGCCAGAACGGCTACATCCTGTCCACCGCCAGCCCGCAATATGTGCCGACGTTCGACCATATGCTGGCGATCACGCAGGCGGCGGAGGAGATCGGCCTCGATTTCATCCTGTCGATGATCAAGTTCCGGGGCTTTGGCGGCGCCACGAAATTCTGGGACGCCTGCCTCGACTCGATAAACCTCTCGGCCGGGCTGGCGGCTGCGACCAAGCGGATCGAGCTTTACTCGACTGTGCCTGTTTTGGGGATCCATCCGGCGGTGGCCGCGCGAATGATCGCGACCGTCAACGACATCAGCAAAGGCCGTACCGGCGTTAATATCGTCACCGGCTGGAACAAGCCGGAATACGGGCAGATGGGGTTGTGGCCGAGTCCCGACTATCACGACCGCCGCTACGAGTTCGCTGCCGACTATCTCGGCATCCTGCGCGCGCTGTGGCGCGATGGACGGGTGACACACAACAGCGACTTTTTCCAGCTCGACGATTGCGAATGTTTCCCGACCACGGGCCGCGAAATTCCCATCGTCAGCGCCGGCCAGTCGCCGAAGGGCGTGGCCTTCACCGCGCGCCACGCCGACTATAATTTCGTGACCGCCGGCCCCGAGAAACTGCGCCGCATCGTCCCGCCGCTACACGCCGAGGCGGCGAAGGTGGGCCGCAAGGTCGGCACCCTGGCGCTCGTGACCATCGTGGCGGCACCCACCGACGCCGAGGCCGAGGAGATCTGGAAAGACATCGTGGCCCACGCCGATCAGGCGGCTGTGATGAACGTGATGCGCAGCGCCGGCATGGACACCAACACCGACGGGACCAGCAAGCATTTTTTGGAGGGCCTGACGGCGCCGGTCGAGGACGGCAACATGGCGTTCATGGGGTTTCCGCTGATCTGGGGCAGCTACGAGACGGTGGCGCGGAAGATTCTGCAACACGAACGCGAGTTCGGCGTCAGCGGGATGCTGCTGACGTTCGTGGATTTCGTGCCGGGTGTGCGGGAGTTCGGCGCACATGTCCTGCCGATGCTGCGCGACGCGGAGGCGAAGATTCCGGTAGCGGCGGAGTAGGCGCTACTCCGCCTTCGGCCGCTTGGCGAGCGGCACGGCGAATTGCGGCTCCGTGTCCCATGGGAACATGATCCACGTGTCCTGCGAGACCTCAGTGATGAAACTGTCGACGATTTCCTTGCCGGCGGGCTTGGCATAGACGCAGGCGAAGTGCGCTTTCGGCAGCAGGCCGCGCACAATGCGGCCGGTGGTGCCGGTGTCCACCAGATCGTCCACGATCAGGAATCCTTCGCCGTCGCCGGCGGCGGAGGGCGGTTTGGTGATTTGCGGCTCGCCCTTGTTTTCCTCGTCGTAGGTAACGATGCTGACGCTTTCGATCAGGCGCACGTCGAGTTCGCGGGCGATGATGGCGGCGGGGATCAGGCCGCCACGCGTGACCGCGACGATGCCCTTCAGCGGGCGCAGCGCCATCAGCCGCCACGCGAGCGCGCGGGCGTCGCGGTGCAACTGGTCCCACGTCACCGTGTAATAATGCGTGGCCATCAGTACATACGCCCCCCGTTCGGCACCTGGAACTCCGGCTTCAGTAGCACCACCGCGCCATCCTCGTCCGGGACGCCCAAGGTCAACACCTCGCTCGTGAACGGGCCGATTTTGCGGGGTGGGAAATTGACGACCGCCAGCACCTGTTTGCCGATCAATTGGTCCACTTTGTAGTGGACTGTGATTTGCGCGGACGATTGCTTGGTGCCGAGCGGCTCCCCGAAGTCGATCCAGAGTTTGAAGGCCGGCTTTTTGGCCTCGGGGAACGCCTTGGCGTCCACGATCCGGCCGACGCGGATGTCCAGCGCCTCGAAATCGTCGATGGTGGCCATGTCGCCCGCCTCCGCCTGGAAATCCGTGTATCCCGCGAAGTCTCGCCGTTGCCAATGGGGGGCGGGCGTGCCAGCAAAAGCAACGGCATGCACGACGAGGGGAACGAGGATGCGGGACTTCCAATTGCCGGGGCGCAGCCCGGTTTACGCGGCCAACGGCATGGCCGCGACCTCGATGCCGCAGGCGACGCTGGCCGCACTCGACGTGCTGCGGGCGGGCGGCAATGCGCTGGATGCGGCGGTCGCCGCCGTGGCCGTGCTGTGTGTGATCGAGCCGCATTCGACCGGCATCGGCGGTGACTGTTTCTGTCTCTATAAGCCGGCGGGGCAGGCGCCGGTGGTGGCACTGAACGGGTCCGGGCAGGCGCCCGCCGGCGCGACCATCGACTGGTACGAGGCCCACGGCATCGGCGAATTGGAGACGACCTCGCCGCATTCGGTGACGGTGCCGGGGGCGGTTTCGGCGTGGGAGACGCTGTTGGCTGCCCACGGCACACGTGGCCTGGACACGCTGCTGCAACCGGCCATCCGCTACGCCGAGGAGGGGTTTGCGGTGCATCCGCGCGTGGCCCTCGATTGGTCCGACGTGGTCGAAAAGCTTCGGACAACGGGCGCTTCCGCCTATCTGCCGGGGGGACAGGCGCCGGAAGTAGGCGACCGGTTCGTGCAGCAGGCGCTGGGCAAAACGCTGCGGGCCATCGCGCGGGACGGGGCGCGGGCGTTCTATGAGGGGGACATCGCGGCCGACATGGTGGCGACGCTGCGGGCGCGGGGCGGGTTGCATACCGAGGAGGATTTTGCCAACGGGCTGAAAGCGGCACACTTCGTCGAACCGATCACAGCCGGCTTTCGCGATTATCAGGTGTTCCAGTGTCCGCCGAACGGCACCGGCACTTTGGTTCTGATGCTGCTGGGTATTCTGGGCGGCTGGGAGCCGGTGGCGGATGGGCCGGTCAGCGTGACGCGCTATCATCGCCATCTGGAGGCGGCGCGGCTGGTCTATCGGGACCGCAACGCGTTCCTGGCGGACCCGCTGCAAACCGAGGTTCCGGTGGCGAAGCTGCTGGACCCGGCCTATCTCGCCGGCCTGCGCGGGCTCATCCGGGACGACCGGGCGATGCGCGAGCTGCCGCGCGCCGGAGAGGCCGAACTGCCGGCGCATCGGGATACGGTGTACTTGTCCGTGGTGGACCGCGACGGCAACGCGTGCAGCTTCATCAACTCGCTGTTCTCGTCCTTCGGATCGGGCATCTATGCCGAGACATCGGGCGTGATCCTGCACAATCGCGGGCAGAGTTTCCGTCTGGAGCGCGGCCACCCGAACTGCATCGCGCCGGGCAAGCGGCCGATGCACACGATCATGCCGGGCATGGCCACCAAAGACGGGGAGGCGGTGCTGTCCTATGGCGTCATGGGCGGGCATTTCCAGCCGATGGGGCAGACTCTGTTCCTGACCAACCACATCGACTACGGGCTGGATGTGCAGGAAGCCATCGACCTTCCGCGCGTGATGAATCTCGGCGGCGTGACGGAGGTGGAGCGCGGCGTGCCGCTTTCGGTGGTGGACGGGCTGGCCCGGCTCGGCCACCCGATCGACCGGCTGGCGCGGCCGCTGGGCGGCGCGCAGGCGATCCGGATAGACCGGGCGCGGGGGGTGTTGATCGGTGGTTCCGACCCGCGCAAGGACGGGGCGGCGATGGGATACTGAGGGCGCCGCCCTTGTCGCCAGCGTCAGCGGAACGGGTTGGTGATCGTCACGCCGCCGATGATCTGGCCGTGGTTCATGTCCTCCGAGTACAGCACGTTGCAGCCGAGCGCACGGGCCGCCGCGACGATGGCGCTGTCCCAATAGGACAGGGTGTACGCCGCCTTGATCTCCAGCGCTGCGGCAACGAGGGCGAGCGTGGTCTCCTGGACCGGAAATCGTGTCCAGGTGCGCATCAGGCCGACGGCGATATCGTGGGGGAGCTTGTCGGAGCGGCTGGGGCGAGTGGCCTGCACGTAAAATTCTTGCAGCACCTGGACGGAGATCGCTCCTTCGTCGCGGTCGAGGAGCGCACGCGCCTGGGCGCACTTGCTGGCTTCCTCGGGGGCGCGGCTGATTGAATAGAGAAGGACGTTGGTGTCCAGGAAGTGCGGCACCGGGTCACATTCCCCGCGAAAAGACCTCATCGCGCGGGAGGCGGTCGGCCGCGGTGAACTCGGCGATTTGGTCGCGGAGGGCACGCTCTTCGCGTTTCAGGCGGTCGGTTTCGCTTTCTTCGGTCCCGAGGCTGCGGAGGAAGTCGCGCACGAGGGCCGAAATGGACCGATCGCGCGCGGCGGCGGCAACGCGGGCGCGACGGTAGGTCTCGTCATCCACAGAGACTGTGATATTTCTCACATCGCCACGATATGGGAACGTGTCCGCGCGGGTCAACCATGTTGCAACCCGGCCGCCTGTGGCATGGAATGAAGCGGGCGAGGCAGAGGACGCAAGCATGAGTCTGGGCATTGGCATCATCGGCGCCGGGATCATGGGGGCGGACCATGCGCGAACCGTGGCGCGGCATCTGCCCGGGGCGCATCTGGCGGCGATCTCGGACCTGGATGCCGCGCGCGCCAACAAGGCGGCGATGGAGAGCGGGGCGCGCAAGGTGCTGGGCGATCCGTTCGCGGTGGTGGCGGACCCGAGTGTCGATGCGGTGATCGTGGCATCGCCCGATGCGACGCATGCAGCGCTGGTGCTGGCGTGCCTGCAAGCGGGAAAGCCGGTGCTGTGCGAAAAGCCGCTGGCCGCCACCGTCGAAGAATGCCTGGCCATCGTGGCGGCGGAGGCGAAGCTCGGAAAGACGCTGGTGCAGGTGGGGTTCATGCGCCGCTTCGACCCGGCCTATGTCGAGATGAAGGCGACGCTGGACGGGGGCACGCTGGGGGCGGCGGTGCTGCTGCATTGCGTGCATCGCAATGTCTCGCCGGCCTATGCGTTCGAGCCGTTCATGGCGATCGCCAACTCTGCTGTGCATGAAATCGACATCGCCCGGTGGCTGCTCGGCAGCGACTACGTGCGCGCCATCGTCACACGATCGCGCAAAGCTCGGCCGGCGGACCCGATTTTGTTGACGCTGGAGACGGCGAGCGGGGCGCTGGTCAGCATTGAGGTGTTCATCAACGCGGGCTACGGCTACGACGTGCGCGGCGAACTGGTGTGCGAGCAGGGGACGGTGACGTTGGCGCCGGGGTTGGGCAACGCGATCCGCCATGCGCGGACGGACTCGTTCGGCTTCGCGGCGGACTGGCGGCCACGGTTCGCGGAGGCGTATCGGCTGGAACTGCAATCCTGGGTGCGGGGGATCGGCGGCGGCCAGTACGAGGGGGCGAGCGCCTGGGACGGTTACGTCGCGACGGAAGTGGCCATTGCCTGCGTGCGGGCGCTGGACACGGGCGCGCCGGTAGAAATTCAACTGGCGGAGCGGCCGGCATGAGCGAGCCTTGCGATCTGACGGCACGGGCCGCGCGGCGGCTGATCGGGAGCAAGCAGCTTTCGCCGGTGGAACTGGTGGAGAGTTGCATCAGGCGGGTCGAGGCGGTGGACCAGGCCGTCAACGCGATGGTGGCGCGCGATTTCGAGCGGGCGCGGGCGGCGGCACGCGACGCGGAGGCGGCCGTGGCGCGCGGCGACGCGCTGGGCGCGCTGCACGGGCTGCCGGTCGGCATCAAGGATCTGGAGAACACCGAAGGGCTGCGCACCACGTTCGGCAGCCCGATCTTTGCCGACAATGTGCCGGCCAAGGACGACCGGACGGTGGCGTGCCTGCGCGCGGCCGGTGCCATCGTGCTGGGCAAGACCAATACGCCGGAGTTCGGCGCGGGCGCCAATACGCGCAACGCCGTGTACGGCGCGACGGGCAATCCGTTCGATCCGGTGCGGTCGGCGGCCGGCTCCTCCGGCGGGTCGGCGGTGGCGCTTGCGACCGGGATGGTGCCGCTGGCGAGCGGCAGCGACATGGGCGGCAGTCTGCGCAATCCGGCGGCGTTTTCCGGCATTGTCGGCTTCCGGCCGACGCCGGGACTTGTCGCGACCGAGATGCACGGCACCGGCTGGTCGCCGCTGGCGGTGAACGGGCCGATGGCGCGTACGGTGGGGGACGTGGCGCTGATGCTGTCGGCGATGGTGTCCGACGATGCGCGCGACCCGTTGGCGACGACGGTGCATGGCAAGCGGGTGCGGCGGGCGGAGGATTTTTCGCCGGTGCCGGAGGTGGATCTGTCCCGGCTGCGGGTGGCGATCACGCCCGATTTCGGGTTCGCGCCGACCGAGCGGATCGTGCGGGAGGCGTTTGCGGACAAGGTGGCGGGGTTTGCCGGCGCGTTCGGGCGGGCGGATGATGCGACTCCGGATTGCGCCGGAGCGGACGAGGCGTTTGCGGTACTGCGGGCACTGGGGTTTCTGGCGGCGCACGAGGAGAAGGTGCGGGTGCGGCCGGACGACGTGGGGCCGAACGTGCGGGCGAACGTGGCGGAGGGGCGCGGCTATTCGGCGCTGGACGTGGCGCGGGCGCTGACGGCGCAGACGGCGTTGTATCGGCGGTGGCAGGCGTTCTTCGGCGAGTACGACGTGATCCTGACCCCCTCCATCACGATCACGCCGCGCCCGTGGTCGGAGCTGTTTCCGACCCAGATCGACGGGGTGGCGACCAAGAATTACTTCCATTGGCTGGCGCTGGCCTACGCGGTGACGCTGGCCGGGCATCCGGCGGTGAGTTTGCCGGTGGGGCGGGATGCGGCGGGCATGCCGTTCGGGCTGCAAATCGTGGGACCGCGCGGCGGCGATGCTTTTGTCCTCGGCGTGGCGGCTTCGCTGGAGCGGCGGTTGGCGGGCGATGCGGCGACGGCGCGGCCGGTGCCGGACATTGCCGCACTGCGCGCGGCAGCGCCGATTTCCGCGATGCCGGGATTTTTGGGGTTTTCGTGATTTTGTTATTTCGATATAGGAACAATACGGGCGTGCCAAGACGCGGGCTTTTTCCAGACCGGAATTGGAGGAGGGCTCCGGGCCACTTTTAAGCCATCGCCCCTCGTGGGGGAGAAGTAGGTGAGGGGTTTTTGACGCTCCGGTTTTCGGGCGGAGTAACCCCTCTCCCCAGCGTCGGTCTGCTTCGCAGCCTGACCCCACAAGGGGAGAGGGAGTTTTTGGGGCATTTTCCGAGAGTTTCGGGTCCGGCACTCCCGGCGGGGCTGCGTGGAGTTGGACTGCCGGCGGGGGGCAACCGGGGCGGCGAGCGGCGGGGCCGGCTGGCCTTGCTCGGCGAGCTTGCTTTCGGCGACCTTGGCGGCCAGGACGGCGAACGCCTCGCCGATGCCCCGGAGCTGGCCGGTGATCATCTCGATCATCCACCGCGGCAGACGCAAGCCGGCCCGCGCCAGGATCGCCTGGATCAGAAACTCGATCAAAATCCCGAGGCGCTCGGCCGGGGAAAGGTTTGGGGTGTTGTTCACGGTGTGTTCTTAGCCCGAACGACGGGGCTGGGCAAGCGAAAAATTCGTACCATGGCGTAAACCAAGTGTTTCCGTCTGACCGGCATACGGGGGTGCGCTGGCCGGGACAAAAACATGTTCGCCTCCGCCGGAAGCCTGGACGGGCTGGTCGGGTTCTCGTTTGGTGCAAGCCAGTTCGTCGATGTCACCGTCGCGTCGTTCGCACAGGCGGCCGACGGGACGGTGCTTGACGTGCTGACCGAGGTGTTGGGCGCGCCCGCGACAGTGGCGCAGGCGGCGTCCCCGGTCAGCTACAGCGTGGCCGCCATCGACGACGCGGCCGGGCAGTTGTCCGTGGCGCAATACGGCAGCGTCGGCGGCGCTGCCACGTTCGTGCAGACGCTGACGTACAATGTGCTCGGGTTCAACGCGCAGTCGGTGCTGGTCTCCACCCTGTCGATGCCGGCGCTGATCACGGCGCTGCTGAAGGGGCAGAGCGTCGCGAACCGGATCGGCGCCATCGCGACGACGGCGATCCCGGCGGGCGGCGTGTTGGCGTTTTCGCCGACCGGCGTGTTCACTGGCGCGCTGGCGTGCTTTGCCGAGGGCACGCGCATTCTGGGCGAGGACGGCGAAGTTCCCGTCGAGCAGGTGGCCGTGGGCGACTGGGTGCCGGGGCAGGTGTCCGGGCAGCGACGGCGGGTGCGCTGGGTCGGGCGGCGGACGGTGGACGTGAGCAACCATCCGCGCCCGTGGGACGTGGCGCCGGTGCGCATCCGCGCGGGGGCGCTGGCGGCGGGGCAACCCGCGCGTGACTTGCTGCTGTCGCCGGACCACGCGGTGCTGGTGCGGGGCGTGCTGATCCCGGTGCGGTATCTGCTCAACGGCGCGACCATCGTGCAGCAGCGCGTGGCACGGATCACCTACTGGCATCTGGAACTGGACGCGCACGACGTGCTGCTGGCCGAGGGGATGCCGTGCGAGAGTTTTCTCGACACCGGCAATCGGGGCACGTTCACGGACGCCGAGGGCGGCCCTTGGCGCACGTTCGCACGGGTGATACCCACCGGATCGCGTCAGCAGGGAGCCCCGCCATGAGCGTGATCACCGACATCGTTGCCCGCGAAATTCTGGACAGCCGTGGCAACCCGACCGTCGAAGTGGACGTGCATCTGGACAGCGGCGCAATGGGGCGCGCGGCGGTGCCCTCCGGCGCTTCGACCGGGGCGCACGAGGCGGTGGAACTGCGCGACGGCGATAAGAAGCGGTATGGCGGCAAGGGCGTGCTGAACGCCGTCGCTTTCGCGCAGGGTGAAATCCGTGTCGCCGTGACCGGGTTCGAGGCGACGGATCAGGTGCTGCTGGACAGCAAGCTGATCGATCTGGACGGCACGCCGAACAAGGCGCGGTTCGGCGCGAACGCGATTTTAGGCGTGTCGCTGGCCACCGCGAAGGCGGCGGCGGCCGATCTGGGCGTGCCGCTCTACCGGTATGTCGGCGGTGCGCTGGCGCGGACGCTGCCGGTGCCGATGATGAACATTATCAATGGCGGCAAGCACGCCGATAACCCCATCGACATTCAGGAATTCATGATCCAGCCGGTCGGCGCCGCGAGCTTGGCCGATGCGGTGCGCATGGGCGCCGAGGTGTTCCACGCGCTGAAGAAAGGTCTGTCCGACGCCGGCCATAACACGAACGTTGGCGACGAGGGCGGGTTCGCGCCGAATTTGAAATCGGCCGACGAGGCGCTGGCGTTCATCGTCAAATCCATCGAGAAGGCTGGCTATCGGCCGGGGCAGGATATCGTGCTGTGCCTCGATCCGGCGTCCACCGAGTTCTTCGAGAACGGGCGCTACGAGTTGAAGGGCGAGGGCAAGAGTCTCGATAGCGCCGGCATGGTCGCCTACTACGCGGATCTTGCGGCGCGCTACCCCATCGTCTCCATCGAGGACGGTCTGGCCGAGGACGATTGGGACGGCTGGAAGCATTTGACCGAGACGCTGGGCGGCAAGCTGCAACTGGTCGGCGACGATCTGTTCGTGACCAACACCGAGCGGCTGAAGCGCGGCATCGCCCTGGGCAGCGCCAATTCGATCCTGGTGAAAGTGAACCAGATCGGCACGCTGACCGAGACGCTGGAGGCAGTGGAGACGGCGCAGCGGGCGGGTTTTTCCGCCGTGATGAGCCATCGCTCGGGCGAGACGGAGGATTCCACCATCTCCGACCTCGCGGTGGCGACGAATTGCGGGCAGATCAAAACGGGTAGTCTGGCGCGCAGCGACCGGACGGCGAAATACAATCAGCTTATCAGGATCGAGCAGGAACTGGGGAAAGCGGGGAAGTTCGCGGGACGGGCGATTCTCCGCCATTAGGCTCCAAACCCAATCAGCCCCTAGGAATCGGTGGCGAACCTCGATTCGATGAGCGCCTCTGTAATCGAGGGGCTGTAGAGGGATGTCTGGGGAATACTGGCTGACAGACGAAGCG
>CAJCJG010000275.1 GCA_903970625.1 Solirubrobacterales bacterium 70-9 | reverse complement strand
GCGCCGCTCTCCGCCGCGTGATCGGCATAGTTCAGGCCGATGCAGACGAAGTTGATCGGCCGCGGCACCGGGCCGCCGATGCGCGGATTGCCCGGCACGACCGACAGGGAATGCACGTCGATGGCCGCCAGATTGGCAAGGCCCTCCGGCGACAGGGCGACGGCATCGAAATCCTCGATCACACGGGACAGGTCGCGGATTTGCCCCTCGTCGTCGAGGAGACCCGGCTTCTCGGCCCCGGCCGGGCCATAGCGCAACAGCTTCATGTCCGTCGTTCTCCTGTCTTGGGGCGCTTGCGGGTCAGATGGAAATGCCGCCGTCCACGACCATCGCCTGCCCGGTCACGAACACGGCCTCGTCGCTGGCTAGATAGACGGCCATCATCGCAATCTCCTCCGGCGTGCCGAGGCGGCCCATCGCCTGCCGCGCGACGAAGGCCGCGCGGGCGGCCTCGACCGAACCGGCGACCGCCGCGTTGGCGGCGATGCGGTCGTCCAGGCTGGGGGATTGCACCGTGCCGGGGCAGATGCAGTTGCAGCGGACGCCGAGTTTGACGAAATCCGCCGCCACCGCCTTGGTCAGCCCGATCACGGCGGCCTTGCTGGCGCCGTACACGGCGCGGTTGGGGATGCCTTTGATGCTGCCGGCGACCGAGGCGATGTTGACGATGCTGCCGCCGCCCCTGGCGATCATGCCGGGCGCGAACGCCCGGATGGTGCGGAAGTGGGAGCGGGCGTTCAGGTCGAACGCGAACGTCCATTCCTCCTCGGTGGCGTCCAGCACCGTGCCCTGATGGACGAAGCCGGCGCAGTTGAACAAAATATCCACCGCGCCGACCTTGTCGGCCGCCGCGATCACGGCGTCCTTGTCCAGCACGTCGAGCGCGAACGTGGTGATCGACGGCCCGGCGATTTCGGCGACCTTGCCGCCGTTCAGATCGGTGGCGACCACCGTCGCCCCCTCGGCCGCAAAGGCCAGCGCCGTCGCGCGCCCGATCCCCTGCGCCGCCGCAGTGCAGAACGCCGTCTTGCCGGCGAGCCTTCCAGCCATGTTATTCCGTCCCTTACGTGCTTACGGGGTCCGTAGCATCACCGACCACGCGGCGAAAGATGCCGGCCCCGGGCCGCCGGTTCCGGCGGGTCGAACGCCAATGCTTCGCCAACGGTCCAAAGCGACGCCTGCGGGAACACTGAGGCGGCAATGCCGGTATCGCGCGCCGCCGCGCGCACGGCATCCGGATAGGCGATGGCAGCGATGGTCTCGGCCTGCCGGCCGAGGCTCGGGATGCCGTCCACGATCGCGCGGATTTCGCGCTGCTGTTCCAGGATCGTGTTGACCCAACTCCGTGTCAGCCGTTCCGGCTGGTGCCGGACCTTAAGCAAATGGTGCAACAGCACCGTCAGCCGCGACTGCAACTCCCGCCGGTCGCGGATCGTCCTCTCGGACAAATATTCGATCAGATGTGGCCGGTCGAGGCGCCGGTCCTCGCCCTGCGCCAGCGCCGCGATCTGCGTTTCGATCCATGCGTGCTCGTCCGCCTCGTAAAGATCGGGGACTCGCGCGATCTTGGTCACAGTCTGCTCCTGGCTGCTGCCTCAGTGATTGTTGCGGCTCTCGCCCTTGGTTTCCAGCACGTTCAGATACGCCGTCGCCGGCTCCAGGCAGCCGCCCTGGCCGAGTTGTCCGACGTTGGCGCGGTAGATTTCCTCCCACGGCGTCTTGTTGACCAGCACCGGCGGTCGCCATGCGGCGCGGCGGGCGGCCAGTTCGCCGTCGGGCAGCACCACGTCCAGCTTGTTGCTGTTGAGGTCGAGGCGGATGATATCGCCCGTGTGCAGCAGCGCCAGCCCGCCGCCGACGGCCGCTTCCGGGGAGACATTCAGGATCGAGGGCGCGGCGGAGGTGCCGCTCTGCCGCCCGTCGCCCATCGTCGGGAGGGTTTCGATGCCCATTTTCAGCATGCTGGCCGGCGGCTGCATGTTCACAACCTCGGCCGAGCCGGGGTAGCCCACCGGGCCGACATTGCGAATGATCAGAATGGATTGCTCGACGACGCCGAGGTCCGGATCCTCGATGCGCTGGTGGTAGTCCTCCGGCCCCTCGAACACGATGGCCTTGCCCTCGAACACGTTCGGCCGGTCGGGGTTGGACAAAAAGCGCTTGCGGAACGTCTCGTCGATGACGCTGACCTTGATGACGGCGCTGTCGAACAGATTGCCGCTGAGCACGACGTAGCCCGCGTGCTCCTTCATCGGGGTCTTGTAGGCGCGCACCACGTCGCGGTCCGGCTCCGGCACGTTGGCGAGATTTTCGGCCAGCGTCTTGCCGGTCACCGTCATCACATCGCCATGCAGTTTGCCGGCCTTCAGCAGTTCCTTGAGCACCGCCGGCACGCCGCCGGCTCGGTGGAATTTCTCGCTGAGGTAGCGGCCCGCGGGCTGCATATCGACCAGCAGCGGGATTTCCGGGCCGAGCCGCTGCCAGTCGTCCAGCGTGTGATCGACGCCCATGTGCCGGGCAATGGCGATCATGTGGATCGGACAGTTGGAGGACGCGCCGAGGGCTGCGGCGGCGACCACCGCGTTCTCAAACGCTTCCTTTGTCATCACGTCGGACGGGCGGATGTTTTCGTGGACCATCCCCACGATCCGCTTGCCGGTCTCGTAAGCCATCTGGCCGCGCTCGCGGTACGGGGCCGGGATCATGGCGGACCCGGGCAGCGACATGCCCAGCGCCTCCATCAGCGAGTTCATGGAACTGGCCGTGCCCATGGTGTTGCAGTGCCCCACCGAGGGGGCCGAGGAGCACACCATGTTCATGAATTCGTCGTAGTTGATCAGCCCCTCGGCATACATCCGGCGGCCTTCCCAGACCACCATGCCGGACCCGGCGAGCTTGCCGCGCCACCAGCCATCCAGCATCGGGCCGACATTGAAGCCGATGGCCGGGATGTTGATGGTCGCCGCCCCCATCAGGCAGGCCGGCGTGGTCTTGTCGCAGCCGGTGGTCAGGATCACACCATCGAGCGGGTAGCCGTGCAGCACTTCCACCAGCGACAGATAGGCCAGGTTGCGGTCCAGCCCCGCCGTCGGGCGTTTGCCGGTCTCCTGGATCGGGTGGATCGGGAATTCCAGCGGGATGCCGCCGGCATCGCGGATGCCGTCCCGCAATCTGGTCGCCAGTTCGATGTGATGCCGGTTGCAGGGGGAGATGTCGGAACCGGTCTGCGCGATGCCGATGATCGGCTTGCCGCCCTGCAACTCGTCGCGCGTGAGGCCGAAATTCAGGTAGCGTTCGATATAAAGCGCCGTCAGGGCGGGATCGAGCGGCTCGTCGAACCAGCGACGGCTGCGTAGCCGGTTGCGGCCATGCGTGGTTATTTCGGTCCCGGGCTTCTCAGCCATCGGTCGTCCCCCCTGTGTCGTCGCCTCGTGCCGAGCCGAGTTAAGCTGGCGCCGGGCGGTCGCAGTGTGCGCGGGGGCGGGCTGCTGTCAACCGCCGTTGGCCTATTGTCTGACGTGTCGGGCGGCGGACACTCAGGCGGCGTGCCGTCCCAAGGGCGGCCGCGCACGCGCCCAAATGGCGTGGATGCGGGCGATCTGCTCGCGGGCGATGGAGTCGCTCAGCGGGCCAGTCCCGATGCCATGGACATCCGCCCCCTCGTCGATCAGGCGGCAGGCCGC
Source organism: Solirubrobacterales bacterium 70-9 (assembly GCA_903970625.1). Classification (GTDB taxonomy): domain Bacteria; phylum Pseudomonadota; class Alphaproteobacteria; order Acetobacterales; family Acetobacteraceae; genus CAJCJG01. Next base: position 10,448 of record CAJCJG010000275.1, on the reverse strand, counting down.
CTCGATGGCAAGTTCCGGCGTGGGCCGCGTCAGCACATGCTCGTGCGCCGCAATCCGGTACTGGACATGCCACGTCGCCGCATCGATTTGAGAGTGTGGAGGTAGCAGGCTCGCCATCGTCGTCCCTTTGCGTCGTTGCAGGGAGCCGACTTGGTCGTCGGCGGTCAAATATCTAATGTTGTTTTGCAAAGCACTGTTCTCGTTGGATTTCCACGGCCGATATTGACGGCGGATAGAGGGTTATCCGGGAAACGTTCGTGTCGGAACATGGGTTCCCTTTTGCGGCGAGCACAAGACTCGCTGGGACGCAGGGTACGACTCAATTCGTTCTTGGCAACAAATTTATGGCTGTTTTACAAGCTTTTGTGGATAATGGCTCCCGACAACGTGACCATTTGTGACCGGCGTGATGAACAGTTTGTCGGCGGAGACTCCCGCGATCAAAACATCTCGGGCAATATAACGTTTTGGGCTGCGTTGCTCAGCAGCGCCGCTGCCATGGTTTCGGCCGATTTTTTGCGGATGTCGGCCCAGGCTTCCGGTGAGTGGTAGGCGGAGTGGGGGGTGATCACCAGCCGGCCTTCCAGCCACGGCTCCTTGGCGCGATAGGCGCGCATCAGACTTGGGACGGGTTCCACCGGCGGCTCCACCGGCACCACGTCCAGGCCCGCCCCAGCGAGGTGGCCGTGGCGAAGGGCGGCTTCCAGTGCGTCGAGATCGACGATCGGGCCGCGGGCGGTGTTGACCAGCACGGCGCCCGCCGGCAGCAGCGCCAGCTCGCGGGCGCCGATCAGGCCGCGCGTGCCGGGCGTCAGCGGGGCGTGGATCGAGAGCACATCGGCGCGGCGCATCAACCCCTCCAGCGTGCGTTCGCGTTCGACTCCGATGCCCAGTTCGGTGCCGTTCGGAACATGCGGGTCGAAGAACACGACGCGGAAGCCGAAGGCTTTGGCGCGCAGGGCCGCCGCCGTGCCGATGCGGCCCAGACCGACGATGCCGAACGTCTGCACGTTGAGGCGGCGGATCAGCGGGCTGGTGATCGCCGTCCACGGTGCCGGCGGGTCATGGCGCTGGGTTTCGTGATGCAACAGGATGCCGCGCCGCAGGGTTAGGGCCAGCGTGACGGCGTGGTCGGCGACCTCCATCGTGCCGTAGTCCGGCACGTTGCAGACCATGACGCCGCGCGCGGCGGCGGCCACGCGGTCGATCCGGTCGTAGCCGACGCCCATGCGGACGACGGCGCGCAGCTTCGGAAAACGGTCGAAATCCGCCGCCGTGGCCCATAGGCGGAACAGCATCAGGCCGTCAGCCTCGGCGCACTCGGCGTCGCTAAGGTCGGCCAGCGTGGCGGGGGTGCGGATGCGGATGTCGGTGCCGGGGCCGAACACCTCCTGCTCGACACTGGTGTCCGGATACATGGCTTCGGAATAGAGCACGGTGGTCATCGCAGGTTCCGCTTGATCTCGGGGGTTGGTCGGCGGCGGCGGCTGGCGTAACACGCCAGAGGCGACGGCAGAAGGCGGGCGACATTTCCATGAACGGCGCGGAAAGTCTGGTCCAGACGTTGCTGGACTCGGGGATCGACACCTGTTTCGCCAATCCCGGCACCAGCGAGATGCATTTTGTCGCCGCTTTGGACCGGATTCCCGGGATGCGGTGCGTGCTGGGGCTGTTCGAGGGCGTCGTGACCGGGGCCGCCGATGGCTACGCGCGGATGGCGGGCCGGCCGGCGGCGACCTTGCTGCATTGCGGACCTGGGTTGGCCAATGGCTTGGCGAACCTCCACAATGCGCGCCGAGCCGGGGTGCCGATCGTCAATTGCGTCGGCGATCAGGCGACCTATCACCGGCCGCTGGACGCGCCGCTGACGGCGGATTCCGAGGGGTGGGCGCGTGGCGTGGGCTGGGTGCGGACGTCCCGGAGGGCGGCCGACGTGGGGGCGGACGCGGCGGTGGCCGTGCAGGCGGCGCGCACCGGGCACGGCCAGATTGCGACGCTGCTGTTGCCGTCCGACACCTGTTGGGACGAAGGCGGCGTTGTCGCAGCACCGCTGCCGGTGCCGGCAGCCGGAGCCGTCGCGCCGGCCAGCGTGCAGGCGATTGCGCGCGTGCTGCGCTCCGGCGAGCCGGCCATCCTGCTGCTGGGCCAAGCCGGATTGCGCGCCACCGCCATCGCCGACGCGCATCGGATCGCTGCGGCGACCGGGGCGCGGGTGTCGGCGCAGATGTTCAACACGCGGATCGAGCGCGGTCGCGGGCGCTTCGCTGTCGAAAAAGTGCCGTATCCGGTGGATGCGGCGATGGCGATGCTGGCCGGCGTCAAGCATGCGATCCTGGTGGGGGCCACGCCGCCGGTCGGGTTTTTCGCCTATCCCGGCAAGCCCAGCACGTTGCAGCCGGCCGAGGCGCAGGTGCATGTGCTGGCCCGGCCGGAGCAGGACCTTGCCGCAGCCCTGGCCGATCTGGCCGACGCGTTGGCGGCCCCTGCGGCCAAAGTGCCGACCTATCGCGAGGCGGCACCGGCGCGCGGGCCGGTCTCGGCCGAGTCGTTCGGCCAGTCGCTGGCGGCCTTGTTGCCGGAGGGCGCGATTATCGCCGACGAGAGCATCACTTTCGGGCGCTCGCTGTTTCCCGCCACACACGGGGCCGCGCCGCACGATTGGTTGCAGGTGATGGGCGGCGCTATCGGCGGTGGGATGCCGCTGGCCACCGGCGCGGCGATCGGCGCGCCGGGGCGGCGGGTGGTTAATTTGCAGGCGGATGGTTCCGCAATGTACACGTTGCAGGCGCTGTGGACGCAGGCGCGCGAGCGGCTGGATGTGACGACGGTGATCTTCAACAACGGCAAGTACGCGATTTTGCTGCATGAACTGGCCAATGTCGGGGCCAACCCGGGGCGCACCGCGATGGACATGCTGGACATCGGCTCGCCCGATCTGGACTTCGTCAAGCTGTCCAACGCCATGGGCGTGGAGGCGGCGCGGGCGGAGAACATGACAGAGTTCAACGATCTGTTCGCCCACGCCAACCGCCGGCCCGGCCCGTTCCTGATCGAGTTGATGACAGCGTGACCGGGGGAGCCAGGCTATGGCCTTGAAGGACGAGGACATCGAGGGTCTCGCCAGCCGTTTGGCCATGCTCGTGTCCGAGGATGGGGAGGCCGACAATGCGGGGCGCGCGGTTGCCGCGCAGGCGCGCAAGATGGGCCTGTCGGGTGGCCAGTTGAAAGGGATTTTCCTGAGCGGCATCGGCGCGCTGGCCGCCAAGGCTGTCCGCCTCGCCGAGCAGGATCAACGGGTCAAGGAGCTTGAGGCGGATTTGCGCGAGGCGCGGGAGGCGGCGTTGCGCATCGACGCGCTCGCGCGCTCCATGCAGCGGGAGCGCGACGCGCTGCGGGTGGAATCGGAGCAATTGCACGAGGCGCTGGATCGGCGGCGCACCAGCCGGCAGGTTCGGGTGGCGGTGGGAATCGTGATCGTGGCAGGGCTCGGGGGAGGTGCCTGGCTGGCGGTCTCAGGCAAGGTGCTGCATTGGCGGGACCGGGACGCGCAGGCGGACTCCTCGCCATTCTATCGCAGCGGCATCGTGCATGAGAAAAACGTCGTGCTGCGCAAAGAACCCGACACGGCGGCGGAAAGTCTGGCGGTGCTGACGGAGGGAACGCAATTGGTGGTGAAGCGGACCCTGTGGCACAATCTGGAGCAATGGGTCGAGGTCGAGGTTGGCGGACAGCGCGGATTCGTGCTCAGCACCGAAGTCAATTTGTCCTGAAAACCTGTCGGTCAGGGCGCCCCAAGACTCGTTGAATTCGCCGTTGCCGCGAGCATTGGCGCCTCGTCCTTCAGCCCGACGCCGGATAGTTTGCGGGCGCGCATTTCGGTTGCAAGCCAGATCAGTTTGCGGGCCGCTTCCGCCACTGGCATGCCCTCCGGCCGGATATTCGACAGACAATTGCGGTCGGCGTCCGTACGGCCGACATGCGGCGCCCATGTCAGATAGGCGCCGAGGCTGTCCGGTGTGGAGAGGCCGGGCCGTTCGCCGATCAGGACGATGACGGCGCTGGCGTGCAACGCTTCGCCAACGTCGTCGCCAAGGGCCACGCGGGCTTGCGTGGCGATGACGATGGGTCCGTCCGGTTCCAGGGCGGGGACGATCAGCGCGAGCAGACCGGCCGCGTGGCGTTGGACGGCGAGGGCCGACAGACCGTCGCAAACGACGAAGGCGATTTTGCAAGGGGCCGGTTGCAGGGTTTCCCGGTCCTCCTCCCGAAGTCTTCGCCCGAGATCGGGGCGGCGGAGATAGGTCGGGCGGTCGGGACAGGCGCTGCGGACGGCGGTTGCTGTCAGTTTCGTCTCGCTCAGGGCCGTTTGCAGTTGGGCGATGTCCAGGGCGGCGTGTACGGCGTCTCTTGCGGCCGCGTGGTCGGCCTGGAAGGCCAGATGCGCCGCCGTGGGCAGGCCGGCGCCGACGCGGCCGAGGGCGACTCGTGCCGGCGTGTATTGGCGGAGGTCGCGCCAAAGGGTGGGGGCGGTCACGCGAGGCCCGCGAGCGCAGGCGCCAGCTTGGCGGGGATACGGTCGGGCGTGGCGCCGCCAGACAGGCCCATTTTTCCCAGCCAATCCTCGAATTCCGGCGCCGGTTTCAGGCCGAGGGTTTCGCGGACGTAAAGCGAATCGTGGAACGAGGTGCTTTGGTAGGACAGCATGATGTCGTCCGCCCCCGGCACGCCCATCACGAAGGTCACGCCGGCGGCGCCGAGCAATGTGAGCAACGTGTCCATATCGTCCTGATCGGCTTCGGCATGATTCGTGTAGCAAACATCGACGCCCATCGGCAGGCCGAGCAGCTTGCCGCAGAAATGGTCCTCCAACCCGGCGCGGATGATCTGCTTGCCGTCGTACAGATACTCGGGGCCGATGAAGCCGACGACACTGTTGACCAGCAGCGGCGAGAACGCGCGGGCAACGGCGTAAGCGCGGGCCTCGATGGTTTGTTGGTCCACGCCATGATGCGCGTTGGCGGACAGCGCGCTGCCCTGCCCGGTCTCGAAATACATCGCGTTTTGGCCGACCGTGCCTCGGTTCAGCGATCTAGCGGCGTCGTGCGCTTCTTTCAGCAGGTTCATCGAAACGCCAAAACTTTCGTTGGTCGCCTGCGTGCCGCCGATGGATTGGAAGAACAGGTCGATGGGGGCGCCATTCTCCAGGCAGCGCATCGTCGTGGTTAGATGGGCGAGGACGCAGGTTTGGGTGGGGATGGCATATCGTTCGACGATCTCGGACAGCATGTGCAACAGGCTTGTCGTGCCTTGAACCGAATCGGTCGCGGGATTGACGCCGATGACGGCGTCGCCCGCTCCCAGCAAAAGCCCATCCAGTGTGGAGGCGGCAACACCGTGCGGGTCGTCCGTGGGGTGGTTCGGTTGCAGCCGGACGGACATGCGGCCCGGCAGCCCGATGGTGTCGCGGAACGCGGTGGTGACTTTGCACTTGGCCGCGATGGCGATGAGGTCCTGGAGGCGGCAAATCTTGCTGACGGCAGCGACCATTTCGGGCGTGAGGCCGGAGCGCAGTGGGGCGGGATCGTCGATGGCGAGCAGATGGTCGCGGAATGCGCCGACGGTCATGCACGCGATTGGGGCGAAAGCGGTGGGATCGTGCATGTCGATGATGAGGCGGGTCACGTCGTCGGTTTCGTAGGGAACGACGGTTTCCGTCAGAAAGGTTTGCAGCGGCAGATCGGCGAGCGCGAGCTGGGCGGCGACCCGCTGCGTCGCGGATTCGGCGGCGATGCCGGCGAGCTGGTCGCCGGAACGCGCGGGGGTGGCGCGCGCAAGCAACGTGCGAAGGTCGGGGAAGGTGTGACGGGTGCCTTGGAGCGTGTGGGCGTACATGCGGGGATGGTCGGGGGTGCGAGGCGGGTTGTCCAGCGCGATTGCCCAGGCGAGCGAGGGCGCGCCGTGACTGTGATCTGGCTCAACGGCACGGTCGGTGCCGGGAAAAGTGTGGTCGGACGGGCGTTGGCTGGGATGCTGCCGCACGCGGTGTTTGTCGATGGCGACGAGGTCGCGCCGGAGGGCGTGGCGGCACCGGCGCGGTGGCGCATCGCAGTCGATGCTCTGGTGCGGCGACTCGTGCGGCAGATTGGGCGCGAAACACTGGTGGTGGCCTATCCGCTGGCGCGGCCGGATTTCCTGCGGGTGCGGGCGGCGTGCGGGCGTGCGGGGCGGCTATTGGTGGTCGTCACTCTCGCGACGCCGCTGGCCATCGTCCTGCGGGGGCGGGGCGGACGGCGGCTGGATGCGGACGAGGGGCGGCGGGTGCGGGCGATGTGGTCGCAAGGCTATCATCGGCGGCCGTTCGCGGCGTTCACGCTGGCCAACGCCAGGCCGCCGCCGCGGCTGACGGCGCGGCGGATTGCCTGCCGGGTGGGCCGGCTTCGTACACGGTTGTTTTTGATTTGATCTTATTTACAGTTAGATTTTTATAACATGTTTCGTAGAGGCTGTTGATTGCGATGTCGGTGAGTTGCGGTTTCGTTCCGGTTTGGTTGCCGACCTCGCCGGAAATGCGGAGCGGGCGTGCCCGTCACGCGGGGCTGGGAAATTTCCGCTGGACAGGGGTGGGGCCTTCGCCTATCAGCCCGTTTTCTACGGAACGCGGGAGACCTCGCGCCCGGCCACGTTGGCTGGGGGCTGGTCGTTGGCACCGCGGTCCCTTGGCACAGGTTGGGACCAGGGATTATGGCAAAGAAGATCGTCGGCTACATCAAGTTGCAAATTCCGGCCGGCAAGGCGAACCCGTCGCCGCCGGTGGGCCCGGCGCTCGGGCAGCGCGGATTGAACATCATGGCCTTCGTGAAGGAATTCAATGCCTTCACGGCGCAGATGGAGCCGGGGACGCCGACTCCGGTGGTGATCACCGCGTTTGGCGACCGGACGTTCACGTTCATCACCAAGACGCCGCCAAACACCTACTTCCTTAAGCGCGCCGCCGGCATCACCAAGGGCACGACGACGCCGGGCAAGGGTGCCGCCGTGGGCCGGGTGACGACGAGCCAACTGCGTGAGATCGCGGCGACGAAGATGAAGGACATGAATGCCATCGACGTGGAAGGGGCAGTCAGCATGCTGGCGGGCTCCGCGCGTTCGATGGGCCTGACCGTGGTGGAGGGCTGACCATGGCACACGACAAGCGGCTGGCGGCCGGATATAAGGCGTTTGATCGCACGAAGAGCTTTGCCCTTCCGGCGGCCATTGAGTTGGTCAAAAAGAACGCTACGGCCAAGTTCGATGAAACCGTCGAGATCTCGCTGAATCTGGGGATCGACCCGCGCCATGCCGACCAGATGGTGCGCGGTTTGGTCAATTTGCCGCACGGCACGGGCAAGACGGTGCGCGTCGGCGTGTTCGCGCGTGGGGCGAAGGCCGAGGAGGCTTTGGCGGCCGGCGCCGATGTGGTGGGTGCCGACGATCTGGCCGAGAAGATTCAGGCGGGCGAGATCAATTTCGACCGCTGCATTGCCACGCCCGACATGATGGCGCTGGTCGGGCGGCTGGGCAAAATTTTGGGTCCGCGCGGCCTGATGCCGAACCCTCGCCTGGGCACCGTCACGATGGACGTGAAGGGTGCGATCACCGCCGCCAAGGGCGGACAAGTAGAATTCCGGGCCGAGAAGGCGGGCATCATCCATGCCGGTATCGGCAAGGCGAGCTTTTCGGCCGAAAATTTGCTGGCCAATGCACGCGCGTTCGCGGACGCGATCGTCAAGGCCAAGCCGGCCGGGGCCAAGGGCACGTATGTGCAAAAGGTCGCGGTCAGCAGCACGATGGGTCCGGGTGTCAGGGTGGATATCGCAACCCTCGCCGGCTGAACGAGATTCGCCGGCCCGAAAGGGCCGGCGGGCAGGGGGCGGGAGCCCCCGAACCTGTCCGAGACCGCACGTATTCCATTGGGAATCTAAGGAGCTTCGGCTCGCGCGCGGGAGACGGGGAAGCCACGAACCTTAGGGTTTTTGGCGGTTCCGAGTGGACAGGCGAACCGGGTCGCTCCGGTCGCCTGAGGTCAGGCGTCCGGGTCGGCCCATTTGGGCAACCCGGCCGAGTGCGGCGTGTGCTGCACCCGGCCAAGTGTGGAGACGGGTTTTGGACCGTACGGAGAAGCGGGAGTTCGTTGCCTCGCTCGCGTCCGTCTTCGCGGAGACGTCGGCTGTCATTGTCACCCAGAACAAGGGGTTGACGGTGGCGGAGGTGACGAATCTGCGGAAGCGCATGCGGGATGCAGGGGCGACCTTCAAAGTCGCGAAGAACCGGCTGGCCACCCTCGCGCTGGACGGGACCCGATTCGACGGCATCGCACCATTGCTGAAAGGGCCGACCGCGCTGGCTTGGGCGCGCGACCCTGTGGCCGTGGCGAAGGCGGCCGTCGAGTTCGCCAGGACCAACGACAAGTTCGTCGTACTCGGCGGTGCCATCGCCGGCCAAACGCTCGATGTGGCCGGGGTGAAGGCGCTGTCCGAGTTGCCGTCGCTGGAGGCGCTGCGTGCCGGGCTGCTGGGGATGCTGCAAACCCCCGCCACCCGAATCGCCGGCATCCTCCAGGCGCCGGGCGGGCAAATCGCACGGGTTCTGGCGGCCTATGCCAGCAAGGACGACGCCGGCGGGGACGACCCACCGGCTGCGAGCGAGGCTGCCTGACCGATGGGTCGCTTGCATGGTGCGCGCGACCTGACGCCAACGTCATGACAGGCCCCCTTGACCGGGCTTGTCTGGAACCGACCAGAGACTAGATTAGGAACACACGATCATGGCCGACTTGCAAAGACTGGTGGAAGAGCTGTCCGGGTTGACGGTTCTGGAAGCCGCATCGCTCTCCAAGCTGCTGGAAGAGAAGTGGGGCGTCTCTGCCGCCGCCCCTGTGGCGGCTGCTGCTGCCGCGCCGGCTGCCGCAGCCGCTGCCGCGCCTGTCGAGGAGCAGACTGAGTTCACGGTGATCCTGGCGAAAGCCGGCGACAAGAAGATCAACGTGATCAAGGAGATCCGGACGATTACCGGGCTTGGGCTGAAGGAAGCCAAGGACCTTGTGGAAGGCGCGCCGAAGACCGTCAAGGAGAGCGCCAACAAGGACGAGGCCGCGAAGATCAAGAAGGTGCTGGAAGAACAGGGCGCCACTGTCGAGATCAAGTAGCCATCGACTGCGTGCCATCCCGGCCCTTGCCGGGATGGTGCCACTGGGCCTGGAGCGGGCGGAACCACACTTGGTTTCCGTCCGCGCCTGCGTTTCCGCAAGCCTGCGGAGGCAAAATGGCCGCGTGCCGACGCCGACGAGTATCGTTTCTCCCCACGTCACAGCCAGCGGGGCAGCAGGACAAGCATGAACGCGATCACGAGGTCCTTCACGGCGCGCAAGCGCATCCGCAAAAGCTTCGGGCGCATTCCCGAGGTGGCGCCCATGCCGAACCTGATCGACGTGCAGCGCGCCAGCTATGAGGCGTTCCTGCAAATGGCAACGCCGCACGACAGCCGAACCAACACCGGCTTGCAGGAAGTGTTCCGGTCGGTGTTCCCGATCGACGATTTCGCCGGGCGCGGGCGGTTGGAGTTCGTGTACTACGAACTCGAAGAACCGAAGTACGACGTGGAGGAGTGCATCCAGCGCGGGATGACCTTCGCAGCGCCGCTGAAGGTGATTCTGCGTCTGATCGTGTGGGACGTGGACGAGGACACGGGCGCGCGCTCGATCCGCGACATCAAGGAGCAGCCCGTTTACATGGGCGACATGCCGCTGATGACGGACAACGGAACGTTCATCATCAACGGCACCGAGCGCGTCATCGTCAGCCAGATGCACCGCAGCCCCGGCGTGTTTTTCGACCACGACAAGGGCAAGACGCATTCGAGCGGGAAGTACCTGTTCGCGGCGCGCGTGATCCCGTATCGCGGATCGTGGCTCGATTTCGAGTTCGATAGCAAAGACCTCGTCTATGTGCGTATCGACCGCAAGCGGAAGCTGCCGGTGACGACGCTTCTGTATGCGCTGGAGAGCACGGCGACCGAAGCGTTGCGCGCGGCGCGCGTGGCGGCCGGCGAGACGGTGGAGATCGGTGAAATTCGCGGCATGGACGCCGAGGAAATCCTGGCCAATTTCTACGGACAGGTTGTGTTCACGCGCACGCCGAAGGGCTGGGCGCGACCGTTCGACTCCGACGCCTTCCGTGGCATCAAGCTGCTGGAGCCGCTGATCGACGCCGACACCGGCGAAGTGGTGGCCGATTCCGAGACCAAACTGACCGTACGGACGGTGCGGCGGATTGCGGAAAAAACCAAGGAAGTGTTGGTCGGGCGCACCGATCTGCTCGGCCGCTTTGTGGCCGAGGATTTGGTGAACGCGGCGACCGGCGAGATCTACGCCGAGGCGGGCGAGGAACTGGCGGAAGCGCTGCTCGCGGCGC
>CAJCJG010000274.1 GCA_903970625.1 Solirubrobacterales bacterium 70-9 | reverse complement strand
TGCCGGCCCGCTCGCCGATCTGCCGGCGCTGCCCGCCGAGGCCGCCCCCGCCGCCATCCGCACCGTCGCCGCGCGCGGCGTGGCCGTCGCGTTCGAGGATGTCCATTTCACCTGGGATGCCGACCGAGGCCCGGCGCTGGACGGGCTTTCCTTCCGCGTGCCGGCGGGCGAGACGCTGATTCTGGCTGGCCCCTCCGGCGCCGGCAAATCGACGGCGCTGGAAATCCTGCTCGGCTTCGTCCGTCCCGAGCACGGCCGCGTCACCCTCAACGGCGCCGACATTTCCTCACTTGTCCCGCAGGCTTTGTCGAAACTGACGGCATGGATCGGCCAACGCCCCGTCCTGTTCGCTGGCACAATTCGGGAAAATATCCGGTTCGCGCGGCCAGAGGCGACAGATACGGAGGTGGACGAAGCCGCCCGCTTCGCCCGCGTCGATGCTTTCGCGGCCAGTTTGCCCCTGGGCCTTGCCACTGAGGTCGGCGAGGGCGGCTACGGCCTGTCCGGCGGGCAGGCGCAACGGGTCGCCATCGCCCGCGCCTTCCTGAAAAACGCTCCGCTGCTGCTGCTGGACGAGCCGACGGCTCATCTTGACCCCGCGACCGAGGCGGAGGTGCTGGACAGCCTGCGCCGCCTGACGCTTGGCCGCACGGTGATCCTCGCCAGCCACTCCGCCGCCGCCCATGCGTTTGCCGGCCGGCGGCTCGATTTGCGTGCCGGGAGGGTGGCGCCCGTGCGGGGGGTGGCGTGACCCCACTCCTCCGTGTCCTCGCTCTCTGGCGCCGCCGCGCCATCCCGCTCGCGGCCGGCGTCGTGATCTCGGTCGCCTCGCTCGCGGTTGCCGTCGGGCTGATGGCGCTGTCCGGGTCGCTGGTCGCGGGCCTGCTGGCCGGCGCGGCGCTGGCCGCCCCGTTCGCGCTGCGGTTGTTCACGCCGATTCGCGTGGCGCTGCGCTATCTGGAGCGGCTGACGACGCACGATGCCACCTTCCGGGCGCTCGCCGATCTGCGCGTGTGGTTTTTTCGCGGGCTGGCCGGACGCAGCGCCGGGGGCCTGGGGTTCCGGCGGGCGGGCGACGTGCTGGCGCGACTGGTGCAGGACGTGGAGGCGCTGGACGGCCTCTATATCCGCATCCTGGTGCCGCTGGCCGGGGCCGTGGTGCTGCTGCCGGTGTTGGCGGTCGTCGTCGGGCGCACCGACTGGGTGCTGGCGCTCGCCGTCTGCATCCTGTTCGCGGCCAGCGCCTTCCTGTTCCCCGCCATCGCCGCCACCCGGGCGGCCTCCGGCGGCGTCCGCCTCGCGCTCGCCGGTGCCGCGCTCCGCATCGCCTGCCTCGACGCGCTCCAGGGCCTGCGCGAAGTCCGCGCCTTCTCCGCCGAGGGGCGCATGCTCGCCGCCGTGCAGTCGCGGGAGGCGACCTATTTGGCCGCCCAGCACGAACAGGCGCGGCGCGGCGCGTTCTCCGGCGCCACCGCCTTTTTGTGTGCGCAAGGCGGCATTCTGGCCGTGCTGCTGGCGGCCGGCGCGCATCCGGCGCAGGCGGCGCTGTTCGCCTTCCTCGCCGTCGCCGCGTTCGAGTCGGTGGGCGGCTTGCCCCGTGCCGGCGTCATGGCCGGTCTTGCCGCCGCTGCCGCCGCCCGCGTGCTGGACGCTGCTGACGCGCCCCCGGCGCTACCCGCCCCGACGCAGACCGCCCTGATGCCGAAAGGCAGCGCGCTGTCCTTCGAGGGCATCACGTTCGCCTGGACGCCGGACCGCCCGCCCGTCTTCGAGGGTCTGACGCTGGACATCCCGCAAGGCGCCCGGGTCGCCCTGCTCGGCCCGTCCGGCGGCGGCAAATCGACGCTGGCTGCGCTGGCGCTGAAGGTCGTTGCCCCGCAATCTGGCCGCGTGAAACTCGGCGGCATCGATATCGCGGCGCTGCCGGCCGCCGACGTGCGCGCGCGCATCGCGTGGCTGTCGCAGGCCACGCATCTGTTCGACGACACGGTGCGCCGTAATCTGCTGCTCGCCCGCCCGAACGCCAGCGATGCCGAGCTGTGGGCCGCGCTCGAAGCCGCGCAAATTGCCGATTTCGTCCGTGCTCTGCCGGATGGCCTGGAGTCATGGGTCGGCGAGCAGGGCGCGCGCCTGTCCGGCGGGCAAGGGCGCCGCCTCGCGCTGGCCCGCGCGCTGCTGTCGCCCGCACCGATTCTGATTCTGGACGAACCGTGCGCGGGCCTCGACGCGGAGACGGAACGCGCCTTCCTGTCCACGTTGAACGATGCCGCAGCCGGCCGCTCGGTGGTGCTGATCGCCCACCGGCTGACCGGGGTGGAGCGCCTGGACCGGATTTTCCGCCTGTCCGCCGGCCACGCGGTGGCAGCGGCAGGGTAGGCGCGCGCTCCCGGCGCAGCCCAAAGCGCATCCATATTTCATGTTGCGTTTTTGCGTCGATCTCCATAAGGTATCGAAGTCTTTTTATCTTTGGAATCGCCAAAAAACGGGGGGGTCGAAAGTGAAACTCGTCGGAATCGGTGTTTGCGTGTCTGCGGCCATGCTTGTTGCCGCGTGTGCGCAGGGAACAATGAGTGCGCCGCCCGCCGCTGCCGCCGCCCCGCCGCAGACGCCCGCCGCCACGACCTTTACCGCTGCGCCAAACAAACTCACGGCGGAGCAGCTTCAGGCTATCTACACCAAGGCCCACCGGGAAGGCGGCACGACCTTCGACGGAAATCCCTGGCAGATCAGCTACGAACCCGACGGGACGATCAATTTGTCGTCCGGCAATTTCACCGATACCGGGCATGGCGTGATCAAAGGCGACGCAATCTGTTCCACCTATACGAAGCTGTGGAAGGGGCAGGAGCACTGCTTCCACTACGCCAAAGTCGACGATGCTCACTATGCCAGCTACGAATCCGATGGGTCGTTGTCCTCGGTGTTTTCCATTTGGGGTATGTAGCCGCATAGCGGCACACTAGGGCTTGGCGGCGAGAGATCGGACATCCTCCCGTTGACCCCGACTCCCGCAAGCGTGCAGGAAGGCGGCCGAGCTTTCGCTGGGAACCGCACATGCGTCGGATTGTCCTTTTCGTGGCCCTGCTCCTCGCAGGATGCCACGTCGCCGGCCCCGAGCATTTCGTCGTGTTCTATTCGCCGCTCTCCAGCGTGCTGGACGCGCAAGGCGTCCAGGTGATCGCAACCGTGGCCGAGCGCGCCCGCCAGCGTCCCGGCACCCCCGTCGTCGTGAGCGGCTACGCCGACGCGGAGATCGGCGTGGCCGACGCCCAGAAACTGGCGGCCAAACGCTCGCACGCCGTCACCGACGCGTTGGTGGCCGACGGCGTCGATCCTGCCCGCATCGCCCGCCACGGCGTCGGCGGCGTGGATTTCTCGATGGATTCGATCGAGACCCGCCGTGTCGAGATCACGCTCGGCGAGAATTGATCGCCGCATGAACGCCGCCGTCCGCGTCGAAGCTTTTGGCGAATCCCCGCTCGATGTGTTGCGCCGGGTGTTCGGCTTCCCGGCCTTTCGCGGACTGCAAGAGGCCGCCATCCAGCATGTGACGGACGGCGGCGATGCGCTGGTGCTGATGCCGACCGGCGGCGGCAAGAGCGTGTGCTACCAGATTCCGGCGCTGTGCCGCTCCGGCACCGCCATCGTTGTCTCGCCGCTGATCGCATTGATGGACGATCAGGTCGCGGCCCTGCGGCAAGTCGGCGTCGCGGCCGGCGCCCTGCATTCGGAACTCGACCCGGAGGAAGCCCGCACTGTCGGCCGCGACTTAGAGGCCGGCCGCCTGGACTTGCTGTACGTCTCTCCGGAACGGTTGCTGTCGCCCGGAACGCTCGACCGGCTGGGGCGGCGGAAAATCGCCCTCATCGCTATCGACGAGGCGCATTGCGTCAGTCAATGGGGCCACGAATTCCGTCCGGAATACCGTGCGCTCGCCATGCTGCCGGCGCGATTTCCCGGTGTGCCGCGCGTGGCGTTGACGGCGACCGCCGACCCGCGCACGCGGGCGGACATTCTTGCCTCGCTGGGCATGGCGGACGCGAAAGTGTTCGCTGCCAGCTTCCATCGCGCTAACCTGCACCTGGCGGCGGAGGCAAAGGAATCCGAGTCCGCGCAATTGCTGCGCCTGTTGCGGCGCCACCCCGGCGAGGCCGGCATCGTCTATTGCGGCAGCCGCGCGAAGACCGAGCGCATGGCCGCCTCGCTGAGCGCGAAAAACATCGCCGCCGTCGCCTTCCACGCCGGCCTGCCGCCCGAGCAAAAACGTGCCGCTGCGGCCCGGTTCCGCTCCGGCGAGCCGGTCGTCGTCGTCGCGACCATCGCGTTCGGCATGGGCATCGACCGGCCGGACGTGCGGTTCGTCGCGCATCTGGACATGCCGGACAGCCCGGAAAGCTACTATCAGCAGATCGGCCGCGCCGGGCGGGACGGCGAGGCGGCCGACACCCTGCTGCTGTATGGCGGGGAGGACATTGCGCGGGCTCGCCACTGGTTGGCGCAGTCGCAGGCGCCGGACGATCAGATCGCGGCGATGCGACGGCGGCTGGAGGCGATGATCGCGCTGACCGAGACTGCCGCGTGCCGCACGCGGGGACTGCTCGCATGCTTCGGCGAGGATCTCTCTCAGCCATGCGGCCATTGCGACAACTGCGTCACCCCGGCGCGGGTGTTCGACGGCACCGTCGCGGCCCAAAAAGCCTTGTCCGCCGTCTTCCGCACCGGCCAACGCTTTGGCGCCAAGCATGTGGTGCAAGTGTTGCTGGGCGAGACCAGTGAGGCGATCGCGCGCTGTGCGCACGACAAATTGCCGACGTTCGGCGTCGGCCGCGACCAGCCGAGCCGGTTCTGGCATGGCGTGATCCGGCAATTGGTGGCGCTGGGCGCGCTCGACGTGGCCGAGGCGGAGGAAGGCTTCCGCACCCTTCGCCTGGACCCGGACCGCGCCCGCCCGATCCTGCGCGGCGAGGAGAAGATTCTGCTCCGGGAGGACGCGGAGGCCGCGCCCCCGGTGGACCGCAGCCGCCGCCGGCCGGCGCCGGCC
>CAJCJG010000273.1 GCA_903970625.1 Solirubrobacterales bacterium 70-9 | reverse complement strand
TCGAAATCAGCACGGACCGGGATTGGCATGGCGAACCTCCTTCGTTCGCCATGGTGAATCACACCCACGGCGCGTCGCGGAAGCCCCTCCGAGTCACCCCTTCAGAGACCTGGTATAAGCCAACGCCACGACGCGTTGGCCCTCCGACTGGATGAAGACTCGCTCGATGATCGGGATTTGTTCGCCTTTGTAGGTGAAGGACGTCTCTGCCACCTGCCGCCATTCGCCCGGCGGCAGACGGACGCGGGCATTGCCCAGTTCCACCGTCGTCGAACCCACGACCCCCGGCTGGTCGAGCCAGGACTGGGCGTGTGCGGCCCCCGCAAGCGCCGAGAGCAAAGCAACGAGAAGGAACCGACGCATCGCGCGCTCCTCTTGCAGTGAGTGGTGTGACGACCGGATTTTGACCCAATATCGGAATGGGTAATTTTTTCGTCGGCAGGCAGCAACGAAAAATCCGCCGTTCACGAAAAATGTGCGCGCCTTACCGGTCCGTCAGCCGGATCTCGATCCGCCGGTTCTTCGCATACGCTTCCGGCGTGTCTGCCGGGTCCAGCGGCTGGTAGTCCGAGAACGCCGTTGCGGCGAGGCGGTTGGCGGGGATGCCCGCGCTGATCAGCAACTTCACCACGTTGATCGCCCGCTCCGAAGACAATTCCCAGTTGCTGGCAAAAGTGCCGCCGCTGATCGGCTGGCGGTCGGCGTGGCCGTCGATGCGGAGGATCCAGTTCACTTCGGGCGGGATCTCTTTGGCGATGTCCTTCAGCGTGGCGGCAAGCTGGTTCATCTGCTCGGCCCCGCCGGCGGACAGGTCGGCGCTGCCGGTGGGGAACAAAACCTCGCTTTGGAACACGAAGCGGTCGCCGACGATCTGGATGCCGGGGCGGTTGGCCAGGACTTCGCGCAGCCGGCCGAAGAAGTCGCTGCGATAGCGTTGCAACTCCTCCAATTTCTGCGCCATCGCGGTGTTCAGGCGGGAACTCAGATTCTCGATCTGCGCGTCCTTGTCCTTGCCGTTGGTTTCCGACACCTCCAGCGCGTGCGAGATGATCGCCAGTTGCGCGCGCAACTGGTCCATCTGCGCCGTCATCGCGGCCACTTGCGCGCGGGCGCTGTCGGAGAATTTTTTCTCGGTCGCGAGTTCGGCTTCGACGGCGGCGCGGCGCTGTTCCTCGGTCGTCGCGCGCACGGCCGCGTCCTGCGCCTGTTTTTCCAGTTCGTCCCGCAGCGCCGTCAGCCCGCGCACCTGATCGGCGAGCTTGGCCAGATCGGCCAGCTTGACCTCGATGGTGGCCTTGTCAGCGGTGACGGTCTTGTTGGCTTCGTCGGCCTGCCGCTTCATCTCGTCGAGGCTGGCTTGCAGCGTGGCCAGTTGCCGTTTGGCGTCGGCCAGTTGGGCGGCGGCGGTCGCGGCCTCTTGCGCGCTCGCGTCGCTGCGTTGCGCCGCTTGCGCCAGTTGCGCCTGCACCTGATCGCTGCGGGCCAATGCGGACTTGGTTTGCAGATCGGCGTCCGACAGGCGGGCGGCGAGCTTGTCGCGTTCGGATTTCAGCGTGTCGCGGTCGGCCAGCAGGCGGTCCTGGTCGGCGCGCAGGGCCGCCAGTTGCTGTGTCAGGCTGTCGCGGGTGGCCGTCGCGGCCTGCAAATCGCGGCTGAGGGCGGCGATGGAGGTGCGCAGTTCCGACGAGCGGCCCTTCTCCAGCGACAGCATGTCGGACAGTTCGGCGAGTTGGCGGTTCAGGCGGTCCAGCGCCTGATCGCGCCCGGTGAGCGTGACGCCGAGGAACGCCTGCGCCAGCACGAACACCAGCAGCACGAAGATAATGACCATCAGCAGCGTGGACAGCGCGTCCACATAGCCGGGCCAGGCGTTCAGCCCGCTGTCCTGGCCGCCGCGCCGGCGCCGAGCCATGTCAGCGCCCGCTCATCGCGGCTGTTCTTCGGACAGCGCCGCGATGGTGCGGGTCAGCACGCGGATGTCGTTGCGGATGTCGGCGGTGGTCTGCGCGCGGCCCTGCTCGCTCTCGGTCAGCAGGCGTTGCAGGTAGAGTTCGATGTTGCGCAGATGGGCGCGGGCGGCGTCGTCGTGGCCGCTGTCGCCGCGCCGCTCGCCGAGCTTGGTCAGGGCGGGGGCGATGGCCTGTTGCCCCTCGGCGATGCGCAGCATCAGTTGCTGGTTGGTGCGCATGCCATCCGACAAGGTGGCGATCTTTTCCGTCAGGCCGATGACGGCGGCGTTGGCCTCCCGCCGCCCTTCCTCGCCGCGCGCCAGGATCCGTTGCAGGTTTTCCATGTTCTCCGCCGTCTGTTCCAGCAGCGCCTGGACATAGACCGGGACGGAGCCGCCGCCCTCGCCACCCTCGCCGCCGAGGACGCCGGAGGAGACGCGGGTGATGCCGGCGAGCCATTCCTCCAGTTCGTTGAAGAAGCGGTTCTGCGCCTGCCCGGCGGTCAGGTCGAGGAAGCCCAGCACGAGGGCGCCGGCGAGGCCGAGCATGGAGGAGGAGAATGCCGTGCCCATGCCCTTCAGCGGTTTGGCGAGGCCCGACTTCAGTTGCTCGAACAGCGCGTTGATGTCGCCGGAGCCGACCGACATGGAGTTGATGACATCGCCGACCGACGAGACGGTCAGCAGCAGGCCCCAGAAGGTTCCGAGCAGGCCCAGGAAGATCAGCAGCCCGACCATGTAGCGGGACAATTCGCGGCTTTCGTCGAGGCGGCTGTCGATGCTGTCGAGCATCGAACGCATCGCGGGGGCGGAGATGGTGAAGCGTTCCTGGCCGTCGCGGCCCTTCGCGGTGCGGGCGGCGAGCATCGAGGCGATGGGGGCGAGCAGTTTCGGGGCGGGCAGGGCCGCGAGGCGGTTGCGGGCGCGCTGGAAGGTTTCCAGCCACGTCACCTCCGGCGCCAGCCGCATCACCTGCCGCACGTTCCAGCCGATGCCGAGCACCAGCACACCCAGGATCAGCGTGTTCAGCAGGATGTTGTTGGAAAAGGCGGTGATCAGCGCGGTGGAGAGCAGGCCGGCGACCACCAGCACCGCGACCAGGAACAGCGCCATGCGGATCAGGAAAATGGTCGGGCGCGTCATGGAGCGGCCTTCTGAACTGGCGCGGGGGCGGCCGGCGGTGCGGACGGGTTCGGGTCGGCGGGGATTTGCCCTGCCGTGACCACGATGTCCACGCGGTCGGGCGGACCGTCGGCGATGGCGGGGGCGGAGGCGCCGAGCGCCTTGACGTAGATGCGCACCGAGGCGACGCCCGCCTGCATCAGCGCGCTGCGGACCGAGAGCGCGCGGGAGAGCGACAGGCGGCGGGGGGTCGAGGGGTCGTCGCTGCCGGCGGCGTAGGCGGTGATGGTGTAGGTGCTCTGCGCCGTCGCGGGCGGGCCGGCCAAGGCGGCGATCGCGGCGTCGGATTGCGGATTCAGGTCGGCGCGGTCGGGACCGAAGGTGACGCGCAGGCCGGTGGGATTGGCGGTCGCGGCACCCGGCGCGTCTGGCGCGACCGGGACCGGCGTGGGCGCCGGCGGCGGGCGGGTCGG
>CAJCJG010000272.1 GCA_903970625.1 Solirubrobacterales bacterium 70-9 | reverse complement strand
TGTCGGGCGGGTGGAATCCGGCGGTGCATCTGTCCAGTCATCTCGCCGGCAAGCCGGTGTGGGACGAGGCGGCGGCTGCGTTTTTGCCGGGGATGCCACCGCCTGGGATGGTTGTCGCTGGTGCCGCCGCCGGGCGGTCTTCGACGGCGGACTGTCTGGCCGATGGCACGCGCGCGGGGGATTCTGCCGCCGACGACACGGGATTTTCCGGTGCGGCGTCAATTGCGCCGCGTGGCGACGACGACGCGAGCGAGAACGGAAAAATCTGGATCATCCCGGGTGCGCGCCAAAAAGCGTTCGTCGATTTGCAGCACGATGTCACCGACAAGGATGTCGCGCTCGCGCATCGCGAAGGATTTGTCCGCGTCGAGCATCTGAAACGCTACACCACGCACGGCATGGCAACCGACCAGGGCAAGACCGGCGGTGTTGCCGGTATGGCGGCGATGGCGGCGTTGACGGGAAAGTCGATGGCGGAGACTGGCACCACGATGTTCCGGCCGCCGTACACACCCGTCGCGATCGGGGCGTTCGCCGGCCATCATCGCGGCAAGGATTTTCGGCCATATCGGCTGACGCCTGGGCACGCCTGGGCGCAGGAGCGCGGTGCCGTCTGGATCGAGACCGGGGCGTGGCTGCGCGCGCAGTGGTTTCCGATTGCCGGCGAGACGGACTGGATGCAGTCGGTCAATCGCGAGGTCAATGCCGTACGTGGCGGCGTCGGCGTCTGCGATGTCTCGACCCTGGGGAAGATCGAGATTGTCGGGCCGGACGCAGGCGCGTTCCTGGATTTTCTTTACACCAGCACGTTCTCTACGTTGCCGGTCGGGCGTGTCCGCTACGGCGTGATGTTGCGCGAAGACGGGTTCGTGTTCGACGACGGCACCACCGCGCGACTCGAAACCGACCGCTGGGTGATGACGACGACGACGGCCAATGCGCCGCGCGTGTTGCAGCACATGGAGTTCGTGCATCAGGTTCTGCATCCCGAGTGGCGCGTGGCGTTCGTCTCCGTCACCGACCGATGGGCGCAGTTCGCCGTCGCAGGGCCGAAATCTCGGGATGTGATAGCGGCGCTGGTGGATGGCGACGTGTCGGATGCGGCATTTCCGTTCATGGCGTGCGGCACGTTCACTGTGCTCGGCGGAATCGAGGCGCGGC
This sequence comes from Solirubrobacterales bacterium 70-9, assembly GCA_903970625.1. Classification (GTDB taxonomy): domain Bacteria; phylum Pseudomonadota; class Alphaproteobacteria; order Acetobacterales; family Acetobacteraceae; genus CAJCJG01. Next base: position 11,786 of record CAJCJG010000272.1, on the reverse strand, counting down.
TGTTCCGGATTTCGTTTTCGGGCGAGCGCGCTTACGAAATCGGCGTGCCGGCGTCGCATGGCGATGCGCTGGTGCGGCGGATCATGGAAGTCGGTGGGCCGCTCGGTATCGTGCCGTATGGGCTGGAGGCGCTGGGCGTCATGCGGATCGAAAAAGGGCATCCGGCGGGCGGGGAACTGAACGGGCAGACGACGGCACGAGACCTCGGGATGGCGAAGATGCTGTCCACCAAAAAAGATTTCGTCGGTCGCGCGCTGGCGCGGCGGCCGGCGCTGGTCGACCCGGCGCGGCCAACGTTGGTGGGCATCCAGCCGGTGGATCGGGCGGGGCGGTTGCGCGCGGGGGCGCATTTGTTGCCGGTGGGGGCGGCGGCCGAGATTGCGCATGACGAAGGCTGGGTCACGTCGGTGGCGTTTTCGCCATCGTTGCATCATTGGATCGGGTTGGCGATGTTAGCGAACGGGCCGGCGCGGCATGGCGAGATTGTGCGGGCGTACGATCCGGTGCGGAACGGGGACGTGAACGTGGAAGTTGTCGCACCCTGCTTCGTCGATCCCGAGGGAGCGCGGTTGCGTGGGTAGCCTCTCCGCCTTCGCCGGCTGCCCGCCGGTGGTCGCGGCGCACGAGGGCGCGCGGGCGGTGCCGGTGGAACCGCTTGCCTGCGTCTCCCTCACCGCATGGTCCGACCTTGGCATCCCATTGCCGGCGGCCGGACGATGGATTCAAAACGGTCCGCTTGTCACGGTCTGGGTCGGACCAGGGCATTTTTTGGTGCAACGGGAGGGTGAGGCGCCATTGCTGCCGGACATTGCCGCCCTGGTCGGCGATACGGCGGCGCTGATCGACCTGACGGATGCGCGCGCGACGCTGCGGCTCAGCGGGCCAGCCGCGCGCGACATTCTGGCGGCGTTCCTGCCCATCGACCTGCATCCCCGCGCCTTCGCGCCGGGCCACGCGGCGACCACGGTGGCCGGGCATTTGACGGTGCAGGTGCGGCAGATCACGGCCGACGGCTACGACCTTGCTGTCTCGCGCAGCTTTGCCGGGAGTTTGTGGCGGGCGCTGGAACTGGCGGGCGCGGGGCGGCTGAGCTTGCATGGTGGGCGCTAGCGGCGCTATCACCACCCGACGCGGGCGTAGCATAGTGGTAATGCTCCAGCCTTCCAAGCTGGCTAGGAGGGTTCGATTCCCTTCGCCCGCTCCAGCCCGCTACCGCAACCGCCCCCCTGTCGCCTTCTCCACCGCCGATGCCACCTTGGCGCAGGCCGCCTCGATCTCGGCGTCCGTCAGCGTGCGCTCGCGGGGCTGGAACATCACTTCCACGGCCAGGGATTTCTTGCCCGCGTCGATCTTGTCGCCCTCGTAGGCGTCGAACAGGGCGACCGAGGCGATCAACTGGCGCTCGGCGCCGCGCGCGGCCTTCAGAACGGCTTCGGCAGTGACGGCGCGGTCCACGACGAAGGCGAAGTCGCGGCGCACGGGCATGAAGGCCGGCAGGTCCGGCACCGATTTGCGGCGGCGCTTCGGGTCTGGGATCGCGTCCAAAAACACCTCGAACGCGACCATCGGGACGGCCGCGTTCAGCCCGGCCAACACGTTCGGGTGCAGCGCGCCGAATGTGGCGAGCGCGGTTTTCGGCCCCTGGCGCACCACGCCGGACTGGCCGGGGTGGTAGAAGCCGGGAGCGTCGGTGGTGATGGTCAGTGCCTCCATCGGCACGCCGAGGGCGGACAGCACGGCGAAGGCGTCGGCTTTGGCGTCCAGCGCGTCCACCGGGCGGGTGGGCGCCAGCCAGTTGCGCGGCGTGGCCCCGGCGCGGATGCCGGCGGCGACGATCGGCTGGGTTTCGGGCGCCACACCCCGGAAGGCGGGGCCGACCTCGAACAGGGACACGTCGGCAAAGCCGCGCGCGGCGTTGCGTTTGGCAGCTTGCGCCAAGGTCGCCACCGGCGTCGGGCGCAACTGGTCGAGGTCGGCGACGATGGGATTGACCAGACGCAGGGCTGGGTCGGGCGACCCGAACAGCGCCGCGTCCTTGTCCGCCATGAAGCTGAAGGTGACGCACTCGGCGAGGCCCTGGGCGGCCAGCGTGCGGCGGGCGAGCACCGTGCGGGTCTGGCGCGGGCTGAGCGTGGGTAGCGGCACCGGGCCGGGGACCGTCATCGAAACCGGCGGCACGTTGTCCAGCCCCTTCAGGCGCAGCACTTCCTCCACCAGATCGGCTTCCGGTTCGATGGCGGCGCGGCCGGCGGCGGCGGCTTCGGCCTTTTCCGCATCCAGGCCGGGGGCGAAATCGAGGTCCGTGCGGGCGGCAATGTCGTTGCGCCAGGACGGGACGTTGACCGTCACCCGAGTTGCGTCGCGCGAGACCACGGAGAAGCCGAGGCGTTCCAGCGACGCCACCGCTTCGTCCGCCGGCACGTCCAGCCCGCCGAGGCCGGCGAGGCGGCCGAACCGCAACGTCGCCGCGCGCTGCCATCCGGGTTCTGAGCCGGCGGCCACGATTTCGCTGGCCTCGCCGCCGCAGAGGTCGATGACCATGCGGGTGGCGGCTTCCAGGCCGTCCGGCAGCAGGGCCGGGTCGATGCCGCGCTCGAACCGCTGGCGCGCGTCAGACGCGATCTGGTGGCGGCGGCCGGTGAGGGCCACGCGGATCGGGTCGAACAGGGCGCATTCGATGAACACGCTTGTCGTGGTCTCGTCGCAGCCGGTGGCCGCGCCGCCCATGACGCCGGCGAGCGACTGCACGCCGGCCGCATCGGCGATGGCGCAATCGTCCGGCGTGACCGTGTAGTCCTTGCCGTTGAGCGCACGAAAAGTCTCGCCGGCGCCGGGGCGCAAGGTCAGGAGTGGGCCGGAAACCTTGTCCGCGTCGAAGACATGCAGCGGGCGGCCGAGGTCGAAGGTGAAGAAGTTGGTCACGTCCACCAGCGCGTTGATCGGGCGCAAGCCGATGGCGGTCAGGCGGTCGGAGAGCCATTTCGGCGACGGGCCATTGCGGACGTTTCGCACAGTGCGGCCGAGCACCCAGGGGCATGTCTTGTCGTCGATGACGGACCAGTGCAGCGGGCTTGGAAAAATGGCGGGGACGGGCGGCGGTGCCCACGGTTTCAGCGTACCGATGCCGGCCGCCGCGAGATCGCGCGCCACGCCGCGCACGGAGAGGGCGTCGCCACGGTTCGGCGTGACGGCGATGTCGATGACGGGGTCGTCGAGGCCGGCCCAAACGACGTAGGGCGTGCCGACGGGGGCGTCGGGCGGCAGATCGAGGATGCCGTCATGGTCGTCGCCCAGACCCATTTCGCGGGCGGAGAGCAGCATGCCAGCGCTTTGCACGCCCCGGATTTCGCCGATTTTCAGCGTGATGCCGGTGCCGGGGATGTAGGCGCCGGGGGGCGCGAACACGGCCTTCATGCCAGTGCGGGCGTTCGGCGCGCCGCAGACGACGGACACGAGTGCCCCGTCGCCGGTGTCCACCTTGCAGGCCCGCAGGCGATCGGCGTTCGGGTGTTGGGCCGCTGCGACGACGTGCGCGATACGGAATGCGGCGAGCGCGGCACCGCGATCCTGCACGCCTTCCAGCTCCAGGCCGATGCGGGTCAGCGCGTCGGTGATCTCCGGCAGGCTGGCGGAGGTGTCGAGATGGTCGCGGAGCCAGGAGAGGGGGAATTTCATGGGTGCGTCGCCCTGGTATTGCCGCGTGTCTTCTCCCTCTCCGCCCCCTTGGGGCGGAGAGGGAGAAGAAAGCGCCTATGTCAGCGCCCATGGGCGAAGGCCGGGGTCCATGTGCCGCACGGACGGGTGAAATGGGGCGCCCGGATTCCGGCCGTCGCCGGAATGACGAACTGGCGAGATCACGGCCCACGACACATTCGGAGATAAGGTCTGAAACGATGGCCGATACCGAAGAGCAACCGGCAGAGAACGGCAACGAAGGCGGCGCGTCCTCCCCGCATCTGGACCGGCACGAAAGGAAGATGGCGGCCGACCATGCGGCACCGCCCGCGATGGTCATTCACGAACTGCTGCGCGGCGAGGGTGAGGAAGGGCTGAAGCGCCCGGCCGCCGCCCTGCTATGGTCGGGATTCGCCGCCGGCCTGTCGATGGGGTTCTCGTTCCTCACGCTGGCCCTGATCCGCAGCGGCCTGCCGGACGAGCCGTGGCGGCGTCTTGTGGACAGTTTCGGCTATAGCGTCGGCTTCCTGATCGTCATTCTCGGCCGCCAGCAGCTTTTCACCGAAACGACGGTGACGGCGGTGCTGCCGCTGCTGATCCGGCGGGACATGACGACGTTCGTCTCCGTGCTGCGGTTCTGGGCGCTGGTGCTGGCGGCCAATCTGGTGGGGGCACTGGTGTTCGCGGTGCTGATCGCGCAAAAAGGGCTGTTCCCCGATCCCGTGTTCCAGGCACTGATGGACACCGGGCGCGAGGCGATCAGCGGCGCCTTCGTGCCGACGCTGGTGAAGTCGGTGCTGGCCGGGTGGCTGATCGCGCTGATGGTCTGGCTGCTGCCGAGTGCCCGGTCGGCGCGGATACTGGTGATACTGGTGCTGACTTACGTGGTGGCCGTCGGCGGCTTCTCGCACACGGTCGCCGGCACCATCGACGCGGCGTTCATGGTGTTTTCCGGCAACGCGGGGGCGGAAGGATTCTTTGTCGGGTTCTTCATCCCTACGCTGATCGGCAACGCCATTGGCGGCATCGCCCTGGTCGCCCTGCTGAACCACGCGCCGCTGGCGGCCACGTTGCAAGGCGAGCCGGCTTAGGGGTTGGACGCATTCGATGGACCGTGACGGACGCAAATTTTGCTTGCCCAGAAGTAGTCATAAATACTAACATAGTGGGGTGAAAAACCCCCCCATCCTCTCCCCGGCAGATCGGTTCAACGCCTTCCTGTTGATGCTGATTCAGGCCATTGTCGCCCAGTCCGGAGGCAAACTCCCGGCGCCGCTGGTCGCGATGATCGAGGCGCAGTTCCGGCGCATGGCCGAAGATTTTGCCCGCCTCGCCGCCAGCGTCGAGAACGGGGAAGTTCCGTCCTGCCGCGAGCGCCGGACCCGGCTCTCGCCGAAAATCGCCCAAAAACCCCCTCTCCCCCTGTGGGAGAGGACAGGGGAGAGGGGTCGCCCCGCCCGGAACCCGGAGCCCCAAACACTCCGAACCCAACCCCCTCCCAAAACGAGAGACGACCTAAACACCGCCACCGGACCCCCAAAAATTTCGGCCCTAGACAAGCCCGCGCCTTGGCATGTCCATTTTGTTACGTTATAGCAACGTAAATCGGCCTCAAACGTGCGCCAACACCGCCTTGACGATCCGCTCCACGTCCTGGTCGGTCAGGTCCGGGTGCAGCGGCAGTGCCATGATGCGGGTCGAAATGTCCTCCGAGACCGGCAGCGCCGTGCCGTCGTGGGACGCGCGGTAGGCCGGCTGATGGTGCAGCGGCTTCGGGTAGTAGATCGCGCTGGGCACGCCGGCGGCTTTCAGCCCCGCTTGCAGCCGGTCGCGCGCGGCGGTGCCGGGCAGCAGGATGGCGTAGATCGCCCAGGCGGCGGTACTGTCCGGCACCCGCGCCGGGATTTGCACGGCGTGGCCGAGGCGGGAATCGTACACGGCCGCGATCCGCTCGCGCGCCAGCAATTCGTCCGCGAACACCGTCAATTTGCTCAGCAGCACGGCGGCTTGCAGCGTGTCGAGCCGGCCGTTCATGCCGGTGCGTAAAACGTCGTAGCGGGTGGTGCCCTCGCCGTGGGTGCGCAGGCTGCGATACAGCGCGGCCCGCTCGGCACTCTCGGTCAGCAGCGCCCCGCCGTCGCCATAACCGCCGAGCGGCTTCGACGGGAAAAAGCTGATCGCCGTCGCGTCCGCCGCCCGGCCGAGTTTTTCGCCGTGCAGGGACGCCCCAAAGCTTTGCGCGCAGTCGTCCAGCGCGAACAGGTCGGCGCGGGCCGCGATCTCGCGCAATGCCGCCCAGTCGGCCGGCTGGCCGAACAGGTCCACACCGATCAGCGCGCGGGGCCGGAGTTTTCCCCCGGCGCGAACCTGTTCGACGCGGGTGGCGAGGTGGGCCGGGTCGATCTGGAAGGTATGCGGATCGACGTCCACGAACACCGGCGTCGCCCCGAGCAAAAGCGGCACTTCGGCCGTCGCGGTGTAGGTGAAGGCCGGCAAAAACACCGCGTCGCCCGGGCCGACACCCTCGGCCATCATCGCGATTTGCAGCGCGTCGGTCCCCGAGGAGACCGCGACGCAGTGGGCGGCGCCGCAAAACTCGGCAAGCTGCCGTTCCAGTTCGGCGACCTCGGGACCAAGGATGAACTGGCAGTGCGCCAGCACCGCGTCGATGCGGCGGCGCAGATCGGTGGCGATGCGCGCCTGCTGGGCCTTCAGGTCCAGGAACGGCACCGGGCGGGCGGACTCCATGCGGCAAACTCTCCGGGGATAAAATCAGGCGCGGACGGCGGCGGCGGTGCCGTCGGGGTTGTGGGCGAACTCGGGCACCATATGCCCCAATTGCGCCAGCGCCAGCCGGCTTTGGCCGCCCCGGCAGCATGCGGCGATATCGTCGATGGCGCGGCCGACGAGGGCGGGGTCGGCGGTGCGGGGGGTGGCCACCAGCAGGCCGGGCGTCCCGGTCGGCAGCGGCGGTTCGCGGCCGTGGAACAGTTCCTCGAACAGTTTTTCGCCAGGGCGCAGGCCGGTGAAGCGCACGTCCACGTCGATGTCCGGGCGCAGCCCGGCCAGCCGGATCACCTGCCGCGCCAGATCGACGATTTTGACCGGCTCGCCCATGTCGAGCACGAAAATGGCGCCGTCGCCGAGCGTCTCCGCAGCCGTTTCGCCGGTGCCGACGACGCTGGCCTGCAACACCAGCCCGACCGCCTCGCGCACGGTCATAAAATAGCGTTGCATGTTCGGGTGGGTCACGGTCAGCGGGCCGCCCCTGGCAAGCTGGCGCTGAAACAGTGGCACGACGGAGCCGGTGCTGCCCAGCACGTTGCCGAAGCGAACGGTGATGCAGCGCATGCCGCCGCCGGCGCGCCGCGCCATCATGTCCAGACCCTGGCAGTACATCTCCGCCAACCGCTTGGAAGCACCCATGACGCTGGTTGGGTTGACCGCCTTGTCGGTGGAGATCAGCACCATCGCCAGCGCCCCGGCCGCCCGCGCCGCGTCCGCCACGATGCGGGTGCCGCCCGCGTTGGTCAGCAGGCCCTCGGCGGGGTTGCCCTCCACCATCGGCACATGCTTCAGGGCTGCGGCGTGGAACACCAGTTCGGGCCGCGTTTCCTCGAAAATGGCGCGCATGCGCGGCTCGTCGCGGATGTCGGCCAGGATCGCGCGGCGCGGCACGGCCGGATGCCCCTCGCCGAGTTCCAGGTCGATCTGCCACAGCGCGTATTCGCCGTTGTCGAGCAGCAGCAAAACCTCCGGCCCCAGCGCCGCCACCTGCCGCGCCAGTTCGCTGCCGATGGAGCCGCCGGCGCCCGTCACCAGCACCCGCCGCCCCTGCACCAGCCGCGCCATGCCCTCGCGGTCGAGCGGCACCTGCGCGCGGTTCAGCAGATCCTCGATCGCGACCGGTTTGAGTTCCAGGCGATCCCGCACCCGTCCCTCCGGATCGAGCGCGGTCAGGCGCGGCGCGCGCGCCACCCGCAGGCCCTCCCGCTCCGCCACCCGCATCAGATCGGCGAGCGCGGCACCGGACATATCGGGTTCGGTCACGACCAGGCATGCCGGCAGCCGGTCCTGCGCCCGCAACCGCGCGAGCAAGGCATCGGCATCGGCGACGGTGCCGATGATCGGGCAGCCCTGGATGCGCCGCCCGGTCTGCGCCTGCCCGAGCGACAGCAGCCCCACGGCGCGGTAGGGCGCGTGCCGGTCGGCGTTCAGCGCCCGCAAGAACAGATCGGCCGGATCGCCGGCGCCCACCAACAGCACCGGCTGCGACCCCTCGGCGGCAGCGGAGCCTTCCTGCATGACGCGATAGAACACGCGCGGGGCTGCGAGCAGCACCATCAGCGTCAGCGCATGGACGGCGGGGAAGGTGGGGGCAGGCAACGGCAGGCCGGCGGCGTGCAGGGCCAGCGAAAACAGCGCGGCAGCGGTCACGCTGGCCGCCGTCACGCCCAGCAGGTCGCCGGCGCCGGCGAACCGCCAATACTGCACCGACAGCCGGAACGGCAGGCCGCCCAGCAGCAGCGACACGGCGGCCCACGGCAATGTCCAGGCTGGCGACACCGGATCGGCGTCTGGCGCCAGCAGCAAGCGGGCGCCCACCATGGCGCTCGCCCCCAGCAAGCCGTCGAGCGCCACGTTCACGGCGAGCCGGAATGTCGAATGTCGCATGGCCATTCTCTCGGCTATACCGCACCGCCCGCGCGCCGGTCAGTGCAAAAGCACGTCATGCCGGCGCATGTGGGATGCGTTGCCAAGGAAAGATCGTCCCGCCCCCGGACCGGGTGGGCTGTGCGGGAATCGGTGGGCCTTGTAATCAGGCCGCATGTCGCTCAGCGCCTTTCTCCATCATCTCGCGTTTTGTGCGGCCCTGGCGATGGTCTCGGCGATGGTGGTCGCCGCCATGATGTCCGCCCGCGTCATGGACCGGCCGGACGCCCGCAAGTCCCACAGCGTGCCGACGCCGAAGGGCGGCGGCGTCGGCATCGTCGTGGCATTCATGCTCGGCATCACGATGCTGTACGGCTACGCCGACTTCGCCCGGCTGGCGGACGGGTATTTTCGCGGCGTGATCCTGGCCGCGTTCGCCATCGCCGTGGTGGCGTTCCTGGACGATCTGCGGGATTGGCCGTTCACAATCAAACTGATCGCGCAGACCTTGGCGGCGCTGGCGGCTGTCGGTAGCGGACTCTACATGCGCACCGCGAACCTGCCCTATTTCGGCGCGGTCGATCTGGGCTGGCTCGGCATCGCTGCGACGCTGGCGTGGATACTTTTCGTCACCAATGCGATGAATTTCATCGACGGCCTCAACGGCTTGGCAGCCGGCACGGCGCTGGTCGCCTGCGGGTTCCTCGCGTTCGTCGCGGCGGGGCAGGGCGGCTGGTTCGTCTATTTCGCGGCGATGCTGCTGGCGGCCGGGCTGGTTGGGTTTTTGCCGTTCAACTACCCGACCGCACGGATCTTCATGGGCGACGTCGGCAGCCAGTTCTGCGGATTCGTGCTGGCAGTCCTGGGCGTCGCGGCGGCGCGGTTCGATGCCGTGGTGATGTCGTTCCTGCTGGTGCCGTGCCTGCTCGCCGGAGTCCTGTACGACGTGGCCTTCACGCTCACGCGCCGCGCGCTGGCGGGCGAGCGGATCACGCAGGCACATCGAGGCCATCTGTATCAGGTGGCGCAGCGGTCCGGGATGGACGCGCGGTGGGTGGCGGCGGTGCATTGGGGGTTCTCGGCTCTCGGCGGCCTGGTTTGCATCGCCTTCGTCGGCGCGCCGAGCGCGGCCAAGGTGGTTCTGCCGCTGCTGCTGCTGATTCCGCAACTGCTCTGGACGGTCGTGGTCGTGGCCCTCGCCCGGCGGGCCGGTCTCGGCAGTTGGTAGGCCGGCGCAACCCAGCCTTGCACCGCTTCACCGCGCCGAAGCGATACGGCTATCGTCGGCGAAATTGCCGGGCCAGAGGTTTTACATGCGCCGATTCTCGATTGTGGCGGCCTTCGCCGTGGCCACGCTCGCCGTGCCGGCGTTGGCCGAGGATGCATCCTTTACCCTGGTTAATCGCGGCGTCACACCGGTAAAGGAACTTTATGTCACCCCGGCCGGCGACGCCAAATGGGGGCAGAACCGGCTGGTGGGCCACCCCATCGCGTCGGGCGGCAATTTCCTGGTCAAGCGCCGGGCCGACGGCAATTGCATCTTCGACATCAAGGCGGTGTTTGCCGACGGCAAGGCCGAAGAGCGCAAGGCACTGAACACCTGCAACATCGATACGCTCGCCGTCGGCCTGTCGGCCGGCGCCGCACCCGGTCCGGGTCAGCATAAGCAGTCCGGCGACCCCTCCATCCGGCTGGTCAATCGGGGAACTCAGGAGATCACGGGATTCTTCGTCGCAGCGCCGGGGCATACCGAGTGGGGGGCAAACCGGCTCCTCGCAGGCCCGCTGCCGGCGGCCACCGAAAAGCTGGTTCACATCGACGGCGCCGGGACATGCCTGTTCGATCTCCGCGTCGTCTTCGCCGATCGCACGGCAAAGGAGAAGCGCGGCACGGACCTGTGCAAAATAACCGATCTGCCGGTGCCCTGAGCAAGACGGGCAGCCGTTGCTTTCAGGCCGTCACGACCTTGCGGCTGGGAGCGGCCATGTCGGCGGCGAGGGCGGGCTTCTTGGCGGTGGCCATCGCGGCTTCCGACATGATGCCGCGCAGATCCCGCAAGAAGGCGGTGCCCTTCAACGTGCGCTGCACCAACACGCTGCGGCGGTCCATCGGGTCCACCTTGCGGCGGGCCAGATCGAGTTCGCCCAGGCGGTCGAGTGCGCGGGTGATCGCGGGCTTGGACACGTTCAGGTCGGCGGCGAGGCCGCGCACGGTGTGGGCCCCGTCCTGCAAATAGCAGGTCAGGAACACCCCCAGTTGGCGCGCGGACAAGTCGGGGCCGTCGCGACGCACCAGCGCGACGACGGTATCGCGCAGGATGCCGACGAGTTGGTCGGCAGAAGGGGAACTGGCCATTGGTCGATCCTTTCTCGTTGGTCACGGGCTGCGCCCGCGTTGGCGCCATCTCGGCGCTTAGCTGTTCAGCCCATGTGGGCTGCACAGTGGACCTTGGCGGAATCGAAGGCGAGATAGATATTTGTAGTAATCGCAATCACGTTACCCGCCTGTTCCGGTCGGGTGCCGTCACAAAACTCTACTTTCAATAGCCGAGTATAACGCCCGTAGAGCCTGCGCTTCTCCACCTTCAGGCCTGCCGGGCCGGGTGGTGTCATTCCACGCATACATATCCAGATGTATCCAAGGGGTGCCCGGTGCCACGAAACGCCGTAGGAACAACGCTGCGGTGATTGAGCCCGCGAAAGCCTTTGCAGAAACATTATTCATGTCTGCAACAGAACTGTCTAGCCAGGAATCATAGCCTTCCCACAACGGCATTCGCCATAAGGGGTCATTGACGGCCTGTCCGGCACACACAATCGCGTGACACCACGCATCGTCATTGCCAAACAGCGGCACAACGTCCGGCCCGAGCGCCACCCGGGCCGCGCCGGTCAGCGTGGCGCAGTCGACCAGCAGCGCGGGCCCGGCGTCGGAGGCCTCGGCCAGCAGATCCGCCAGCACCAGCCGTCCCTCGGCGTCGGTGTTGCCCACCTCCACCGTCAGGCCCCGCCGTGTCCGCAACACGTCCAGCGGGCGCATGGCGTTGCCGGAGATACTGTTCTCGACGCAACCGACGCGCACCAGCAGGCGCAACGGCAGATCGGCCTCCATGATGGCGCGGGCGAGTCCGAGGACGTTGGCCGCGCCGCCCATGTCCTTCTTCATCCGAAGCATGCCCTCGGACGGCTTGATGTCGTAGCCGCCGGTATCGAACACGACGCCTTTGCCGCAGAGTGCCACCAGCGGACTGTCGGCGGTCGCGCGGCTGCCGCGCCACGAGAAGCCGGCGACGACCGGCGGGCGGCTGGAGCCCTGGCCAACGGTGGCGACCGCCGGATAGTCGCGCACCAGTGCCTCCCCGGCGACGCGGTAGGGCTCGGCGTGGTAGGCGGCCGCCAGCGCCAGCACGGCGTCGGCCAGCTCGGCGGGGCCGAGCAGGTTGGCGGGGGCGTTGATCA
>CAJCJG010000271.1 GCA_903970625.1 Solirubrobacterales bacterium 70-9 | reverse complement strand
CGGCTCCGGCGCCCGCGCCGGCGGCCAAAACTCCGGCGGTGGCGATCACGGCGCCGCACACGCTGGTGCCGCATTCGACGATGCGCAAAGTGATCGCGCGGCGGCTGACGGAGGCCAAGCAGACCGTCCCCCATTTCTATGTCTCGGTGGATATCGAAATCGACGCGCTGCTGAAACTACGCGCCGACCTGAACGCCAAAAGCAGCAAGGACGGGCCGGGGGCGTTCAAGCTCTCCGTCAACGATCTGGTCATCAAGGCGGCGGCGATCACGCTGCGGCGGATTCCGAAGGTGAACGCCAGCTATTCCGAGGAAGGTGTCGTTCTGTACGACGACGTGGATATCGCCATCGCCGTGTCGATCCCGGACGGGCTGATCACGCCGATCATCCGCAAGGCGGACCAGAAGGGGCTCGCGTCCATCAGCAACGAGATGAAGGACCTTGCTGCGCGGGCGAAGGGCGGAAAACTGAAGCCTGAGGAGTTCCAGGGCGGCGGGTTCTCGATTTCCAACATGGGGATGTACGGCGTCAGCAGTTTTTCCGCGATCATTAACCCGCCGCAGGCCGGCATTCTGGCAGTCGCCGCCGGGCAGCAGCGGGCGGTGGTGAAGGACGGCGCGCTGGCTGTGGCGACCGTGATGACGACGACGCTGAGCGTGGACCATCGGATCGTCGATGGGGCGCTGGGGGCGGAGTGGTTGGCCGAGTTCAAGCGGGTGATGGAAGACCCGTTGAGTTTGATGCTTTAGCGCGTCGATGCTTGACTTGAGGGTCACGGCCTCGCAGGTGAATGCGACGGGGTGGGCATCCCGACGAAGGACAGACGACGATGGCATTGCAACTTGGATCTCTGCGGGACGCGCTCGTTGATGCAGGGGCCACCGCCGAGAAGGCAAACAAGGCAGCCGAGGAATTGGCGGGCTACGAGAACCGTCTTGCCAGTATGGACACAAGACTTTCGGTTCTGACATGGATCGCCGGCACGAATCTCGCCGCAACTGTTGGTGTGCTATTCAAATTGTTGCATGGATGACTCCGGCCTGGTGGTCGTACCAACAAACGCGATGACCCAGCCATTCATCTTCCGAAACGCAGTTCCGGGCGACGAAACCCTTGTTCTGGGCTTCGTGCGCGAACTCGCCGAATACGAAAAGCTGCTGCACGAGGTTCGGGCGACGGAAGACGGGCTGCGAGCGGCGCTGTTCGGGACGCGCCCCTACGCCGAGGCGTTGATTGTCGAGAAGGCGGGTGAAGCGGTCGGTTTCGCGGTGTGGCACTACACGTTCAGCACGTTCGAGGGTTCGCCGACTCTGTATGTCGAGGATGTTTTTGTCCGGCAGGCGCATCGGGGCGGCGGGATCGGGCGGGCCATTTTTGCCGATCTTGCGCGGCGGGCGTGGGCGCAGGGCTGCCAACGGATGGACTGGTCGGTGCTTGATTGGAATGCTCCGGCCATCGAGTTCTACCGCGCCATCGGCGCGCGGCCGGTGCGCGGCTGGACGATGCAACGGCTGACCGGCGAGGCGCTCGCGGCGCTCGCTGCCTGAACAAACAAGGGGTCAACAATGGCCGACCAGAGTTTCGATGTCGTCGTGGTGGGGGGCGGGCCGGGCGGCTACGTGGCGGCGATCCGCGCGGCGCAGCTAGGGCTAAAAACGGCCGTCGTCGAGCGCGAGCATCTGGGCGGCATCTGCCTCAACTGGGGGTGCATCCCGACCAAGGCGTTGCTGCGCTCGTCCGAGATCAACCATCTGCTGCATCATCTGGACGAGTTCGGCTTCGCCGCCGACAATGTGCGGTTCGATCTGGCGAAGGTGGTCAGGCGGTCGCGCGGTGTGGCCAAGCAACTGGCGACCGGCGTGGGGTTTCTGCTGAAGAAGAACAAGGTCGCGGTGTTCGACGGCGCCGGGAAACTGGCCGGCAAGGGCACGGTCGCAGTCGAGAAAGACGGCAAGCCGGTGGCCAAGCTGACGGCCAAGCACATTATCCTTGCCACTGGCGCGCGGGCGCGGCAATTGCCGGGAATAGAGGCCGACGGAAAGCTGATCTGGACCTATAAAGAGGCGATGGTCCCGACCGCGATGCCGAAAACGCTGCTGGTGATCGGTTCGGGCGCCATCGGCATCGAGTTCGCCAGCTTCTATTTGAACATGGGCGCCGCCGTCACCGTGGTCGAAGTCATGGACCGCGTGCTGCCGGTCGAGGACGAGGAAATTTCCGTCTTCGCGCGCAAAGCGTTCGAGAAGCAGGGGATGAAGATTTTGACGGGGGCGGCCGTCAAAGGGGTCAAGAAGGGTGCCGACAGCGTGACCGTGACGGTCGAGAGCGGCGGCAAATCGCAGGACATCACGGTGGACCGGGTGATTTCCGCCGTCGGAATCGTCGGCAATGTCGAGGGGCTAGGGCTGGAGGGCACCGGCGTCAAAGTGGACCGCACCCATGTCGTCATCGACGAGTTCTGCCGCACCGGCGAGCCCGGCGTTTACGCCATCGGAGATCTGTGCGGCGCGCCGTGGCTGGCGCACAAGGCGAGCCATGAGGGTGTGGTGTGCATCGAGGCCATTGCCGGGCTGCACCCGCATCCGATCGATTGGACCAACATTCCGGGCTGCACGTACTGCCGGCCGCAGGTGGCGTCGGTGGGGCTGACGGAAGCCAAGGCCAAGGCGACCGGGCATGAGGTCAACGTCGGGCACTTCCCGTTCATCGGCAACGGCAAGGCCATCGCGCTGGGCGAGCCGGACGGGATGGTGAAGGTCGTGTTCGATGCGAAAACCGGCGAATTGCTCGGCGCGCACATGATCGGGGCGGAGGTGACGGAGATGATCCAGGGTTACGCCGTCGCCCGCACGCTGGAGACGACCGAGGCCGATCTGATGCACACCGTGTTCCCGCACCCGACCGTCAGCGAGACGATGCACGAGGCCGTCCTTGACGCTTATGGCCGCGCCATCCATTTCTAATCTATCGCTTTACGCAAGGCTTTGACCGATGCCGACTCGCGTGCTGGTGGATCATCGCCTCGGCAACCCCGCGATCTTCAGGGACGCCGCCGCTCGGCATCCGGAAAAAGCGCACCGTCCGGACAACCCGATTCAGCGCAAACCAGCCTGGATCCGGGTGAAGGCGCCGACGCATCCCGTGTATCACGCGACACGGGAGCTGATGCGCGCCAACGGGTTGGTGACGGTGTGCGAGGAAGCGGCGTGCCCGAACATCGGCGAATGCTGGTCGCAGCGGCACGCCACCATGATGATCATGGGGGAAATCTGCACCCGCGCCTGCTCCTTCTGCAATGTCTCAACCGGCGTGCCGCTGCCGCTGGACGCGACCGAGCCCAGCCGCGTCGCCGATGCGGTGGCGGCCTTGGGGCTGCTTCATGTGGTGATCACTTCGGTGGACCGCGACGACGTGGCCGATGGCGGGGCGGCGCATTTCGCCTCCGTGATCGCGGCGATCCGGGCGGCGACGCCCGGCACGACCATCGAAATTCTGACCCCGGATTTTCTGCGCAAGCCAGGCGCGGTCGAAATCGTCGCGGCGGCGAAGCCGGATGTTTTTAATCATAATTTGGAAACCGTGCCGCGACTATACCCGACCATCCGGCCGGGAGCGCGCTATTATCAATCATTGCGGTTATTGGATCTGGTGAAACGGATCGACCCCAGGATTTTCACCAAATCCGGGCTGATGGTGGGGCTGGGCGAGACCCGGCCCGAGATCGGCCAGGTGATGGACGATCTGCGGATCGCGGATGTGGATTTTCTCACCATCGGCCAGTATCTGCAGCCCTCGGTGAAGCATGCGGCGGTGGACC
>CAJCJG010000270.1 GCA_903970625.1 Solirubrobacterales bacterium 70-9 | reverse complement strand
CCCGCCGCCGCCGCCAATTGCAGGAAGATGCGCCGTGGAACGGCCCCACTGATACTGGCGGCGGTTCGGACGATCCGTTCTTCGGCAGATATATTCACGCTGTTTTCCTCCCGATTGCTTTTATGTGTTTTTGGTGCGTGGTGGACCGCCGCCTCAGGCGGCGGAGGCGGTGACGTTGCTCGCACGGTTGACGGCGGGCAGCACCTCCTTGGCCATCAGATGCATCGACTGCTGCATCTTCTCCTTATCCTGCCAGTCGTGCGCGCCCATCACCAACGTCCCGAACGGGCCGAGCTCCCGCCGCAGCGCGATCAGCTTGTCGGCGACTGTCTTGGGGCTGCCGTAGATGACGAAGTTGTCGCGCATCGACTGCGGCGACAGTGTCTCGCCTGGATCGCCCTTGTTGGTGACGAACGGCGCGCTGACGTTCAGCCGCTCGAACACCTTGAACAGATAAGTGAAATACCAGTCGAAGGTGCCGCCGGGCTTGCGCACGTAGGCTTCCGCTTCGGCGTCCGTGGGCGCGACGTGAATACTACGGGCAACGCTCCAGTCACTGGGGTTGGGGGTGCGGCCGAGCTTGCGCATTTCGTCGGCGTACGTCTCCCAATGCGTCTGGACGTTCCACACCGGCACGAAATTGGCCGAGAGCGGTCGCCAACCGCGGCGCGCGGCGGTGCGGATCGAACCGGAATTGGGGCTGAGCACCGACATCGCCACCGGCGGGAACGGCTTCTGGTACGGCTTGGCCATGTGGCCGAGGCCGATCTCCTCCACCACCCATTGCTTGAGGCTGATGTTCCAGAACTTGCCCTTGATGTCGTAGGGCGGCTCGCCGGCCCATATTGCGTGGATCATGTCGATCGATTCGAGCATCATCTCATTGCGATCGAGATCGGCGACTCCGAACAGCTCGAAATCCGAGGACAGACCGCCTGGGCCCACGCCCATGATGAAGCGGCCCTTGGTGAGATGGTCGAGCATTGCCGCCTGGCCCGCGATGGTTGCCGGGTGGTATTGCGGCAAGCAGATCACGCCGGTCGCGAGCTTGATCTGCTTGGTACG
Source organism: Solirubrobacterales bacterium 70-9 (assembly GCA_903970625.1). Taxonomy (GTDB): domain Bacteria; phylum Pseudomonadota; class Alphaproteobacteria; order Acetobacterales; family Acetobacteraceae; genus CAJCJG01. The sequence goes on along the minus strand of CAJCJG010000270.1, from coordinate 10,638 downwards.
AGCTGCGAGATGTGCGAGGAACATCATCGGTGAAGTAATCTGCTCGACAGCCGAGCTGTAGTGCTCGCCAACCCACGCCTCGGAAAATCCGAGTTCGTCGGCAAGGACAATCGATTCCGCGTCCTCCATCAGCGTCGCGTGATAGTCGCGGCCGAGATTGTGGACCGGCATCATGAAGTACGAGAGTTTCATCGGTCGCTTCCCTCTGCTCCCGCCAGGGCATCCTGGCGGCCTACGATGTTTCCGGAGCTTGTAGCGGGCCGACTGCGCGAAATGCCCGCTTGAGCGCGAGCAGCCTGCGGTCGCGCTCACGGAACAGGTCCTCTGGCGTACGGCCCTGCCAGTCGAAGAAACCACGGCCGGACATCACGCCGGAATTGCCCGCAGCAAGCAGCCGGTCGATCGTATCACATCGTCCGCGCACCGGCGGAGGCGCGTAGGTGCGGTTTGCAAGCGCGTCGCGTTGCAGCGGCAGCCCGGTGAAATCGGCCTTGGCGAGCACGCCGAGCACCGGCATGCGCAGTGCAAGGCCGTGAATCACCGAGTTGTCGATATCGGCCGCCGAGACCACGCCTTCGTCGAGCAACCGGTAGACTTCGAGCGCGATCGCGGACTGGACGCGGTTGGCGACGTAGCCCGAGATGAAGTGCCGGAACACAATCGGCACCTTGCCGAGATCGAGCACGAGTTGGCGCATCGCGGCGATCACGTCCGGGCTGGTCTGCGGCCCCGGCACGATGTCCACGAGATCGACGAGATAGGGGGGCGTATACCAGTGCATGATCAGCGCCCGCGCCTGCCGCGCCGGCGGGATCAGCGGGAACACGTCGAGATAGCTCGTATTGCTCGCGAGGACGGCGGACGGGGGTAGGAGCTTGTCGAGCGTGGTGTACACTTCGCGTTTGGCATCTGGCCTTTCGGTGATTGCCTCGATCACGAGATCGGCACCCGCGACGGTCGCGGCGAGATCCGGGACGCAGTTGATGGCGGCCGCGCCCTGCGTCGCGTGCCAGTCCGGCGCGATCTCGCCCGCCTCGGCGAGTGAGCGACAGGCGGCTTCGATCAGGCTGGGGGCGGTGGCGAGGGTTTCGGCGCGGCTGTCGGTGAGGGCGACCACGTGGCCGCCGAGTGCGTAGACGAGCGCGAGGCCGTGGCCCATCGTGCCGGCGCCGATAATGGCAATCTTCATGCGCCGGCCTCGTTGGTCCGGAAAATGGCAGGGTTGGTGGGGCTGTGCGCGGCGTGCGACATCAGGCTGCGGAATAGCCGCCGTCGACAAGCACAAGCTGGCCGGTGATGCCGCTCGCAGCGTCCGACACGAGGAACGCCACGGTGTTGGCGATCTCCGTGCGGCTCATCAACCGGCCGGCCGGGATGTCGCCCAGCCAGGTGTTCATCACCTCCGGCCGCGACTTGCCGACCTCCGCCAGCGTATCGGTGTCGGTGTATCCCGGCCCGATGGCGTTGACCCGCACGCCGGCCTTGGCCCATTCGACCCCAAGCATGCGGCACAAATGAGCAACTGCGGCTTTGGACACGTCGTAGCCGACATGCAACTCCGGCCGGACGGCCTTGACGCCGGCGATCGAGGAGGTGGCGACAATCGTGCCGGCGCGGGCCGCGAGCATGGGCTTGGCGAAAGCGCGGACGCAGTAGAACACGCCATCGAGATTGACAGACATCACCGAGCGCCAAGCCTGGTCGGTGTGCTCGATCGCGGGCAATTCGTAGGACATTCCGGCATTTGCGACGAGGATATCGATGCGGCTGTGTCGGCGCAGCACTTCGGCCGCAGCGGCATCAACCGCAGCGCTGTCGGTGACATCAAAGGCGAGCCAGTCCGTACGGCCGCCCGAGGCGGCGATCTGTCTCGCGGTTGCTTCTACATTCGGCGTGCGGTCTGCAAGGATGGCCAGCGCGCCCTGTGTGGCGAAACGCTCGGCGATGCTTGCACCAATACCGCGGGCCGCGCCCGTGACGACAGCGACCTTCCCGGCGAGGGAGAATAGAGCTGACGGATCGCCCATCGACGTTTCCCAGGCCTTTTTCTTGCCGCTGCCAAGACCTCGGCAGAGTTTATATTTCCGACATCGCATCATGGCGGTTGCCCCGCCGTCAAGCTTTGCAGCCATCCAATGTCTGCCAAAATTATCCGAACTGGACATTCGTGCCGTGCATCAGGCGGCAGGCTCGACGGGCTGATCAGGTGTAGTACCCACGCGCGCGCATAATCGCATCGATCCGGTTCTGAGCCTGACGAAGCATCGTGCGCGACGTGGCGTGGCCGAGCATGAGTTCGTGTACTTCCGCGCCAAGCACCGCCATGCATTCCGAGCTTGCCGGCACCGAGGGACGCGGCCAAGCCTGGATCTGGCCAAGCTTTTCCATGCGATTGACGACCGGGAGGACGGGGCAACTCGCGACGATCTCCGGATCGGCGCTGACCGAGAAGCGCGGACTGACGGTGCCGCCGTGCTGAATGAAAAGCTTAATCATCTCGGGCGAGGTCAGCCATTCGATGCTGTGCCAGGCGAGCGGCACGCGCGCAGGCGGCAGGTTGGCGGGAATGCCGAGGACAAAGCCGCCAATCGGGGAGACATGGCCCTGCTGGCCCGGCACGTGAGGCAGCGGAAGGTAGCCCGTGCGGCCGCACGCGGGCGAGACGCTGTCCATCTCGAACACCCCGGCGCGGATCGACCATTCATAGGCGATGGCCACCTCGCCACGGCCGTAACTCTGCACGCGCTCGTCCCAAGCCATGTCGAGCACGCCGGGGCAGGAGACCGAGAGCAGCTCGCGAAGGTATTCGGCAGTGAGCAACCCCTCCGGCGTGTCGATCATTGGGCGCATCTCCTCGCCCGCGACAACCGACGTGTCGAAGCCGTCGGCAGTGCGGCGCAGCGCGAGCATCGGCCGACCGAAAGCGGCCATGACCTGGACGAAGCTGTGGGCGATCGGCGTGCCTCGGCGGCCGTTCCAGGCGATGCCAAAGCGGCCGCCGGCGGGGTTGTGAAAGCGACGTGCGGCCCGCAGCACGCGCTCTGTGTCGGTCGGCGGGGGCAGGCCTGCGGCGGCGAACAGGTCGGTGCGATAGAGCAGCAACTCGGTCGTGGTCTGGATCGGCACGCCATACTGGACGCCGTGATAGCGGCCGGCGGACCAGCCTGTGGGATGAAAATCTCCGTGGTTGAAATGCGCGGCGCGCAGCATCTCGTCGAGGGGGAGAAGCGCGCGAGCCTCGGCGAATTCGGCGAGCCAGGGCATGTCGAGAGCGACGATGTCGTGATCCGACAGCGCTGCGTGGGCGTTTCGCCACAGTTCCTGCCGCAGCGCGTCGAGGCCGAACAGGCGGATGTCGAGCCGGGTCGCAGGCGCCCGCTCGACGGCGGCGACGGCCCGCTGGATGGCGCGGCTGGTGGGATCGTCGAACATCGGTAGAAGGACCGTGTGGCCCGGGGCACCATCCGGATTTCGCGGCGCGGCGGGCGGAATGATGCGGCCGGCGAGATACGAGGCGCCGAAATAGAAGTTGTCGAAGTCACCGCGCTTGGAGACACCGATTGTGCGGCCGACGAGCTGCTTTATCCGCTCTGCATAGGAGCGGAAATCTTCGATCAGTTGCGGCGAGGGGTGCAGCGAGAAGGAGCGGCCGGTGTTGGTACGCGGCCTGCGCAGGATCAGCTCCTGGCTGAACAACCGCTCGATACGGCGCATCGCTGTACCGTATGGCGCGCCGGAGGCGGCGGCGAGCGAGGTGACAGTGACCAACTTGCCTTCAAGATGACGGCGCATCATGAAGAGAATCATGCGCCATTCCGGCGCAGGTGCGGCCAGCGCCGCCACCGTGTCGGCGGCCGCGCGACTTTGCTCCACAAAGTCAATGATGCGGAGCAGTTCCTCCCGAGTCATCGGCGCGTTTGTCCCCGCCTGTTTTATCCCGGCAGGATATCCAGATTGGACGAATTTTCGCTAGGGCCGGCAGCGCGTCGCTGCGAAAGTTGAACGGCCATCCGCTATGCGTCGCGGCTTGGCGGCGTAAAAAGCAAGAAAAGCATAACGTCCAGCAGCGATGGTGCGCGACCACGCTACCGGCAGGGGAAACGGGGGCAAGAACGACATGGCGGAGCCCCATGTACAGTCAGGAGATGCGCCAGCGACCGGGGCCGGCACGATTTTTTGCTGTGCCGGATTGCGCGGGCGATGCTGCGGCGGCGGATTTTTAAGTCTCGGCGCGTCCTCGACGTTGTTCCGTGCCACAGAGATGGCTGCGCGATGAGCGATGGTGCGATCCTGGTAACGGGCGGCTCCGGCGAGATCGGCACGGCGGTTTGCGTGCGCGCCGCCGCCGACGGCTACGAGGTGATCAACCTGGACCGCGCGCCGCCACGGCCGGACATCCCCGGTCGTTGGGTTGAGGCTGATCTCTCGGACGTCGGGATGACGCAGGAGGTGATGCGGCGCGAAGCGGCGGGGGCACCCCTGCTTCGCCTCGTGCATTGCGCGGGCATCATTCGGCCGGCCTCGCTCGAGGCCACCTCGGTCACGGATTTCGACGCAGTGATCGCGCTGAACCTGCGCGGAGCGCTACTATGCACGCAGGCCGTGGTGCCGGGGATGCAGCGCGCCAAATTCGGGCGCATCGTTTCGATCTCTAGCCGCGCGAGCTTGGGCAAGGAACTCCGCACGGCTTATTCAGCAAGCAAGGCGGCGTTGCACGGAATGACGCGCACCTGGGCGCTGGAGTTGGCCAAGGACGGCATCACCGTCAATGCGGTCGCGCCCGGCTCGATCGAGACGAAGCTGTTCCGCGACGGTAATCCCCCGGACGACCCGCGCACCGCGAGGATCATCTCCTCGATCCCAGTCGGGCGCATCGGTACGCCGGACGACGTCGCCCAAGCGGTCAGCTTTTTTTTCGATCGGCGCAGCGGATTCGTTACCGGGCAGGTGATGTACGTTTGCGGCGGGCTGACCGTGGGATTGTCCCGATGATGCCTGACTGAACGACGCGATACCACGGCCGCGACGGCGCGGCCCAACAGGGAGGACGACATGAAGTCTCCAAACAGGAGCGGACAGGCCAAGGCACGGTTGCTGGGACTAGCCGCAGCGGCAATGCTGTTGGTGCCGCTCGCAGCGGCACCGGCGTGCGCGAGCAACGGATTGTTCGTCGTGTTCATGCCGCCGGGCACCGACAACTATCTCGCGCAATGGCAAAAGGGCGCGCGGGCAAAGGCCAAGGATCTCGGCTACGACATAAAAATCATCGAGAGTAGCCGCGACCAGGCCGAGCAAGACAGCCAAGTGCAGCAGGAGATTGCCTCCGGCGAGAAGGTGGACGGCTACATTTGGTGGCCATATGTGAACGCTGCCGGCACCGGCTCGTTGCGCACGCTGTCCAAGACCGGCGTGCCGGTCGTGTTCACCAACCAGTACCCGATTGCGGGCACCGAGAAGTTCTGGACGGCGTATGCGGGCGTCAACGACTTTCTGAATGCGGAGACGGCGGCTAAGGCGCTGGTGAAGGCCTGCGGCGAGAGCAAGACCGTCAAGTGCGACAAAGGCCTAATCATCACCTTTCCGGCCGGCTACTCGGCCGGGTCGGACCGCATGAAGGCGTTCAAGAAGGCGGCGACCGGGCTGACCGTGATCCAGGAGCACGATGCGGGCTTCATGGCCCAGGAAGGCTACAAGACCGCCGCCCAGATCATTCCCGCGCACAAGTCCGAGATCAGCTGGGTGTACACCGAAAGTGATTCGCTTGCCGAGGGAGTTATCCAGGCGCTGAAGGAGAACGGGCTGCATCCGGGCGTGGACGTTCTGGTGGTGGGAGGCACCTGTCACGGCGACACAACCAATCTGCTTCAAGGAGAGCTGATCGGCAGTGGCATCCAGGCAGCTTATCTCGAAGGCTGGTCGTCCGTGCAGACCGCATACAAGGCAGTGAAGAACGGCAAAGTGATCGACGGCGAGACTTACTTGCCAGCGAATACCGATAAGCCACCATCGGACGACGGACCTGTGCATCGCTTCAACTTCATCCCTAACCCGTGGGTCGGCAACACCCAGGCGGACCTGGATGCGTTCAGGCTCTGGGGCTACGGGTTCAAGGAACTCTGCAACTACTGACCACAGCAGACGGCCACGGCCACCGCGTGCGGGCATGCGGTGGCCGTGGCCGGCAGAACGAGAGCGGTGGCTGCGCCAATGCAGAACAACGACGTGCTACGTATGCGGGGTATCGCCAAGCGTTATGGATCGCTGACGGCGCTGCATGGCGTGGATTTCACACTGGCGCGCGGCGAGGTCATGGCGCTGCTCGGCGAAAACGGCGCGGGCAAGAGCACGCTGGTCAAAATCCTTGCGGGGCTAGAGCGGGCAGACGGCGGCAGCATAGAGATTGACGGCCAGCACGTGCGGCTGCGTTCGCCGGTGCAGGCGCTGCACGCGGGCGTCGCCTATGTGACGCAAGAACTGTCGATCATAGCGCCGCTCTCCGTCGCCGAGAACATCTGCCTCGGCGGTGGCGAACCGCACGCAATCTGGACGGCGCGCGCCCTGCGCGCGCGCGTGCAGCCGTATCTGGACCTCGTCGGCCTCGGCGGCATCGACCCGGCGATGCCGGCTGGTAGCCTGCCGTTGGCACAGCAGCAGCTTGTCGAGATTGCGCGGCTGCTCTCGCGCAACGCCCGGATCCTGATCCTCGACGAACCGACTGCGGCGCTGTCGGATGCCGAGATCGAGATGGTGAAGTCGGTCGTGCGCAAGCTCGCCGCCGAGGGCCGCTCGATCATCTACGTCACGCACCGACTGGGCGAAGTGTTCGAGATTGCCGACCGGGTGACGATCTTCCGCAACGGCCGGAGCTTCGACCCGGTGCCGGTGCGCAACCTCGACATCGACGAGCTGATCGAGCACCTGCTCGGTCGGCGGCTGGAGCAAATGTTTCCCGAGCGCGCAACCTCCCTGGGGCCACCGGTGCTGGCGCTGCGCGAGGTGACGGCGCCGGGACTCCGGCGGCCGGTCTCGCTCGACCTGCACCGCGGCGAGATTCTCGGTCTCGCAGGACAGCTTGGCAGCGGCGCCAACGCGATCCTGCGCGCGGTCGCGGGGGTAGCGCCGTACGACGGCGGCACAATTGCTATGCGAGGCCGGACGATCAACCCTCGCTCGGTGCGCGAGGCGATCAAGCTCAGCATCGCCTACTGCTCGGACGATCGCAAGCGCGACGGCATCTTCGCGGTGCGCAACCTCTACGAGACCTTCACCTCGCCTGCGCTGCCGCGTATCACCGTGGGCGGGCTACTGAGCCGTCGGCGCGAGGTGCAACTTTCCTCCGAGCTTGCCAGCTTCTTTGAGGTGGCGCTGAGCCGGCTGGACACGCACGCGGGCAAGCTTTCCGGCGGCAACCAGCAGAAGGTAGCACTGGGCAAGTGGCTCGGCATCGAGCCTGCGATACTGTTGGTGGAAGAGCCGACACGCGGCGTGGATGTGGGTGCGCGCGCGGAGATCTACCGCCACCTGCGCAAGCTCGCGAGCCAAGGGCTGTGCGTGATGTTCGCCTCCTCCGACAATCAGGAGGTGCTGGGGCTGGCCGATTCCATCGCGACCTTCTTTCGCGGCCGTCTGGTGCGGGTGGTGCGGGCGGAGGGGATCCAGCCGGAGGAGCTGCTGCGCGATGTGACGCACCCCGACGAGTCCCAACCGGGAATGGCGGCATGAACTCGCTGCGCATTGTCGCCGATCGACTCCAGGCGGGCAGCAGCGGCGAGATTGACCCGAACGTGGCCGCGCGGCGGCGGCGGGCGGCGCAGATCATGCTCACGGTCGGCGCAATCCTGCTGATCGCGCTCGGCGGCGCAACGACCCCGAGCTTTCTGACCTTCGACAACGCGATGGTGGTGATTCGCCAGGCCTCGGTCACCGGCATCGTCGCGCTCGGCATGTCCTACGTCACGATCTCCGGCAACCTGTTCGCGCTCTCGGCCGAGGAACTTGCGATCCTGACCGCCTGCATCTTCGGCTGGCTCATGCGCGCAAAGTTTGGGTTGGCGTTGAGCCTGCTCGCAACGCTTATCTTCGCAGGCCTTGGCGGCGCGGTACAGGGCGCGGTCATTGGCCTCGGCGCCGACCCGATCATCACCACCCTCGCCTTTGGCGGGTTCTTCCGCGGGCTCGCCTCGGTCGTCAGCGGCAACCAGAACATACTGCTCGGCACCAACGCGGCGGAATGGCTGGGCACCGCGCGGCCGCTGGGCGTGCCGACGCAAAGCTGGGCATTCCTGTTCCTGACACCTCTGGCCTGGTTTGTGCTCCAGAAGACGCGCGTCGGTCGGGTGCTGCTACTGACCGGCGCTAACCGCGAGGCCGCGCGCGCGACCGGGCTGCGGGTGGATCAGGCAGGGCTGATCGGGGTGACGCTGCTGGGCATCTGCTGCGGCATGGCCGGTATCTCGGCCGCCGCTCAGTTCGGCCAGGCGGTCGCGAATCTGTTTCAGGGACTGAACTTCGACGTCGTCGCAGCAATCCTCGTGGGCGGCATCGCGCTGCGCGGTGGCCAAGGCTCGCCGATCCAAGCGGCGCTGGGAGCCGCGTTCATCGCGTTGTTGGAGAACTTCATGCTGCTGAACGACCTCTCATCGGGCTGGCGGATGACGGTGGTCGGCGCCCTGGTGACGCTTGCTACCTGTGTCTTCCACTTGCTGCAACGTAGGCGTTGACTCATGGTGCGCCGTGACACAATCAACGAACTCGGCATCCGCGCCGGGTTCATGCTGGTCGTCTACCTCACCTTCGCGCTGCAACTGCCGAACTACCACACTGCGACAGGCATCGCGGCGCTGCTGGACGGCGCGGTGCTGATAGGAACCGTCTCGGTCGGCGTCGGCATCTCGATGCTGGCAGGCGAGTTCGACCTGTCTGTCGGTTCGCTCGCAGCGCTGACCGGCATCATCGTGGTGCAGGCGGTGGGCCTGGGCGTGTTTCCGGCGATGCTGGTGGGGGTGGCGTTCGCCGCTGTGATCGGCGCACTTCAGGGGCTCGCGATTGGTATTCTTGGCGTCAACTCGCTGGTCTTCACCATCGGATCGCTGATCGGCCTGCGCGGACTTGCGATGGTGATCTCGGGGGAGAACTCGGTCACAATCCCGATCGACCATCTCGACGAGATCGACTTCTTCACGGACCGGTACTTCGGAATTTTCTCCCCGCTTAGCCTCGGCATGGTTGCGGTGTTCGTGCTGTTCGGCCTGTTCCTGCGCTTTACGCGCTGGGGGCGGGAGATCTATGCGATCGGCGGTGGGCGCAACGAAGCGAAAGCGGCGGGCGTGCCGTTGCTGCGCCCAATGGTGATCGCCTTCACCTGCTCGGGCGCGCTCGCGGGGCTCGGCGGCAGCGTGCTCTCGCTGCGTCTGGGCAGCGCGACGCCGCTCGGCTTCGATACGCTGCTGCTCTCTGCGGCGACAACGTGCCTGATCGGCGGCATCGCGTTGGATGGGGGACGTGGCAATGTGATCGGAATCGCAATCGGCCTTTTCACACTACGCTTCTTCATCACCGGCGTGGCCAGCCTCGGTGCACCGTATTATGTGCAGAACCTTGCAGCAGGGGCGCTGCTGATCCTGGTCATTGCGGGGCAGATCGGGTTCAGGGCGCTGCACCGGCGCCGGGCTTTCCACAGAGCGTGAATGGCGGGCATATGTCGGGTAAGACCATCATCACCTGCGCCGTTACCGGCGGCATCACCACGGTCCAGCAGCATCCTGGCCTTCCGGTGACGCCCGCGCAGATCGCCGATGCCTGCTTCGAGGCGGCACGCGCGGGAGCAGCGATCTGCCACATCCACGTGCGCGACCCAGTGACGACGCTGCAAAGTATGGACCTTGCCCTTTACCGCGAGGTGGTGGAGCGGATCCGCACCAGCGGCGTGGACTTGGTGATCAACTTGACCACAGGCCCGGGGCAGCGTTTCATCCCGAGTCGGGAAGATCCGAAGCTCGCCGCGCCAGGCACGACACTGATGCCGCCCGAGCCACGTGTCGCGCACGTGCTGGCGCTTAAGCCGGAAATCTGTTCGCTCGACTTCAACACGATGTATTCGGGAAGCTCGGTCGTGATCAACACACCCGAGAGCGTGGCACGGATGGCCGCGCTGATCCGCAGCGCGGGCGGCACGAAGCCGGAACTGGAAGTGTTCGACAGCGGCGACATTCATCTCGCGCGAAAGCTGATCGCGGACGGGGTGATCGACAGCCCGCCGTTGTTCCAGATCGTGACAGGGGTACGCTACGGTTTCGACTCGACGCCGCAAACGATGCAGTACGCACGCGGGCTGCTGCCGCCGGGTAGCCATTGGGCGGGATTCGGCATCGGGCGCTGGGAGTTCCCGATGCTCGCGCAGGTACTGCTGCTGGGCGGGCACGTGCGCGTGGGCATGGAAGACAACGTGTACCTCTCGCGCGGCGTGCTGACGCCCGGCAACGGCGCTCTGGTGGAGCGCGCGGTGAACATCATCGAGCTACTAGAGCATGACCGGACCGATTTGAGTCGGGGGGATTCCGGCGCGGTGCGGGATCTGATTCAAGCTGCTGGCTGGGTTGGAGGCCGGCAGGTCATGGCGAGACCCTATTCATCGGACTT
>CAJCJG010000269.1 GCA_903970625.1 Solirubrobacterales bacterium 70-9 | reverse complement strand
AAAAGACCTTGCCGCTGCCCGTCAGCATCAGCGAATCCGTCCTGGGTGGCGGACGCCTCAGCCAAACCGCGACCGCCAAGCCGATGGAGAAAGCATGATGCGCCCCGCTTCCGTTATCGCGTTGCTGGGGGCGTGCGTCCTCGGGTTTGCGACTGCTGCTGCCCCTGCGCGCGCGCAGGAGATCGAACTGCCCACGCAGAGTTGGAGTTTCAACGGCCCGTTCGGCACGTTCGATCGTGCGTCGGCGCAGCGCGGCTTCCAGATCTACAACGAAGTCTGCTCGAACTGCCATTCGATGAAGCTCGGCTACTATCGCAACCTGACCGGCATCGGCATTCCGGAGGAGGACATCAAGGCCATCGCGGCGACGAAGATGGTGCCGACGATTGCCGACGACGGGACGCCGGCCGAGCGGCCGGCGCTGCCGGCAGACCATTTCAAGTCGCCCTACGCCAACGATAAGGCGGCGCGCGCGGCGCTGAACGGCGCGCTGCCGCCCGACATGTCGGTGCTGGAAAAAGCCCGCGCGGGCGGGGCCGACTACATCGCCGACCTGCTGAACGGCTACGGCGACCCGCCGCCCGGCATGAAGATCGGCGACGGGCTGTATTACAACAAATACTTCCCCGGCCATCAGATCGCCATGCCGCAGCCGTTGCAGCCGGACCAGATCGTGTATGCCGACGGCACCAAAGCCACGCTGGAGCAGGAGGCGCACGACGTCGCCACCTTCTTGACGTACATGGCTAATCCGGAAATGGAGCAGCGCAAGCGGATCGGCGTGAAGGCGGTGATCTTCCTGACGCTCCTCTCCGGCCTGACCTATGCGGTGAAGCGCAAAGTCTGGGCCGACGTGCATTGACCGACGCGATCCAACCCGTCATCGGCATCATCGGCGGTTCCGGCCTGTACGATATCGACGGGCTGGAAGGTAAGGCTTGGCGCAAGGTGCATACGCCGTGGGGCGAACCCTCCGACGATCTGTTGGAGGGCACGCTGGGCGGCATACGCTGCGTGTTCCTGCCGCGCCACGGGCGGGGGCATCGTACGTCGCCGACGCATTTGAACTATCGCGCCAACATCGACGCGCTGAAGCGGGTCGGCTGCACGGATGTGCTGTCGCTGTCCGCCGTCGGCAGTCTGAAGGAGGAATTGCCGCCCGGCCATTTCGTGATCGTCGATCAGTTCATCGACCGTAGTTTCGCGCGTGAAAAGAGCTTTTTCGGCGAGGGGCTGGTGGCGCATGTGTCGGTCGCGCATCCGGTTTGCAGCCGGCTGGGCGATGGGCTGGAGGCAGCGGCGCGCCAGCTGGAGCTGCCGGTGACGCGCGGCGGTACTTACCTCGTCATGGAGGGGCCGCAATTCTCCACCAAGGCGGAGAGCAACCTGTACCGCTCCTGGGGCTGCTCGGTGATCGGCATGACGAATATGCCGGAAGCCAAGCTCGCGCGGGAGGCGGAGCTTTGTTACGCGACGGTGGCGATGGTGACGGATTTCGACTGCTGGCACCCGGACCATGACGCGGTGACGGTCGATATGGTCGTGAAGGTGCTGTTCGCGAACGCGGACCGCGCGAAGGCGCTGGTGGCGCAGGCGGTGCCGGGTTTGGGCGCGCCACGTGGTCCGTGCCCCTGCGGGTGCGACCGGGCGCTGGAATACGCGCTGATCACGGCGCCGGAGCGGCGCGATCCGGAACTGGTCGCCAAACTGGATGCGGTCGCTGGCCGGATGCTCGCCTCCTAGGTGAGGTTTTTCGCGAAAAACGCCAGCGTCCGCTCCTGTGCCAGGGCGGCGTCCTTGGGGCTGAAGCTGCCGCGCGCGTCGCATCCGAAGCCGTGGCCTGCGCCCGGATAGACGTTGATCTCGATGCCCGGCTGGGCGGCGCGGATGGCCTCGATGTCCGCGTCCGGGATCGAGGCGTCCTGATCGCCGAAGTGCAGTTGCACCGGGCAGCGCGGCGTCTCGGCGCGGGTCGCCGCGATGCCGCCGCCGTACCAGCCGGAAGCCGCCTTGAAGAGGTCGGTGCGCGTGGCGCCCCACCACGCGATGCTGCCGCCCCAGCAATAGCCGACGATGCCGAGCTTGCGGTCGCCGAGCGCGTGCGCGGCGGCTGAGATGTCGTCCATCACGGCGGTATCCGGCACCAGCGGGCGCAGGTTACGGCCCTCGGTGATGTCGTCCGGCGTGTAGCCGAGTTCGATGCCGGGGCGGATGCGGTCGAACAAGGCCGGCGCAATGCAGAGATAGCCTTGCGCGGCAAATCGGTCGGCGACGGTGCGGATGTGGTCGTTGACGCCGAAAATTTCCTGGACGACGACCAGGGCTTTGGTGGCGTCCTCCGGACCGGTGCGCCACGCGGACAAAATATGGCCGTCGGCGGCGGTGAGACGGATGGTGCTGCCCATGGCGCGTGCTCCCTGGCATGGTGGGGTCTATGAAAGCGAGGATGAGCGAATGGGCGAGATCGTCAACCTCCGGCAGGTCAAAAAGCAGCGCGCCAAGGCAGCGGCCGAGAAAGCGGCGGCCGAAAACCGGGTGCGGCACGGCCTGACGGCGGCGCAGAAGGAAGCGAACCGGCTGGCGGAAGAGCGGCACGCCTGGATGCTCGATGGCGCGAAGAAGGACGAAAGCTGACACGCTATTCCCCCGACAAGTCCCTCCGCCGCCGGTCCAGTTCCTCGCTGTAGCGGCGCAGGGCGTGGGCTTCCGTCAGCAGGCCGATCACGCGGCGGCTGTCCGGGTTATCCACCACCACCAGCGCGTCGGACTCCGCGCGCTCGAACAGCGCGATGGCGTCCTTGACCGTCATGCGGGGGGTCAGCATCGCGTCGGCATAGCGCAGAATTGTCGGCAGCGCGGCCGTTTCGTCCACGTCGGGCGCGTGCGCCTCCGGCACCAGAACGACACCGACATAGCGGCCGGCCGCGTCCACGGCGACCACGCGGCTGGTCACGCCCAGCGGGAAATCGCGCCGGAACGCGGCGATGCCGGTATCGGAGCGGACCGTGCGCACCTCCCGGCGCATCATGCGGCTGACCGTCAGGTCGCGCATCCAGCCGACATCGACGGCGCCCCGGATCGCCTCACCCCGCAAATGAAAGCGCCACGTCGCAAAACTATAACCGAAGGTCCGCCGGACGGTGATGGAGGCGACCAACGCCGCGAGCAGCACGGCGACCGTCAGCGGCAGGCTGCCGGTGCTCTCCAGCGCCAGGAACCCCATCGTCAGCGGGCCGCCGACGATGGCGACGGCCAGAGCGCTCATGCCCACCAACGCCAGCACGGCACCCGAGACGGCGTGAACGGTGGAGACCATCGCCAGCACGCCCGCGAACAATTTGCCCAGTAGCGTGCCCAGGAACAGCGAGGCGAAGAACAGGCCGCCGCGAAAGCCCGAGCCGAGCGAAATCGCCGAGGCAGCGGCTTTCAGCAGGAACAGCAGCGCGATTTGATGCAGCGGATAGGGCCGGTCCAGCCCGATCGCGAGCGCCGCGTGCCCCGCCGAAAGCACCTGCGGCGTCACCAGGGCCAGTGCCGCAACCGCAAGGCCGCCGACGGCCGGACGCAACCAGGGCGGCAGGCGGCTGGCGCGAAAGCCACGCTCGGCCAGCGTCACGCCATGCATGATGGCGATGCCCGCCAGCGCCGCCACAATCCCGAGGCCGAGAACCGCCAGATAGTCCACCGGCGGGATCTTGTCCGGCAGCAGGATGTCGAACCCGTACAACTCGGGCGATACCAGCCGCGTGACCAGCACAGCGACGATGGCGGCGGCCAGCACCGGGGCGAGCGTGGCCAGCGAGTAGGTGCCGATGACCAGTTCGAACGCATAGAACGCCCCGGTCAGCGGTGCGTTGAAGGCGGCGGCGATGGCGGCGGCCGCGCCGCACCCCACCAGCAACCGCTGGTCGTTGCGCCGCAGCCGGAACTTTTCCCCGAGCTTGGACGCGAGCGCCGAGCCGATCTGCGTATATCCGGCCTCCAGGCCGACCGACGCGCCGACTCCGTTGGACAGCAGCGTCTGCAAGACCACGATGATGCTGTCGTACAGCGACATCCGACCGCCGTACAGCGCATTCGCCTCGATCGGGTCGATGGCCCGCGTCGGCCGCCATCGCATGATCGCCAGCCCCGCTAGCCCCACCGCCAGGCCGCCGCCGCCGAGGACCAGGAACAGCCGCGCCGGCGCGATCACGGCTTCGCCGCTCAGGCGCTGGTGCGGCGGCAGACCGTACAGAATTTCATGCATCTCTTGTGCGGCCAGGCCCATCGCGATTACGCAGATGCCGGCCGCGAGGCCCACGATAGCGGCGAGCAGGACGAGCCAGATTTCGTCGGTGCGCACCAGCGCGCGCAGCTTGACCGCGACGAGGTGCAATCGCTCGTGCAGGGTCGGGCCAGAGGCGCCGCCACTTTCGGCGACGCGGGCCAAAAACAATCGCGCACGCCACCGGCCGGGCCGTCCCGGCAGGGGCGCGCTGGTGGTGTCGGCCATCGGTCCCCGGCTTACCCTCGTGCCACCCGCCGCCATGCGCGTCGGACGCCGCCCAAATCGCGACCGATCAATGGGCCGACGGGCGTGGCGGATCAACAGGTTCGTCGCCCCTTGCGGCTCGCGCCGCGCAATTCACCCCTGTTGTGACCCTTGCTGCGGCAGGCGGGAGCGCCGACGTTGGGGGCATGGTCGGAAATTTACTGCTGTCTCTCGTCAACGCGCTGCGCCGCCCACCGCCGCGCGCGCCGGGCCTGCCGCCGCCGGTCACCGTGCCCTCGGTGGACCTGCCGCGCTACATGGGACGCTGGTACGAGGTCGGCCGCCTGCCCAACCGCGAGCAGGACGGCGCCGGCCGCAAACTGGTCGACGTCACCGCCACCTACACGCTGCGCAAGGATGGTTCGGTGGAGGTCCGCAACGCTGCGTTCGATGCGGCGGCGAAAATGCGCCCGCGCGGGATCGTTGGGCGCGCCCGGACAAAGGATGCGACCGGGGCCAAGATCGACGTGCGCTTCTTCGGCCTGTTCGGCGGCGACTACTGGGTGATCGGCCTCGACCCGGACTATCGCTGGGCGGTGGTCGGCACGCCGAGCCGGCGGCGGCTGTGGATTTTGTCGCGCACGCCGGCCTTGGCGCCGGCAGACTGGGAGCGGGTGCTGGGCATCGTGCGCGATGCCGGCTACGACCCGGCCGAGGTCGTCCGCACCCCGCAGCCGGCCGCGACGAAACTGGAGGCGGCGGTGCCCGCATGAGCGACGATATCGAGCAGGCGCAACAAGGGCTGGACCACGCGCAGGAGGCCAACGAGAAGCATCCGGAGCACAACGACCGCAGCGCGCGACGCATCGCGGTGCTGATCTCCATTCTCGCCGCAGCCCTGGCGATTGCCGACATGAAGGAGAAGGGCGCCCAGAACGATTTCCTGGCGCAGCACATTTCCACCAGCGACGCCTGGGCGTTCTATCAGGCCAAGACGCAGCGCTGGTCGGCCGTCGGCCAGCAGATCGAGTTGCTGAGCAGCCTGCCCAATGCGGCGGACCCGGACGTGGCCAAGCGGATCGCGACGGCGCGGGCAGAGATGGCGCGGCTGGACGACGACGAAAAGACGCAGGGGCGCAAGCAGTTGCGCGAACAGGCGCAATCGCTGGAACGCGAGCGCGACGAAATCGGCCATCGCTATCATTTGTTCGAGTACGTGGTCGGCGCGTTGCAGATCGCGATTGTCCTTGGTTCGGTGTCGGTCGTAACCCGCATTTGGCTGCTGGCGGCGGCGGCGGGGGTCATCGGAGGCGTGGCGGCGGCGTTCGGGGCGGCGGTGGCGATGGGGGTTGGGTAGGATGAGCAATCTGGAGCGTCCCCATGTGGGCGGTGACGACTTGGCTGCGGGCTACGCCGCGATGTCCGCCGACGAGGCGCGCGAGGCATAGGCGCGTGCGCGCACGCCGCCACCAAATCGTTCAGAGTCTCGATAATTATTGGGCGTCGACTACCTCACCACCAACCGCGACACGATCCCCGGCACCTCGGCGAACCCCTGTGCCACCGCCGCCGCCCCCTCGGCGGACGATGGCCGGGTGTAGCCCCAGGCAGCGAACACGCCCGGCACGCCGGCGCCGTGGGCGGCCAGCATGTCGTTGCGGTGGTCGCCGATCATGACCGCGCCGGACGGGTCGGCCCCGGCTGCCGCCAACGTCGCCAGCAGATGCGCGGGGTCCGGCTTGCGGGTCGGAAAACTGTCGCCGCCGCCAACGGCGGCGAAAAAGCCGGCGAGGCCGGTGGCGGCCAGCACGTCGCGGGCCATCGCTTCCGGCTTGTTGGTGCAGACGGCGAAGCGCCAACCCTCGGCCGCCAGCCGGCGCAGCGCCGCCTCCGCGCCGGGATAGGGGCGCGTGTCCACCGCAAAATTCACGCCGTAGTCGGCGGCGTAGGCATCGTAATCCGCCTCCTGCGGCACGGCGCCACGCGCGGCAAAGGCGCGTTGCAGCAGCATCCGCACGCCGTCGCCCACCATCGTGGTGACTTCCGACAGCCCCAATGTCGCCAGCCCCCGTGCTGCCATCACCCGATTGAGCGACGCCGCCAGATCCGGCGCCGAATCCACCAGAGTTCCGTCCAGGTCCAACACGAGGCAGCGCGGCGGCATGGAACAACCCTCCGGGCCGCAGCGTACGTTGCCGGGCGAAAAGAAGCGTGATCGCGGATGCTTTGACATGCAACAGAGCGCACCTCTAGCAGCAGTGGCGTAAAGGACCAGTCATGCCAGCAACAGCCGTGATTCTCGCCGCCGGCCTCGGCACCCGAATGAAGTCCGCGCTGCCGAAGGCCTGCCATCCCATCGCCGGCCAGCCGATGCTGCGCCATCTGATCGACAGCGTGGCCGCCGTTTTCGAGCGGATCGTCGTCGTGGTGGGGCCGGACATGGATCGGGTCGCGGCGCTGGCGGCGCCACATCCGGTGGTGGTGCAGCACGACCGGCTCGGCACCGGCCACGCGGCGTTGCAGGCTGCCGCGCATTTCGGTGACGGCGACGTGGCGATTTTGTATGCCGACAACCCTCTGGTAACGCCAGAGACGCTGCGCGCGCTGCGGGAACGGCGGGCGCGGGGCGATGTGGGCCTGGCGCTCCTCGCGATGCGGCCGGCCGATCCGGGGCGCTACGGCCGCGTGATCGGTGCCGACGGCTATGTCGATCGCATCGTCGAATATGCGGACGCGACCGAGGCGGAGCGGGCGGTGGGCCTTTGCAATGCTGGCGTCCTCTGTGCTCCGGCCGTCCGCATGGCCGGCTGGCTGCGGGCGGTGGGCCGCGACAACGCGAAGGGCGAATACTACCTGACCGACGTAGTGGCGCTGGCGCGGGCGGAGGGCGCGCGCGCCGCCGCCGTCGAGGCGCCGTTCGAGGAACTGCGCGGCATCAACTCGCGCAGCGAACTGGCCGAGGCCGAAGCCGTCGTGCAGCGCCGCCTGCGGGCCGCAGCCCTGGATGCGGGCGTGACGATGACCGCGCCGGACACCGTGTTCCTGTGCGCCGACACGCGCCTCGCGCCCGACGTGACCATTGGTCCGAACGTCGTGTTCGGCCCAGGCGTGACGGTCGAGGCGGGGGCGGAGATCAACGCATTCTCGCATCTGGCCGGATGCCATGTCGGACTGCGCGCCATCGTCGGCCCATTCGCGCGGCTGCGGCCGGGGACCGTCGTGGGGGCGGGCGCCCATGTCGGCAATTTCGTCGAACTGAAGAACACCGCCCTCGGCGCGGGGGCGAAGGCCAATCATTTGACCTATCTGGGCGACGCCGATGTCGGCGCCCGCACCAATGTCGGCGCCGGCACCATCACCTGCAATTACGACGGCTTTGCCAAGCACCGCACGCGGATCGGCGAAGGCGTGTTCGTGGGCTCGGATTCGGTTCTGGTCGCCCCCGTCTCCATCGGCGACGGCGCGTTCGTCGCCGCCGGCAGCGTCATCACCGAGAATGTGGACGACGACGCGATGGCATTCGGGCGCGCGCGGCAGGAGTCTAAACCTGGCCGGGCTGCGGTGTTTCGTGCCGCCGCCCGCGCTCGGCGGGAGACAAGCTGATGTGCGGCATCGTCGGCGTCGTCGGCGGGGGCGCGGCCACGCCCATCATCATGGAGACGCTGCGGCGCCTGGAATATCGCGGCTACGACAGCGCGGGCGTGGCGACCATCGTGGACGGTGCCATCGAGCGCCGCCGCGCGTCCGGCAAACTCGGCAATCTGGCCGAGGTTCTGGCCGAGTTTCCGCTGGCCGGCGCGACCGGCATTGGCCACACCCGCTGGGCCACGCACGGCGTGCCGAACGAGACCAATGCGCACCCGCACGCGACGGCGCGCGTGGCCGTCGTTCATAACGGGATCATCGAAAATCACGCCGAACTGCGCGCCGAACTGGAGCGCGCCGGGCAGGTGTTCGTCACGCAGACGGACACCGAGACCGTCGTGCAGCTTGTGGACATCCTTCTGCAACAAGGCTTGGCACCGGAAGAAGCGGCGCGGCAAGCGTTGGGCCGCCTGCACGGTGCCTATGCGCTGGCGATGGTGTTTGCCTCCGACCCGGATCTCCTGATCGGTGCCCGCCACGGCCCGCCGCTGGCGGTGGGCTTCGGCGGCGAAGACATGTTCGTGGGGTCCGACGCGCTGGCGCTGGCGCCGCTGACGCAGCGGATCGCGTATCTGGAGGACGGCGACTGGGCTGTCGTCCGCCGCAAGTCGGCTTCGTTTTTCGACGCGCAGGGCAATCCGGTGGAACGGGCGATCCGCCGGACGGCGCTGACCGGGGCGGCCGTCGGCAAAGGCAATTTCCGCCATTTCATGGAAAAGGAGTTGCACGAGCATCCGGCCGTGCTCGGCGACACGCTGCGGCGCATGGTCAATCCGGGCACGCGGGCGGTCGCACTGCCCGATCTGCCGTTCGACCTGCGCGCCATCAAACGCATCACCGTCAGCGCCTGCGGGTCCGCGTTCTACGCCGGTCTGGTCGGCCGCTGGTGGCTGGAGACGGTGGCGAAGATCCCGACCGACGCGGACGTGGCCAGCGAATACCGCTACCGCAATCCGCCCATCGAGCCGGGCAATCTGGGCCTGCTGGTCAGCCAGTCCGGCGAGACGGCCGATACGCTGGCGGCGCTGCGCTACCTGCGCGGCGAAGGCTCGCCGGTGCTGTCGGTGGTCAACGTTGCCGAAAGTTCGATTGCCCGCGAGAGCGACGCGGTGCTGGACACGGTGGCAGGGCCGGAGATTGGGGTGGCCAGCACCAAGGCGTTCACGGCGCAGTTGGCGGTGCTGGCGTGCTTCGCGCTCGCCGCCGGCCGCGCGCGCGGCAGCCTGAGCGCGGACCAGGAAGCCGCTGCGACGGCGGCCCTGCTGGAAGTGCCGGGGCGGGCGGCGGAGGTGCTGGACCACGACCAGCACATCCAGCGCCTCGCGCATCGCGTCGCCGAGGCGCGCGACGTGCTGTATCTCGGGCGCGGCGCGTGCTTCCCGATTGCGATGGAGGGCGCGCTGAAACTGAAGGAAATCAGCTACATCCACGCCGAGGGCTACGCCGCCGGCGAAATGAAGCACGGCCCCATCGCGCTAATCGACCGTTCGGTCCCGGTCATCGCCATCGCCCCGTCCGGCCCGCTGTTCGAAAAAACCGCCTCCAACTTGCAGGAAGCGGCGGCGCGCGGCGGGCAGTTGATCGTCTTCAGCGATGCGGAGGGCGCGGCCAAGCTGAAGGGCATCTCGGTGGAAACCGTGGTGCTGCCGACGGTCGATCCGTTCGTGGCGCCGATCTTATACGCCATTCCGGTGCAGTTGCTGGCGTATCATGTCGCGGTGCTGAAGGGCACGGACGTGGACCAGCCG
The DNA here is from genome assembly GCA_903970625.1 of Solirubrobacterales bacterium 70-9. Classification (GTDB taxonomy): domain Bacteria; phylum Pseudomonadota; class Alphaproteobacteria; order Acetobacterales; family Acetobacteraceae; genus CAJCJG01. Next base: position 22,102 of record CAJCJG010000269.1, on the reverse strand, counting down.
CGGAATTTGGCGAAGTCGGTGACGGTGGAGTAGCGGCGCAAGGGTCCGCAATAGTCTGTTCGAATCCTCTTTCGGAGCGTGCCATCATCGTGCTAAAAAAATTAACAGAATTTTAATGACGGGTGAGGGTTCAGTGGACACAAGAGCCTATACAATTGAATTGTATGAGATTGTTTCGTCGTTTCCCGAGGGTAAGCGGCGTGATTTCCTTTTGACATTCTTGACGAGGGAGAAGAATCCGGTTGTTGGTTTCGGATTATCTGCATTTTTGGGGTCGTTTGGCGTCGATAGATTCTACCGGGGGCAGGTTTTTCTGGGTATTTTGAAACTCGTCACATTTGGGGGGTTCGGTATTTGGACCTTGGTTGACTGGTTCATCACCGCAGGTGCAATTCGCGAAACTAACATTACGTTAGCGCGAGAGCTCAAGATTTCGATGCAGCCGGTTTAGGACGTTCGGCGCGGGGCGCCTCGGTGGCGGCAAGAACGACATCCGCCCGGCCCAACCCCTCCCGCCACCGCTCCAACTTCGTCGCCAAAGGCATCCCGGCATGCGCCGGGCTCGTGGACGGCAGCACCATGCGCCGCACCGGCAATCCCGGCACAAGCCGCGCAAACAAGTCCGCCGCCTTGGCACCATTAAAACAGACCACCCCAATTTCCCGATGCGCCGCGAAAAACGCACCGAAATCGTTTGGGATCACGCTCCCCGGCCGGATCGCCGAATCCAGGCTGCCCGGCCGGAACCCGCTCGCACACACGTCCCATAGCGCGATCCGAGCCGCTACCAGCCGGTCCAGCCGCTCCGCATAGGGCAGCTCCGGTGCCGCGCCGATCAGCGCCCCCATGATCGTCCAGAAAGCATTGCGCGGCTGCGCGTAATACTCCCGCCGTGCCAGCGACATCGCGCCCGGCAGCGACCCCAAAATCAGCACCCGCGCATCCGCCGCCGCCACCGGCGGGAAGCCGACCGATTGCATAAAAACCCCCCGCTGACAGCGCGCCCGCCGCCGCCTATGTGTGGGCGTCCCGCGACCGGAGGAACCGCCATGCTGAACCAGATAGCGCCGCTGCCGCTGAAGGACCCCAGCCTGTTCCGGCAAGCGTGCTGCATCGACGGCAAATGGGTCGAGGCGTCTTCCGGCAACACCATCGCGGTGAAAAACCCGGCGACGGGCGAGGTGATCGGCACCGTCCCGGCGCTGTCGGCCGCAGAAACCCGCCATGCCATCGAGGCCGCGCACCGCGCCCAACCCGGCTGGCGCGCCCACACGGCCAAGGAACGCGCCGTCATCCTCCGCCGCCTCAATGATCTGATGCTCGCCAACGCCGACGACCTCGCCGTGATTATGACGGCCGAGCAGGGCAAGCCGCTGGCCGAGAGCAAGGGCGAGATCGCCTACGCCGCCAGCTTCATCGAGTGGTTCGCCGAGGAAGGCAAGCGCGTCTATGGCGACACGATTCCGCAGAATGCGCGCGGCCGGCGGATCATCGTGCAGAAGGAACCGATCGGGGTCTTCGCCGCGATCACGCCGTGGAATTTTCCGGCCGCGATGATCACCCGCAAGACCGGCCCCGGCTGGGCCGCCGGCTGCACCGGCGTCGTGCGCCCCGCGAGCCAGACGCCGTTTTCGGCGCTGGCCATCGCCGTGCTCGCCGAGCGCGCCGGCTTCCCGCCTGGCGTCTGCAACGTCATCACCAGCCCGGCGGGCGAGACCGGCGGCGAACTGTCGACCAATCCGCTCGTGCGCAAGCTGACCTTCACCGGCTCCACCGAAGTCGGCGCCAAGCTTCTCGCGCAATGCGCGCCGACAGTGAAGAAAACCAGCATGGAACTGGGCGGCAACGCCCCGTTCATCGTGTTCGACGACGCCGATCTGGACGAAGCGGTGAAGGGCGCCATCGCCAGCAAATACCGTAACACCGGCCAAACCTGCGTCTGCGCCAACCGTTTTCTGGTGCAGGACGGCGTGTACGAAAAATTCGCCGAAAAGCTCGTCGCCGCCGTCGAAAAACTGAAAGTCGGCAACGGCATGGAGGCCGGCGTGACGCAAGGGCCTCTGATCAACGCCTCGGCCGTCGCGAAAGTCGAGGAACACATCGCCGATGCGGTTGCGCACGGCGCGACGGTCGCGTCCGGCGGCAAGCGCCACGCGCTCGGCGGCAATTTCTTCCAGCCCACCGTGCTGCTGAACGTCTCGCGCGAAGCGGCTGTGTTCCATGAGGAAACGTTCGGCCCCGTCGCCCCGCTGATCTGCTTCAAAACCGAAGCCGAGGCGATCCAGATGGCCAACGACACCGAATTCGGCCTTGCCAGCTACTTTTATGCCCGTGACGTGGGCCGCATTTTTCGCGTGGCCGAGGCGCTGGAATACGGCATCGTCGGCATCAACGAAGGTCTGATCTCCACCGAAGTCGCCCCCTTCGGCGGCATGAAATCCTCCGGCCTCGGCCGCGAAGGCTCCAAATACGGCATCGAGGACTATCTGGAGATCAAATATCTCTGCCTCGGTGGGATCGGCGCGTGACGTACGATTTCGACCTGTTCGTGATCGGCGGCGGCAGCGCCGGCGTGCGCTGCGCCCGCATCGCCGCCGGCCACGGCGCCCGCGTCGGTGTGGCGGAAGACCGTTTTTGGGGCGGCACCTGCGTCAATATCGGCTGCGTGCCGAAGAAGCTGATGGTGATGGCGGCCGAATACGGCAACGCCGCGAGGGACGCGCGCGGCTTCGGCTGGCACTGCGAGGACGGCACACACGACTGGCACACGCTGATCGCCAACAAGGATTTGGAGATTTCCCGCCTGAACGCCATCTACCGCCGCCTGCTCGACAATGCGGGTGCCAAAATCTTCGAGAGCCGCGCGACGTTCCTCGACGCCCACACGCTGGATGTCGGCGGCCAGCGCGTGACGGCGGACAAAATTGTCATCGCCACCGGCGGCCACCCGACGCGGCCGGCGTTTCCCGGCGGCGAGCACTGCATCATTTCCGACGACGCATTCTTCCTGCCCGAGCGGCCGCAGCGCGTCGTGCTGCTCGGCGGCGGCTATATCGGCGTCGAGTTTGCCGGGATTTTCGCCGGTCTCGGCAGCGAAGTGCATCTTGTCATGCGGCAACCGCTGCCGCTGCGCGGTTTCGATGAGGATTTGCGCACGGGATTGGTCGAGGCGCTGGAGGCGGACGGTATCCGGCTGCATCTGTCGACCTCGCCGACCTCTGTCGAGAATCTGGGTGGCGTCAAAAAAGTGCATTTGACGGACGGCGCGGTGCTGACGGCCGATCTGGTGTTCGCCGCCATCGGCCGCGCGCCCAACGTCGCGGGCCTTGGCCTCGACCGCGCAGGCGTGGAGACTGGCAAGGCCGGCGCCGTGATCGTGGACACGCACAACGCCACCAACCAGAAGCACATTTTTGCCATCGGCGACGTGACCGACCGGCTGAACCTGACGCCGGTGGCGACCGCCGAGGGTCATGCGCTGGCGGACGCGCTGTTCGGTCCCGGCCCCCGCCATTGGACGCTGGATCGGGTGCCAACGGCCGTGTTCTCCAGCCCGCCGCTGGCCACCGTGGGCCTGACGGAGCATCAGGCGGCGCAGCGCGGCCCCGCCGACATCTACCTGAGCCGCTTCACCCCGATGCGCCACGCGCTGAGCGGGCGCGCGCGGAAAACGCTGATGAAGCTGGTGGTCGATCAGGCCACGCAGAAGGTCGTCGGCGCCCACATGCTGGGCGAGGACGCGCCGGAGATCATGCAGGGCCTGTCCATCGCCATCAATTGCGGCGCCACCAAAGCCGATTTCGACCGCACCGTCGGCATCCACCCGACGGCGGCGGAAGAATTCGTCACGATGCGCACCCGCACCCGCGTCGCCGAGGCGCCGCCGGAGACGGACGTGACGCCACTGACCCCGCCTGCCGAAATCGGGGTGGCGGAGATGGGCGTTGGCGCCTGAGTTCGAACACCTGACCGTCCGCGCCAACGAGGCTGATTTTCCACTTCGCGCGCACCGGCCAGGGGCACCCGCTGCTCCTGCTCCACGGCTGGCCGGAATTCTGGCTGACGTGGCAGCCGGTGATGGCGCGGCTCGCCGATCGCTTTTGCCTGATCGCGCCTGACCTGCGGGGCTTCGGCGACAGCGACAAGCCGGCCGGCCCGTTCGGTGCCGCCGACCATGCTGGCGCTGCTCGACGCGCTCGGGATCGATCGGGTCCGCGTCGTCGGTCCCGACATCAGCGGCGCGATTGCCGTCGGGCATCGGTGCTCCCCAATCAGCATTTGATCCCAAGGCAAGAACCGAAGTCCATCTTTCGCTCTCGCGACCTACAAATCGCGTCGCGCCAGTCGAGGTGTCGCTACCTCGAACATCACAGATGAAAAACCAGAAAGAGCGAGAATATCACTATGTTTGTATTGGGAAACAACAAGCCGGTTGTGAGCCTCGGACCCTTGCAGGCCCATAATGCCGACGGGCGTCGCGCCGGCGGCGTCATATTTCTGAATAAATGATCGTCTATCTAAATGCGAGGCGTTGCCAATATTCGCGGCGGCCACCCGGGCGGCCAATTTGCTGTTTCGGAGAAAAAGAGATGATATTATGAACCGTTTTGCGTTTCCACGCGAATGGATGATCGAGAACTGGCCGCAAAGCGCGGTGCTTGAGGCAGACTCGGCGCGAGCAGCCCGGATTGTACCTCAACAATTGTCATCACGGATACCGTTAGAGGGCGTGATTCAAATCATGCTCGCCGACGCGGTAGTATCCGTTGCGCCTGGCATCGACGGAGCGATTTTGATCGACGTGTTATACCAAATCCCTGTGATCAGAACCGATGTGCCCAATCGCGCAATCCGATCGACATGATGCGCCACGGCTGTGCGATCAGCCTGTTCCAGGTATCGCAGCAATGGTCGACGATGTTGTCGTAGGAGGTGAACACGCGGTTCGACAGCCAGTTGTCGCGCAGGAACTGCCAGATATTTTCGACCGGGTTCAATTCCGGACACTTCGGCGGCAACGGCACGAGCGTGACGTTGGGCGGCACGACGAGCCTGTCGGACATGTGCCAGCCGGCCTGGTCGACGAGGAGGAGGGCATGCGCTCCGGGTGCCACCGCCAGGCCGATCTCTGCCAGGTGCAGGTTCATCGCGTCGATATTGCAGCGGGGCAGCACGAGGGCCGCTGCCTTGCCGAGCTTCGGACAGATCGCACCGAAGATGTAGGTCGACGCAGTGCGTTGATCGTGCGGAGCTGAGGGTCTGGACCCACGCCGCGCCCATCGCCGCGTGATCTTGTTCTTCTGGCCGATCCTGGCCTCGTCAGTGAACCAAATCTCTATGCGTGCAGGCTCGATCTTCTTGTCGGCCGCGAGCTTTGCCACGACCTCTGGGAACGCTTTTTAAAAACGTCGATGATGCCATCAGCTTGGGCATGATGACGCGGTCGGGCGGACAGCTTGCGATAGCCCATGGCGCGCAGTTCGCGGCTCAACGTCTGCTTGGCGATAACGACGTGGAACTCCTCCCACATCCACTGGCACAGATCGACCAATCGCCAGCGCACGACGCCATGGCTCGCCGGGGTCGGGCCGCTCTCGATGATGGCCTTCAGGGCGCTGCGGTGCGCATCGGTCAGTCGCGACGGCTGGCCGGGTGGTTTGCGGTCGATCAAACCATCCGGGCCCTGCGCGTTGAACTTGACCACCCAGTCCCGAACGATCTGCAGGGTCACGCCGCCGATCCGGGCGGCCTCGGTCCGTGAGGCGCCGTCATAGATCGCCGCCAGGGCAAGCAGCCGGCGGGCCTGCCCGGCGTTCTTGCTCGCGCGGGCAAAGGTGCGCAGACGGGCGGCATCGAAATCAGCACGGACCGGGATTGGCATGGCGAACCTCCTTCGTTCGCCATGGTGAATCACACCCACGGCGCGTCGCGGAAGCCCCTCCGAGTCACCCCTTCAGAGACCTGGTATGAGACGCCGATTCCTTGGCCGCGTGACGCCCAAGATCGCCGGTTTGCGGGACGGAAATCTTGCGGCAAGTGCTATTGCCGCGGCCCGCCAGCAGTGCCGGTACGGAGATGTCCTCGTCCAGTTCGTCCCAGCGCAATCCCTCCACCACCGCTCATTTCGAAGCGGTCGCGCTGCGCGGGCGTCGCGTGCAACAAGCGAGGCCATGCCAGCGGCACCCCGCGAGGGTGCGGCCGTCGCACAACTCCAGCCACATCGCGCTGTCGTCAAATCGAACCGTCGTCGCCGAAATGGTCATGGGTCGCCATCACCAACGAGAACAAAACCCGCCGCACGCAGCACAACGGGCATCGTTCGGCCTCCACGCTATCGCGGCGTCAGCACCATCACCATCTGCCGGTTTTCCATGCGCGGCATCTGTTCCACCTTGGTCGCGGCGTCCATGTCGGTGCGGATGCGTTCCAGCACTTTGACGCCCAGATCCTGATGCGCCATCTCGCGTCCACGGAAACGCAGGGTGACTTTCACCTTATCGCCTTCCTCGATGAACGACTTCATGGCGCGCAGCTTCACCTGATAATCGTTCTCGTCGATGTTCGGCCGGACCTTGACTTCCTTGATCTCGATGACTTTTTGTTTCTTTTTAGCTTCGTTCTTTTTCTTTTGTTGTTCGTATTTAAACTTGCCGAAATCGAGAATCTTGACGACCGGCGGCTCGGCGTTCGGGCTGATCTCGACCAGATCGAGGCCCACGGCAAACGCGCGGTGCATTGCTTCACGGGCGGTCATCACGCCCTGCATCTCGCCTTCATGGTCGATCAGCCGCACCTGGGCGGAGCGGATATCCTCGTTCACGCGGGGCCCGTCGCGGGTGGGCGGTGCGGGCAGGGGTCCTCGGGCTATGGTGGTCTCCTATCGATGTTTCGGAACGGTCGGCTATCGGCGTTTCACCGCGCGACGAATGGAGGAAATGTCACCCATCCGGCCGCGCGGTATCAAGGCCTAACGCATCGGCACGTCAAGCGGCCACGCCGCTTGCCTTCAAATCGGGCGGCGTGGCCTCCGCCGCAAGCCGGGCGACGGCCTCGGCGAGCGGCAACACCTCCTGCGCCTCGCCCCCGAGGCGCCGCAGCGCGACGGTGCGGGCCTCCGCCTCCTTGCGGCCGACGACCAGGATCAGCGGCACATGCTGGACGGAGTGCTCGCGGATCTTGGCGTTGATCTTCTCGCGGCCGAGGTCGGTTACGACCGACAATCCGGCCGCCCGCAAGGCTGCGGACACTTCTTCGGCATAAGGATCGGCGTCCGACACGATCGTCGCCACCGTAACCTGCACCGGCGCCAGCCACAGCGGGAAGCGGCCGGCATATTGCTCGATCAGGATGCCCAGAAACCGCTCGAAACTGCCCAGGATCGCGCGATGTAGCATCACCGGCCGGTGCCGCGCGCCATCCTCGCCGACATATTCGGCATCCAGGCGCTCGGGCAGGATGTAGTCCACCTGCAACGTGCCGCACTGCCAGTCCCGCCCGATCGCGTCGCGCAGCACGAATTCCAGCTTCGGGCCGTAGAACGCCCCCTCCCCCGGATTGGTCTCGTATTCGACGCCCGCGAGCGCGCAGGCTTCCTTCAGCGCATCTTCCGCCTTGTCCCAAACCTCGTCGGTACCGGCGCGCAGCGGCGGGCGATCCGAGAATTTCACCCGAAATTCTGGAAACCCCAGGTCGCGATAAACGGAGGCCAGCAAGGCGACGAATTTGGCCGTCTCCGGCGCCACTTGTTCCTCGGTGCAGAAAATATGCGCATCGTCTTGCGTGAACGCCCGCACCCGCATGATGCCGTGCAGCGCTCCGGACGGCTCGTAGCGGTGGCAGGCACCGAATTCCGCCATGCGCAGCGGCAGTTCGCGGTAACTGCGCACGCCCTGGCGAAAAATCTGAACATGGCACGGGCAGTTCATCGGCTTCAGCGCCAGCACCTTGTCCTCGTCCGGCACCTGCGCGATGAACATGTGCTCGCGAAACTTCTCCCAGTGGCCGGAGGCTTCCCACAGCGAGCGGTCCACCAGTTGCGGCGTCTTGACCTCCTGGTAGCCAGCCGCGTCCAGCCGGCGGCGCATGTAGCTTTCCGCCGTCCGATATAGTTTCCAGCCCTTCGGGTGCCAGAACACGCTGCCGACGGCTTCTTCCTGGAGATGGAACAGGTCCATGTCCTTGCCGATGCGCCGATGGTCGCGCTTTTCCGCCTCGTCCAGCATCGTCAGGTACGCGTCCAGTTCCTTCTGGTCGCGCCAGGCCGTGCCGTAGATGCGGGATAGCATCGGGTTGCGATGGTCGCCGCGCCAATAGGCTCCGGCCACCTTCATCAACTTGAAGGCGGTGCCGACATCGCCGGTGCCGCGCATATGCGGGCCTCGGCACAAATCGATCCAGTCACCCTGCTTGTACATCGTGATGGTTTCGGTCGTCGGCAGGTCGCGGACCAGTTCGGCCTTAAAATTCTCGCCGCGTGCGACGAAGAAATCGATGGCGTCTTCGCGCGCCCACACTTGCCGCTCGAACGGCGCGTTGCGGGCGACGATCTCCTTCATCTTCGCCTCGATGGCGGCAAAATCCTCCACCGAGAACGGCTGATTGCGGAAGAAATCGTAGTAAAAACCGTTCTCGATCGACGGGCCGATCGTCACCTGCGTGCCGGGAAACAGCGCCTGCACCGCCTCCGCCAGCACATGCGCGGCATCGTGGCGGATCATGCCCAGCGCGTCGGGGTCGCGACGGGTGATGAACACGACCGAGGCGTCGTGTTCGATGACGGACGACAGATCGGCGGCCTTGCCGTCCAGCTTCATCGCCAGCGCGGCCTTGGCGAGGCCCGGCCCGATCGACGCCGCCACGGTCGTGCCCGTCACCGGCCCGTCGAAACGGCGCACGGAACCGTCGGGCAGCGTGATGGCGGGCATGGTGGTCCTCTCTCGGCCGGATAAACGGGCGCTGTTAATGGCCCCCCGGCAGCGCCGCCGCAACCCTCTCGGCCGGCAGGTCCGCCAGATCGGGCACGCGCAGCACGGTCTGCCACGTGCCGCCGGGGCCACGCGGCGCGGTCAGCGCCGGATCGCTGTCGGCGGAGAACAGCACGACGCAGGGGCAGCCGACGGCCGCGATCAGATGCATCGGCCCGGTGTCGTTGCCGACGGCGAATTTTCCCCGGCGGGCTAGGCTCGCGATGTGGGCGATGCTTGTACGCCCCGTCAGATCGAGTGCCGCCGGACATTTTTCGCGGATAATCGCCGCCAACGGCGCCTCGGCGACCGTTCCGAGCACCACCGGCACGATCCCGCCCGCGTGGATCCGGGCGGCGAGGTCGGCGAAGCCTTCCGCCGGCCATCGCTTGCGCGGCCGGGTCGGCGCGGCACCGGGCACCAAAAGCGCAAACCGGGCCGGCAGATCGAACCCGCCGCCCCCCAGCCACGACAGGTCCGGGGTCGGGAATTGTGTTACCCCGGCCATCTCAAGTTGCTCGCGCTGCCGCTCCAGCGTGTGCATCGCGTCCCGCGCCGGATTGGCGTGCGGCGAGGAGCAGCCGGCGGCGATGCCGGACCAGGGCGGGCGCCCAGCGAGCCAAAAATAGCGGGAGGAGCGGGTGGAGGTTTGCAGGTCGTAAACGAGGTCGTAGCCGCGCAATTGCCGCCGCAGTCGCCAAAGCCCCGGCAGGTTCCAACAGGACGGGCGGGAATCGATCTCCACTCGGTCGAACCAGGGCGCGCGATGGCCAATGTCGGCGAACGGTGCGGTCGTCAGCAACGTGATGTCGGCGCCCGGATGGTTCGCCCGGATCGCCGCGAAGGCCGCGAACGACATGACGACATCCCCCAGCGCGCCCAGGCGGATGACCAAAACACGAGGCATATCCGCCGGGATCAGGCGGGCGGCAGCGTCACGCCGCCATAGACCTCGGACAGTGGCATGGCGAACATGAACCCCTCGAACCCCAACGGATCGTCCGCCCGCGTCAGTGTGTCGAGGCCCCAGCCCACGTCGGTGCGGCGGTAGTTTTCGACGCGCATCTGGTCCTGATAAACCAGCACGATCTGCCGCAGCGTCTGCAGGCCGGTCTTATAGAAACGCAGTTTCTTACCCCGGTCGCTGTCCATGTTGGTCGGTGACAGCACTTCCACCACGATCAGCGGCATGGTGACGAAATTGCGCTCGCCACTTGCCGGACCGCACCAGACCATCACGTCCGGCCGAGGCGCATAGGTGCCCCGAACGTCGTCCGAGACCTGGACGCGCAATCCTCCGACAGCAACCCGGCACCGCCGGTCGGCCGGCATAACTTGCCGGAGAGCCCCGCCGATATTACCAACTATTTCTTCATGATTGATCGATGGGTTGGTCATCGCCAGGATTTGGCCGTCGATCAGTTCCCAGGACGAATCCTCCGGCTGCCCAACGAGAAAATCATCGAACGCGGCGACGGTGATCTGGTGCGGCAGGACGAACGCTTCGGACATCGGGGCATCTCCTGAGCCTACTATAGGGGAATTCGGCCGCCTCCCGACAAGCACTCGCTATTCGCGCGCCACACCCGTCTCGGCCCGCACCAGCACCTCCCGATACACGTCCAGCGTCGCCGCCTGCATCTTCGCCACCGTGTAATCGGTGCGAACCGACGCCCTGGCCCGCGCGCCGAGGGAAAAAAGCCGGTCCTCCGACATCGCCAGCACATGGTCCAGCGCCGCCGCCAGCGCGTCCGGGTCGCCGGGGGGGATGCGCCAGCCGGTGTCGCCGTGTTCCACCGTCTCCACCGCGCCGCCGTGGTCGGTGGCGATCACCGGGCGGGCCATCGCCTGCGCCTCGATCACGACGCGCCCGAACGCCTCCGGCTTGGTCGAGGCGTTGACCACCGCGTCGGCCAGCAGCAACGCCGCCGGCATGTCGTCGCAGTCGCCGACGATCCGCACGTCCACACCCAGTTCCGCCGCCAGTCGCGCGAGGCTGCGCGCGTAGCGGCTGCGCCCCTGCTCGGCGCCGACCAGCACGCCCACGGCATCGCGCCGCGCCATGCGGGCGAGGGCGGCAATCAGCACCTCCTGCCCCTTCCAGCGAGTCAGCCGGCCCGGCAGCATCACCAGCGGCCGCCCCTCCGGCAGCCGCCACGATTCCGCCAGCCGATGCACCCTCTCGCCGGATACCGAATCCGGGTCGAACACCGCCGGATCGACGCCGCGATGGATCACGCGAAGAATGGCCGGATCGGGATGGTGTTGGCGCATGACCAGATCGGCGACGAACCGGCTGATCGCGATCACCCGGTCGCCGCGCGCCATCACCGAATTGTAGCGGCGCTTGCCCGGCAGCCCCTCGCCATAGGCACCATGGTAGGTGGTCACGAACGGCACCCCCGTCCTCCGCGTCGCCTGCCACGCCGACCAGGCAGGGGCGCGGGAGCGAGCATGAACCAGATTGACCCCCTCCGCGTGGATCAACGCTTCCAGCCGCGCCGCGTTCGCTCGAATGCCGAGCGGGTTTTTGGTCGCCAGGGGCAAAAGAATGTTGCGGCCGCCGGCCAACTCCACCTGCCGCGCCAGCCGTCCGCCTTCGCTGGCCACCAGCGCCACGCCACCCGCCTGCACGATGGCCGCCGCCATCTCGACCGTCCCCCGCTCCACCCCGCCACCGCCCAGCGCGGGCAGCACCTGGAGGATAACGGGGCGACTCGGCTCGTCCACGGGGTGCATATCCATTCCGTCCGCTATATCACGCAGCACGCGGTAATGAAGGATTCTCGGCCATGAGCGGGCAGACCGCCGGACGACTCGACCGGGGCGACGGCATCGAACTGGCCTGGGCCGCACGAGCCGGGCGTGGCCCGACATTGGTGTTCCTGCCCGGCTTCGCCTCCGACATGATGGGTGCGAAGGCGACGGCACTGGATGCGTTTTGCGCTTCGCGCGGGCAGGCCATGCTACGGCTCGATTATTCCGGCCACGGCGCCTCCGGCGGCGCGTTCGCGGACGGCACCATCGGCCGCTGGCTCGCCGATGCGCTGGCCGTCATCGACACCGTCTCGGAGGGTCCGCTGCTGCTGGTCGGCTCCTCGATGGGCGGTTGGATCGGGCTGCATGTGGCGTTGCTGCGGCCCGAACGGATCGTCGGTCTGGTCGGCATCGCGGCGGCGCCCGATTTCACCGAGACGCTGATGTGGGACTCGATGCTGCCGGCCGAGCGGGCGCGCCTGTCCGAACAGGGATACATCGAAGCGCCGAGCGAGTACGGCCCGCCGCTGCGGATCACCCGGGCATTGATCCAGGACGGGCGCCGGCATCTGCTGCTCGGCGGCCCCATCGCGCTGCGCCTTCCGGTACGGCTGCTGCAAGGGCAACGGGACGACGACGTGCCCTGGGAAACCGCGCTCCGGCTCGCCGAGCGGATCGAGGGGGAGGATGTGCAGGTCACGCTGATCAAGGACGGCGACCACCGCCTGTCCCGCCCGGAGGATTTGGCGTTGCTAAGCCGAACCGTCGCCGCGCTCCTCGGCGAGGATGGCGCGTAGCCCCTCGCGGAACGTCGGATAGCGCCAGCGCAGCCCGAGGGCGGTCTGCGTGCCGGCCGACGACACGCGCCGGCTTTCCGCCCAAAAGCTGCGGCCCATCGGACTCATGGTCGCCTCAGCCTCGGCGAACGGCACGGCCGGGGGCGGCTCCATGCCCAGCAGCCGGGCGGCTTCCTCGACCACCAGCGACGCCTCGGCCGGTTCGTCGTCGTTCAGGTTCAGCACCCGCGCGCCGGGCGGCAGCGTCTGGCCGACAGCGGCGAGGATGGCCGCCGCAATGTCCTCGCGATGGATGCGGCCGAAGGCATGGCCGGGTTTCGTGATCCGCCGCGCCCGGCCGGCCCGCAAATCGTCCAGCGCGGAGCGGCCGGGGCCGTAGATGCCGGCCAGCCGGAACAGATCGACCGCCCGCGTGTCGGCGAACGCGGCCCACGCCTGCTCGGCCGCCAGCCGCCTCCGGCTGCGTTCCTGCCCTGGCGCGGGGGGCGTCATCTCGTACACCCATCCGCCGCCACGGTCTCCGTACACGCCGGTGGTGGACAGATAACCCAGCCAGCGCAGGCGCGGCGCGGCCAGGATGGCCGCTGCGTGGGCGTGCAGCACGGGATCGACGCCATCGCCCGCACCGCCATCGCCCGGCGGCGGTGCTGTCGCCAGCAGATGGGTGGCGTCTGCCAGCATGGCGGCGGCATCGGCGAACGCCACGACCGACACCCCGGAGAGCACCGGCGCGGCCGTTGGATCGCGGGTGACTATGGTGACTCGCAGCCCGGCCGCGACCGCCGCCCGCGCGGTGGCCGTGCCGGTATAGCCGAGGCCGAATACGATCAGGTGCAGTTGCGTCATCGCGTGTTTGCGGCAGATGGGGACGCGGCCTTAAACTACCACCCATGGCAATGCGCGCAGTTCTGCTGGCCGGAGTCGCGGCGCTGCTCCTGGGGGCTGCGGGCAGCGGGGCGTGGTGGGAACTGATGCCGGGCGCCGACGATGCCGCCGCCGCCGACGTGGAACCGCCGCTGCCGATTCCGCCGGTTCCCCCCCGCATCGCCCAGGGCGACCAGTACGAAAGCTGCCTCGCGATGCTGCCGACCGATCCGGAGGGGGCGCAGGCGCTCGCGGAGACGTGGCAGACCGCCGGCGGCGGCGACGCCGCCGATCATTGCCTCGCCCTAGCCAGGATCGAACTGGGCGACCCGGAGGAGGGCGCCATGATGCTGGAAAAGATCGCCGCCACCAGCCGGGGGCCGGCCGCCGCGCGGGCCACCATCTACGGGCAGGCGACGCAAGCGTGGCTGATGACCGGCGACGCCGGCCGGGCCTTCGCCGCCGCCACACTGGCGCTGTCGCTCTCGTCCGAGGACCCCGACCTGCTGATCGACCGCTCCGTCGCCGCCGGCTCGCTGGAACGCTGGCAGGACGCGGTGGACGATCTGACCCACGCGCTGGAAGAAGACCCTCACCGTCCGGACGCGATGGTGCTGCGCGGCTCGGCCTGGCGGCATCTTGGGCAACTCGATCTGGCCGAGGACGATATTGCGCGGGCGCTGACGATGGACCCGGAGAACCCGGAGGGGCTGCTGGAGCGCGGCATCATCCGCCAACGCCGCAACGACGCGGCCGGCGCCCGCGCCGACTGGGAGCACGCCATCGCGCTGGCGCCCGATTCGCCGACGGCCGACCTCGCGCAACAGAATCTGGCATTGCTGGAAGCTGGTCCGGACCGGCACTGAGCGGCGGTGTCAGAAATCCAGATCGGCGTAGTGCGCCGGCGGCGTCATGCCCGGTACCCTGTCATTCAGCAGCGCCCGAAAACTGGGCCGCGACTTGACCTTCGCGTACCATTCGCGGGCCGGGGGACTGACCGTCCAGTCGATGTCGCCCTGGAAATCGAGCACGGAAATGTGGGCGGCGGCTGTGAAATCGGCGAGCGAGATTTTGGCCCCCGCCAGCCATTCGCGCGTTTCCGCGAGCCAGCCGAGATAGAGCAAATGCTCGCGCAGCGAGGTGTAGCCGATGCGCAGCGCCGTCGCGTCCGGGTGTCCGCGCCCGGCGAGGCGCTTGATGTATTTCTCGCCGTTCAGGTTGCGGGTGACTTCGGCATCGAACTTGCCGTCGAACCACGCAACCAGCCGCCGCACCTCGACGCGCTCGCCGAGCGTGTGGCCAACCAACGTGGCGTCCGGATAGGCTTCATCCAAATACTCGCAGATAACCGTGGAATCCGGGATCGCGAGGCCGTTGTCCTCCACCAGCGTTGGCACGGTGCTGGCGGGATTGATCTGCAAATACTCCTCGCGCCGTTCCCAGACGCGCTCGACGCGCAACTCGAACGGCAGCCGCTTTTCGGCCAGCACGAGACGGACCTTGCGGCAATAAGGGGAGAGCGGGAGATGAAACAAATATCGCATTACCAGCCCTTATGGCACCGGCGCGGCGATCCGCCAACCGATTCGCAGGGGGCCACTAGGCAATAACACGAAACGGTTCCAACATGGAAACGGCGGGTGGATAGGCCATCCGCCGCAACCGTAGGAGAAAACGATGATGAAGCATCGAAAACTCCTGCCGTTTATCGTGGTTATCGTCACGATTAAAGTCAAGGTGACGATAACCCGGCGGTAGGGGGGTGGGCCAGTCAGAACTGGCTGGCCCGCTCCCCTTCGGTGTCAGGCCCGCAGTGCTGCCGTTTCCTGTGTTAGAGGCACCGGCAGGTATTTGATGTATTCCTTCGGAACGACGTGCCAGAACTTCGGCGCCGCACGCGCCCAATCGTGCAGTAGCATCCGCGCGTAGCGGCTGTTGGTCTCCTCCGCGTGCCGCTCCACCAGCGTGCGCAAGACATCTTCCCAGTGGCCCGGTCCGACCTGCTGCCAGCTCAGCGAGTCCGGATTGACGCGCAGATGAAACTTGCTGTCCGGGTCGTAGATGAACGCCATGCCGCCGGTGAAACCGGCGCCGAAATTGTCCCCGACCGCGCCGAGCACCACAACCGTCCCACCGGTCATGTATTCGCATCCGTTGGAGCCGCAGCCTTCGACAACGGCGATAGCACCGGAGTTGCGCACCGCGAACCGCTCGCCCGCCTGCCCCGCCGCGAACAGTGCGCCGGAGGTTGCACCATACAGCACCGTGTTGCCGATGATCGTGTTCTGCTGGCTGACCAGAGTGGACGACGGCGCCGGGCGCACCGCGATGGTGGCACCGGACAGACCCTTGCCGACATAGTCATTGGCGTCGCCAAACACTTCCAGCCGCAGCCCCTGCACCGCGAACGCGCCGAGCGACTGGCCGGCCGAGCCGCGCAGCCGCACGGTGACATGGCCCGCCTGCAACCCGTTCATGCCGAAACGACGCACGATGCGGCTGCTGAACTTCGTCCCGATCGCGCGCTGCGTGTTCTGGATGTTGTACTGAAGCTGCATCTTCTCGCCGCGCTCGAAGAACGCTGCCGCATCGGCGATCATCTGCGCATCCAGCGTCTCGGGCACTTCGTTGCGCCCCTCCAGCGTGCAATAGCGCGCGTACGGTCCAGGATCGGCTTGCACCAGAAGCGGGTTCAGGTCGAGATCGTCCAGCAATTCCGAACCACGGCTGACCTGCATTAGCATGTCGGTGCGCCCGATCACGTCCGTCAGCTTGCGCACGCCCAGCGAGGCGAGAATGCCGCGCACGTCTTCGGCCACGAAGCTGAACAGGTTGATGACCTTCTCCGGCGTGCCCTCGAACTTCTTTCGCAACTCCTCGTCCTGCGTGCAGACGCCGACCGGGCAGGTGTTGCTGTGGCACTGGCGCACCATGATGCAGCCCATCGCCACCAGCGACGCCGTGCCGATGCCGAACTCCTCGGCGCCGAGCATCGCCGCGATCACCACGTCGCGCCCGGTCTTGATGCCGCCGTCGGTGCGCAAGCGGACGCGATGGCGCAGCCGGTTCAGCATCAGCACCTGATGCGCCTCCGACAGCCCCATCTCCCACGGCAATCCCGCATACTTGATCGAGGATTGCGCAGACGCGCCGGTGCCTCCGGAGTGCCCGGAAATCAGGATCGCATCCGCCTTCGCCTTGGCCACGCCGGCCGCAATCGTGCCGATGCCGCTGCGCGAGACCAGCTTCACGCAAACGCTGGCGTCCGGGTTGATCTGCTTCAGGTCGTAGATGAGCTGTGCCAGATCCTCGATGGAATAGATGTCGTGATGCGGCGGAGGGCTGATCAGCATGACGCCCGGCGTGGAGTGGCGCAGCTTCGCGATCAGGCCGGAGACCTTGAAGCCGGGCAACTGCCCGCCCTCGCCGGGTTTTGCTCCTTGCGCAACCTTGATCTCGATCTCTCGGCAATCGTTCAGATACTGGGCCGTCACGCCGAAGCGCCCCGATGCGATCTGCTTGATCGCCGACGATGCGTTGTCGCCGTTGGCGCGCGGCCTTGCGCGTGCGGGGTCCTCGCCGCCCTCGCCACTGTCGCTGCGGGCGCCGATGCGGTTCATGGCGATGGACAGCGTCTCGTGCGCCTCCGGACTCAGCGCGCCCAGCGAAATGCCCGGTGCCACCAGCCGCTTGCGGATTTCCGTGATGCTCTCGACCTCATCGATCGGAATCGCGTGCCGCCCGTCCATGCGGAAATCCAGCAGATCCCGCAGCGCAATCGGCGGCTGCTTGCGCACCTCGTCGGCGTAGCGGCGAAACATCTGGTAGCTGTCGGTGGCCACGGCTTCCTGCAACAGATGGATCAGGCCGCCGTCGAACGCATGTGCCTCGCCGCGCCGCCGCATCTTGTAGATGCCGCCGACCGACAAGCGGGCCACGTCGCTGTGCCACGCCTCGCTGTGCAGTTCCAGCGCCTTGCGCGCGATACCGGACAGGCCGATGCCGGAAATGCGCGACTGCATGCCGGGGAAAAACTCGCCGACCAGCGCACGCGACAACCCGATCGCCTCGAAATTATAGCCGCCGCGATAGGAGGAGACGACGGAAATGCCCATCTTGGCCATCACCTTCAGCAGCCCCTTGTCCACCGCCTTCTTGTAGCGGGTGACGGCATCTTTCAGCGACAGGTCGCCGAACAGGCCGCGCCGCTGGCGGTCGGCGATGCTCTCCTGCGCCAGATACGCATTGACGGTGGTGGCACCGACGCCGATCAGCACGGCGAAATAATGCACATCCAGGCATTCGGCGCTGCGCACATTCAGGCTGGTAAAGGTACGCAGGCTGGAGCGCACCAGATGCGTGTGAACACCGCCGGTGGCCAGAATCATCGGGATCGCAGCCCGCTCCGGCCCCATCGCCTCGTCGGTCAGGATCACGTGCGTCGAACCCGCGCGCACGCCCTCCTCCGCCTCGCGGCGAATGCGCGCGAGCGCATCGCGCAACCCGGCTTCACCTTCGGATGCCGGAAAGGTGCAATCCACGACGCATGCGGCGCTGCCCATCGTCGCCTGCATCGCCGCGAATTCGGCGTTCGACAGGACGGGACTGTCCAGTTGCAGCAAGTCGCACTGCGAACTGTCCTCGTCCATGACGTTGCCGAGGTTGCCGAGCCGCGTCTTCAGCGACATCACGCGGGTTTCGCGCAAACTGTCGATGGGCGGGTTCGTCACCTGACTGAACGCCTGCCTGAAATAGCAGTGCAGGCCGCGATATTTCTCGCTCAGCACGGCAATCGGCGCGTCGTCGCCCATGCTGCCGGTGGCTTCCTGCGCGTCCTCCACCATCGGATGCAGGATCATTTCCAAATCTTCCATCGACGTGCCGACGGTCAATTGCCGCCGCCGCAGCGCGTCGCCTTCGTAAAGCACCGGCTCGGTCGCGTCGGCCTTCACGATGTGGTCGATCTGGCGGATATGCTTGGTCCATTCGCCGAACGCCTGGCGGCCGGCCAGCATGTCCTTCATTTCTTCGTCGCCGTAGAACCGCGCCTCGTCGAGATCGACGCCGATGGCCTGCCCGGGACCAACGCGGCCCTTTTCGATCACGTCGCTCTCGTCGATCTTGACCATGCCGGTCTCGGAGCCGACCACCAGCATGTGGTTCTTGGCGATCGTGTAGCGTAACGGGCGCAGTCCGTTGCGGTCCAAACCGGCGACCACCCACCTGCCATCGGTCGCGGCAATCGCGGCCGGGCCGTCCCACGGCTCCATCACCGCGTTGCAATACAAGAACATATCGCGATGCGCCGCCGGCATCGTTGCGTCCTGCCCGATACTGGCAGGAATCATCAGCGCCTTCACCGAAGGCGCGTCGCGACCGGCGCGCACCAACACCTCGAACACATTGTCCAGCGTCGCCGTGTCCGAGCCGCCGGCCTGGATCACCGGCTTGATGCTGTCCATGTACGGGTCGAGTGCCGGGTCCGACAGCCGGGTCTCGTGGCTCTTCATCCAGTTGATGTTGCCGGTGACGGTGTTGATCTCGCCGTTATGCGCCAGCATCCGGAATGGCTGCGCCAGCTTCCAGGTCGGGAACGTGTTGGTCGAATACCGCTGATGATAGATCGCAAAGCGGCTGACGAACCGCTCGTCGAGCAGGTCGGGATAAAAGTCCGTCAGGCTCGCCGCCAGGAACATGCCCTTGTAGATGATCGAGCGGCACGACAGCGAACAGAAATACAGCACCGGCAACTGGTTCGCGATCGCCAGATTCTCGATGCGGCGGCGGATCACGTACAGGTCGCGCTCGAACTCGACCTTGTCGCTGCCTTTCGCGTTCCAGATCATGATCTGTTCGATCTCGGGCCGCGTGGCGTTCGCCTTTTCGCCGATCACCTCGACATTGATCGGCACCTGTCGCCAGCCATAGATCTGATAGCCGAACGCAAGAATTTCGGATTCCACGATTTGCCGGCAACGCTCCTGCGCGCCGAGATCGGTCTTCGGCAGAAACACCATGCCGACGCCGATGGCACCCGGCCGCACTTTGTGTCCGCCGCGCTCGATGGCTTCGGCGAAGAAATCCTGCGGAATTTCCACATGGATGCCGGCGCCGTCGCCGGTCTTGCCGTCGGCATCGACGGCGCCGCGATGCCACACCGCTTTCAGCGCGTCGATCCCGGCCTGCACAACGTCGCGACGCTTCTTGCCGTCCAGGGCTGCGACGAGGCCGACGCCGCAGGCGTCATGTTCCTGCTCGGCGCTGTACGTGTCGCGAAGGCGGGCGGTGTTGTCGTGCCAGGCAGCAACGAAATCTTCGTCCATGTGCCTCACTCCGCTGCGACCGCGACGGTCGCGTGTTGCTTCATCCACGCATGCATCGCCGCCGCCGCGTCGCGGCCGTCGCGGATCGCCCACACCACCAGCGAGGCACCGCGCACGATGTCGCCGGCGGCGAACACCCCAGGCAGGCTGGTCATGAAGCTCTTGTGGTCCACTTTCAGCGTGCCCCAGCGGGAGACGCCCAGCGCCGGCTCACCGAACGCCACCGGCAGATCCTCCGGGTCGAACCCGAGCGCCTTGATGACCAGATCGGCGGGAATGTTGAAGTGGCTGTGCTCGATCTGCTCCACGCTTTGCCGCCCCGACGCATCGGGCAGCCCCAGCCGCATCCGTGCCGCGCGCACGCCCGTCACGGTCGCGTCGCCCAAAAACGCTTCCGGCGCGGAGAGCCAGACGAACTCGACGCCCTCCTCCTCCGCATTCTTCACCTCGCGGATGGAGCCGGGCATGTTGTCGCGGTCGCGCCGATACAGACACTTTACCGAAGCCGCACCCTGGCGGACGGCGGTCCGCACGCAGTCCATGGCGGTGTCACCGCCGCCGATGACGACGATATTCTTGCCGCCGGCATCCAAAGCGCCGGACAGGAACTCAGGCACGTTTTCCCCGAGGCCCTGCCGATTGGATGCGGTCAAAAAATCCAGCGCCGGCACGATGCCCGGCAACCCCGCGCCGGGGCCGCCGATGTCGCGCGCCTTGTACACGCCGGTGGCGATCAGAATGGAATCGTGGCGCCGCCGCAGCGCCTCGAAACTCAAATCGCGGCCGATTTCGGTGTTCAAATGGAACACCACGCCCGCGTCCTCCAGCAGTTTCCAGCGGCGCAGCACGATGTGCTTCTCCAGCTTGAAGCCGGGGATGCCGTAGATCAGTAAGCCGCCCACGCGGTCGTAGCGGTCGTACACATGCACCGCATAGCCCTGCCGCCGCAGCATGTCCGCCGCCGCAAGCCCACCAGGCCCGGCACCGACGATGCCGACCGACAGGCCGTTTTCGGATTTCGGCGTGCCAGCCTTGACCCAGCCTTTTTCGAACGCGGTGTCGGTGATGTAGCGTTCGACGGCGCCAATAGTGACGCTCTCGAACCCCTTTTCGATGACGCAGTTGCCCTCGCACAGCCGATCCTGCGGGCAGATGCGACCGCAAATCTCCGGAAAATTGTTGGTGGCGGAGGAGACTTCGTACGCTTCCTCCAGCCGTCCCTCGGCGGTCAGCTTCAGCCAGTCCGGGATGTTGTTCGAGAGCGGGCAATGCACCTGGCAGAATGGCACGCCGCACTGGCTGCACCGGCTGGCCTGGGTGCGGGCGCGCGGCGGGTCGAATTCTTCGTAAATCTCGCGAAAGTCGGCGCGGCGCGTGGCGACTTCGCGCTTTTCCGGCGTCTCCTGCGACACGCGGACGAATTGCAGCATGCGCTCTGGCATCGGCGCTCTCCCCGTTTGGGCGTCGTTGGCCGGGCGCGCATGCCCCCGGCTTCACGCACCCGTATAGGACAGCAGCAATGCCCTTGCGAGTCGAATCTTCGGTATAAGACAGCAATTCTGTCCTATTTTCTGCTGAAACATGTCTTTACGTTCGGCAACGGCGACGACAGGCCGTTGGAAAGGTCCGAAACGGCCCTGTTATGCGACATACAATTCCCGCTTGCCCCCGCCCGGCTGAAACCGCGCCAGATATTGCGGCACCACCAGATCCACCGGCGTCGGCCGGATGCCGAGTTCGGCCAGGCTCAGCACGCCCTGCCCCACCACATTGTCCTTCGTCAGCAACAACAACTGGTCGCGGGTGAGCAACTTGCCGGGCAGGTTCTCCAGCACCGTCGCCTGGATGTCCGCCAGCCACATCGGCAGTTCGATCAACCGGCGCTTGCGTTTGGTCTGGGTCAGGATCCAGGCCATCAACTCGCGGAACGTGAACACCTCCGGTCCGCCCAATTCGTAGATGCGCCCGGCCGCCTCCGGCCGGGTCAGTGCCGCCATCACCGCGTCGGCCACGTCGCCGACATAGACCGGCTGGAATTTGGTGCCGCCCGCGATCACCGGCAGGAACGGCGAGATTGCGGCCATCGAGCCGAACCGGTTGAAGAACTGGTCCTCCGGGCCGAACACGATGGAGGGGCGCAGGATCGTCGCCGCCGGAAACGCCGCCCGCACCGCCTCCTCGCCCTGCCCCTTGCTCCTGGCATACAGGCTGGCCGATTTCGGGTCGGCGCCGATGGCGGAGATTTGCACCATCTTCGTTACCCCGGCGGCGGTCGCGGCGGCGGCGATGGTTTTCGGGCCGTCGGCCTGAATGCGGGCGAAATCGCCGGCGCGGCGCTCGGCCAGGATGCCGACGAGATTGACCACGACCTCGGCGCCGTCGATGGCGCGGCCGATGG
>CAJCJG010000268.1 GCA_903970625.1 Solirubrobacterales bacterium 70-9 | reverse complement strand
GTCAAGCCGCCGCCGGCCGCTCCAGTTCTGCCCGAAACGTGTCACGAATGTGTGTCGCCAGCGCGTCCGTCAGCGGCTGACGCGGCTCGCGCGCCCGCATCAGCAAAATGCCCGCATCGCCGAGCGGCGGCAGCGAATCGCCGGGCGGCAGCACCCGCACCCCAGGCGGCACCGCCGTAATCGGCGCGATGGTGACTGCCAGCCCCGCGATCACCGGCGTCAGCGTGCCCGCCTGCGTTTCCGACGTGTAGGCGATGCGATAGCGCCGCCCCGTCCCCTCCAACGCCCGCACCGCCGCCCGCCGCCACGAGCAATCGTCCGACGCCAGCGCCACCGGCACCGGGTCCAGCCGATGGGGCGAGTATTTTTCCGACGTGATCCAGACCAATTGCCCGCGCCACAGCAGATCGGTCGGCCAGTTGGCGGGCTCGTGCCCCTCGGAAATCAGGGCAAGGTCCAACTCCCCAGCCTTCAGTTTGGCCAGCAGCGGCGAGGAACTGGAACAGGTCACGTCCACATCCACCGAGGGATGCGTCTGCGCGAAGCGGCGCAGCACCGCCGGGATGTAGCGCAGCGCGTAGTCGTCCGGCGTACCGAGGCGGACCGTGCCGTGCATTTGCGGTGCCCGGAACGTGCGCCAGATTTCCTCATTCAGCGCCAGCACCTCGCGCGCCCGGTCCAGCAGATACCGGCCATGCGGCGTCAGCGAGACAGACCCGCCCTTGCCGCGCGTCAGCACGCGCTGGCCGAGCATGGCCTCCAGCCGCTGCACCTGCATGGAAACGGCGGACTGCGTGCGCCCGACGCGCTCGGCGGCACGGGTGAAGCTGCCTTCCTCGGCGATATACGCGAAGGCGCGCAGCAGATCGGGGTCCAGGTTGCCGTGCATGTCCATGGACATCAATATTCCTGATTTTCACGATCAACGCAATTCGTTTCCGTGATTGGTATGCGAGGCTCATCTTGTGCGGGAGAGACGACCTACGCAAAGGATTGAACCGATGAACACCCTCTCGCACACGCTCGCCTTCGCCCAGATCGGTGCCGGCTTTGGCCGTGTCGCCGCTGGCCTGCGCCACACCGCCGGCGCCCTGTTCGCCCAGTGGCAGCACGCCCGCAGGGTGCGCCAGACGCAGAAATATCTGGCCGAGATGGACGACCACATGCTCGCCGACCTCGGCGTTTCGCGCGCACAAGCCGTCTTCGAAGTCGATCACGCCCCGCGCTGGTCCGCGAAGCGTTGAGCGGCCGTTCGTACCGGCGCGGCGGGCTGCCGACCCAATAGCGGTTGTCCGTCCGCCGCGACGGTTACCCCGCCGCCGCCGGCAAATACATCCAGTCGGGCACACGCACCGAAAGCGGCGCGCCCCCGCACAGCAGCGGCCCGTCCAAGGCGTCCAGCCGCACCAGCGCGAGCCCGGCCTCCCCCAGCGCCGAGCGTAGGGTGCCGACCTCGGCGCCGTTGCGGGTGATCGGTGTGCCCGGCTCCGGCGCCATGCCGGCGAACGCCACCGGAACCAGGCGGCGCTTGACCAGTCCGCGATATTTCGTCCGCGCTGTCAGTTCCTGGCCCATGTAGCAGCCCTTGGACCACGACACGCCGGCCAGTTCGTCGAAGCCCGCCTCCAGCAGCACCGATTTCTCCGCCTCCATGTCGCGCGAGCCGTCGGGCAGGCCGAGCGCCAGCCGGTGCGCGTCCCACGCCGCCGCCGTCGCGGTCTCCGGCAGGGCGCGTGCCGTCAGGATGCGCCAGCCCGCTTGTGGCAGCCGAGGGTCCGGCGCCATCAGGCAGTCGGCCGGTACGGCGGGCGGACTGCCCCAGGCGGCATAGACGCGAAACACCTCGGACAGATCGCTCAACGTCACCCGCGAGCGCAGCCGGTAGCGGCCCAGCCGCTGCACCAGCATCGCCGCTTGCGTGCCCTCGCACTCCAGCAGCAGCCGGTCGCCGTCGAAAAACACGAAAAAGTCCGCGAGCCACTTGCCCTGGGGTGTCAGGAACGCGGCCCAGACGGCGCGACCGGGCGCCGCCTGCGCCACGTCGTTCGACACGAGGCCCTGGAGGAACGCAACGCGATCCTCGCCGCTTATTCCAACGACGCCGCGTGACGGCAGATGCGCCAGGTTTGTCATGGCGGTGCAGTTGGGCGGCCACGGCCGCCGCCGCAAGACAGACGCGGCGCCCCGATGCTAGGACACCGCCATGCGTTGCCGCCCTCCCCACATCGCCCCCGCATCCTGATGTGCGGCATCGCCGGCATCCTCGCCGCCACCAACGCATCGCCGCCGGACCCGGCCGCCCTGGCCGCGCTGGAACGCGGCATCGCCCATCGCGGCCCCGACGGCTCGGGCCAGACGGCCGTCGGCCGCGTCGCGCTGGTTCACAACCGGCTTGCGATCATCGATCTCGTCACCGGCGACCAACCGCTGTTCGCGGGCTCGGCCGCGCTGGTCTGCAACGGCGAGATCTACAATTACCGCGAACTGCGCGCGGCGATGCCCGGCATCACCTTCGTGACAAACGGCGATTGCGAGATCCCGCTGCAACGCTTCGTCAAGGGCGGCGCCGACTTCGCCGACCCGCTGCGCGGCATGTACGCCATCGCCATCCACGACCGCGCCGGCCGCACCGTGACGCTGGCGCGTGACCCGTTCGGCATCAAGCCGCTGTATATCGCGCAAACGCCGGCCGGCCTCGCGTTCGCGTCGGAGGCGCAGGCGCTGCTCGCCGCCGGCATCGTGCCCCGCGCCGTCCGCCCCACCGCGCGCGACGAATTGCTGCAAATCCAGTACACGACCGGCGCCGAGACGATCTTCCCCGGCATCCAGCGCGTGCTGCCGGGGGAGACGCTGACCTGTGCGGACGGCCGCGTCATCGACCGCCGGCACACCGAAGCCCTGCCTGCCGGCCCGCCCGAAACCATCGACGAGGCGTCGGCGCTCGCGCGGATGGAGCGCGCGCTGACCGAAAGCGTCGATCTGCACCAGCGCAGCGACGTGCCGTACGGCATGTTCCTGTCCGGCGGCATCGACAGCGCCGCGATCCTGACGCTGATGTCCCGCCTCAACAGTTCGCCCGTTCTGGCCTTCACCGCCGGCTTCGACGCGCCCGGTGCCGCCGACGAGCGGGCGCAGGCCGCCTCGGTTGCCAAATCGCTCGGCGCGCGGCACGAGACGCTGGAAGTGACGGAAAAAATGGTGTGGCGACACCTGCCGGAGATCGTCGGCTGCATGGACGACCCGGCGGCCGACTACGCGATCATCCCGACATGGTTCCTGGCGAGACGCGCGCGGCAGGACGTGAAAGTGGTTCTGTCCGGCGAGGGCGGCGACGAGATTTTTGCCGGCTATGGCCGCTACCGCAACGCGATGCGCCCGTGGTGGCTCGGCGGCCGGGTGATGCGCGGGCGGGGTACGTTCGACCGGCTGGACGTGTTGCGCACCCGCCCGGCCGCGTGGCGCGACGGGCTGGCGGCGGCGGAGGCGCATGTATCGGCCGGTGGCCGATCCCGCCTGCAAGTCGCGCAGGCCGTCGATATCGCCGACTGGCTGCCGCACGATCTGTTGCTGAAGCTGGACCGCTGCCTGATGGCGCATGCGGTGGAAGGCCGAACCCCGTTCCTCGACTCCGGCGTCGCCAACGCGGCGTTCCGGCTGCCGGACGGGCTGAAAGTGCAGGGCCACATGGGCAAGTGGCTGCTGCGCCGATGGCTGGAGAAGAATTGCCCGGCCGCGAAACCGTTCGCGCCGAAACAGGGGTTCACCGTCCCGGTCGGCGCCTGGATCGGCGGCGTGGGGGAGCGCCTGGGGCCGCTGGTGGCCGCCCAAGCGGGCATTGCCGAAATCGCCGATCCGGGCAAAGTGGCGACCCTGTTCCGCAACGCGGCTGGCCGGCGCGAGCAATACGGCGCGTGGCACCTGCTGTTCTACGCCCTGTGGCACCGCACCCATATCGAGGGGCGGCGGGCCGAGGGCGACGTGTTCTCCTACCTCGCGGCAAAATAGTCATGGCGCATTTCGATCTGCTGATCCGCAACGGCACCGCCGTTTTGCCGTGGGGCGAGGCGGCGGCCGATATCGGAGTCCGGCACGGGCGCATCGCGGCCATCGGGGTGCCGGCGACGGCGACCGCCGACGATGTTTTCGATGCCGCCGGCCTGCATGTGTTGCCCGGCCTGATTGACCCGCATGTTCATCTGCGCGACCCCGGCGACGCCAGCATCGAAAGCATTCCGACGGGCACCCGCGCGGCCGTGCTCGGCGGCATCACCACCGTGTTCGACATGCCGAACACCTCGCCCAGCATCGTGAACGCCGAGACGGTGGCGTGGAAGCAGGACTACATCGAGCGCAACGCTTGGTGCGACATGGGGTTTTATGTCGGCGCCACCAAAACGAATGTCGCTGCGCTCGCCGGCCTGGAGGTTGCGCGGGGCGTTTGCGGGATAAAAGTGTTTGCCGGGAGTTCGACCGGCGATCTGCTGGTGGAAGACGACGAGAGTTTGGAGCGGGTGATGCGCGCCGGGCGGCGGCGGGTGTCCTACCATTCGGA
Source organism: Solirubrobacterales bacterium 70-9 (assembly GCA_903970625.1). GTDB lineage: Bacteria > Pseudomonadota > Alphaproteobacteria > Acetobacterales > Acetobacteraceae > CAJCJG01. The sequence continues at coordinate 690 of CAJCJG010000268.1, read as the reverse complement.
GGACGAGTATCGGTTGCAAGCCCGCAAAAGCATGTTCAAGTCGGGCGATCCGTATGCGAAGCACATGGAATGGCGGGACGAGGAGTGCGCGTTTCTGGGGACGCGCCGAATCCTGGCGATTGCGCGGGCGACCGGCCGGCCGGCGCACATCCTGCACGTCTCGACGACGGAAGAACTGGACTACGTCAAGGATTTTAAGGACACGACGACGGTCGAGGTGCTGCTGAACCACCTGACGCAGGTGGCGCCCGACTGCTACGACCGGCTCGGCGGTTTCGGGGTGATGAACCCACCGATCCGGGGCCAACGGCATCTGGACGCGGCGTGGGCGGCGGTGCGGGACGGGACGGTGGACACGATCGGCTCCGACCACGCGCCGCATTCGCGCGCGGCCAAGCTGAAGCCATGGCCGGAGGTGCCGGCCGGGCTGCCCGGTGTGCAGACGCTGCTGCCGATCATGCTGGACCATGTGAATGCCGGAAAACTGTCGCTGGCGCGGATGGTCGATCTGATGTGCGCGGGCCCGGCGCGGGTGTACGGCGTGGTCGGCAAGGGGCGGTTGGCCGCCGGCTACGACGCGGATTTCTCGATTGTGGATTTGAAGCACCGCCGCACGATCACCGACGAGTGGATCGCGACGCCGGCCGGCTGGACGCCGTTCGCTGGCATGGCGGTGGCGGGGTGGCCGGC
>CAJCJG010000267.1 GCA_903970625.1 Solirubrobacterales bacterium 70-9 | reverse complement strand
ATTTGGGGAACCACCACCCGGCCCGTGCCGCGAACGCCTCCAGGAACGCCATGAGGGCGGCGCTGAGGCGATCTACCGAGGACAGGGTGGGGGTGTTGTTCACGGCAACATGTTAGTATTGGTGACGTATGGCGGGCAAGCGGAAATTTGGAGGTGCGGGGTTTTTTGCAGCGACGGCGCCGCTGCGCGCGTGTGGATGCCCGCCTGCCCGATTCCCCTCGGGAGAGGGGGCGGCATCACCTGGACGGCGAGGGACAGGGGCTAGCCCGGGCCTTCTGCTGCCACCGCCGGCAAGGGCGGCGCCGGGACGCGGCCGCTGAAGAATGCCGCGCGGGCGGCGCGGCGGAGATCGCCGAGCGTCGGGAGCACACGCCCGTCCAGCCCGACCAGCCGGCGATCTACGGCGACGAACTTGTAGCCGCCGCCGATCAGGACGGCCGCGCCGACGAAGATGCCATCGATATCGACGATATGGGATTGCAACATGTTAGCCCCTGGCGCACGCCATGGTGCGACCTGTTTGAAATGCACGACGCGAGCGAGACTCCAGAGATGAGCGGCCCAAGCGGCCGACAGCGCATTCGTCTAAAACTTTGGAATGAACAAGAGATGTAAAACAAATCGCCGGCCATCTGAGCGCCTCGAACCCGAATGATCGCTCACAATGAATTACCGTGCGGGCGCCGTGGTCAAGGAAAATTTCACTGCGCGGTGACGGTAAACGTTTTTTTGACTTGGTGCGCTCCCAGAACCTAGGCCCGCCGCTTTGCCCGCTTCGGCGCGGCCGGCGCCTGCGCTTCCAGAAGCGGGGCGAGGAAGCGGCCCGTGTAGCTGTCGGGCGCTGCCGCCACGTCCTCCGGCGTGCCGGAGACGACGATTCGCCCGCCACCCTCGCCGCCTTCCGGCCCGAGATCCAGAATCCAGTCGGCGGTCTTGATGACCTCAAGGTTGTGTTCGATCACGACCACCGAGTTGCCGGCATCGACCAGGGCGTGCAGCACTTCCAGCAGTTTTCGCACGTCCTCGAAATGCAGGCCCGTCGTCGGCTCGTCGAGAATATACAGCGTGCGGCCTGTCGCCCGCCGCGCCAGTTCCTTCGACAGTTTGATCCGTTGCGCCTCGCCGCCCGAGAGCGTCGTCGCCTGCTGGCCGAGCTTGATGTAGCCGAGGCCGACCTGTTGCAGGATTTTCAGCCGGTCGTGGATGCGGTTGACGGCGGAGAAATACGGCACTGCCTCATCGACCGTCATCTCCAGCACTTCGGCGATGGATTTGTCGCGGAATTTGACCTCCAGCGTCTCGCGATTGTAGCGGCGGCCCTTGCAGGTGTCGCAGGTGACGAACACGTCCGGCAGAAAGTGCATTTCGATTTTCAGCAGCCCGTCGCCCTGACACGCCTCGCAGCGACCGCCTTTGACGTTGAAACTGAAGCGGCCGGATTTGTAGCCGCGCGCGCGGGATTCCGGCAGTTCGGCGAACCAGTCGCGAATCGGCGCGAACAGGTCGGTGTAAGTCGCGGGATTGCTGCGCGGGGTGCGGCCGATTGGCGACTGGTCGATGTCGATGATCTTGTCCAGCAGGCCCAAATTGTCGATTCGCAGGTGCGGCGCCGGCACCTCGCCGGAGCCCATCAGTTTTCGGCTCGCCGCCTTGAACAGCGTATCGACCACCAGCGTCGATTTGCCGCCGCCGGAGACGCCGGTGACGCAGGTGAACGTGCCCAACGGAAAATCCGCAGTGACGCTTTTCAGATTGTTGCCGGTCGCGCCGACGACGCGCAGCACGCGGTCCTTCTGCACCGGGCGGCGCATCGCCGGCACCGCGATGCGCTTGCGGCCGGACAAATAGTCCCCGGTCAACGAGGCCGGGTTGGCAGCGACTTCGGCGGGCGTGCCTTGCGCCACCACGTAGCCGCCACCGGTTCCGGCCGCCGGCCCCATGTCGATCAGGAAATCGGCGGCACGGATTGCGTCCTCGTCGTGTTCCACCACCAGCACGGTGTTGCCCAGCGCCTTCAGCCGCCGCAGCGTGCCGAGCAGGCGCTCGTTGTCGCGCTGGTGCAGGCCGATGGAGGGTTCGTCCAGCACATACAGCACGCCTGTCAGGCCGGAGCCGATCTGGCTGGCGAGCCGGATGCGCTGGCTTTCGCCGCCGGAGAGTGTGGCCGAGCCGCGCGCCAGCGTCAGGTAGTCCAGCCCGACATCGACCAAAAACTGCAATCGCTCGACGATTTCGCGCAGGATGCGGCCGGCGATTTCGGCGCGTTGCGGCGTCAGCGTCGGCAGCACGGCGCGAAACCAATCCAGCGCACGGCGGATCGGCAGTTCCGACGCTTCGGAGATGTTGAATTTGGCGATCTTGACCGCCAGCGCCTCCGGCTTCAGGCGGGCGCCGAGGCAGACGGCGCAGGGTTTTTCGGCCTGATAGCGAGACATTTCCTCCCGCACCCAGGCCGAATCCGTCTCCCGCCAGCGGCGGTCCAGGTTCTTCAGCACGCCTTCGAACGGTTTTTTCACCGTGTAGGCGCGCACGCCGTCCTTGTAGGTGAAGGCGACCTCTTCTTCGCCGGTGCCATTAAGAATGGCATCGTGGACGGACTCCGGGAGTTCGCTCCAGGCGGCGCGCATCGGCACCTTGAAGTGCTTTGCAAGGCTTTGGAGGGTCTGGTCGTAGTACTGGCTCTGCCCGCCGGTCCAGGGCGCGACGGCGCCGTCCGCGAGCGACCGGCGCTCGTCCGGGACGACCAGATGCGGGTCGAAGAACGTCTCCACCCCCAGCCCGTCGCAGGCCGGGCAGGCGCCGTGGGGGGAGTTGAAGCTGAACAGGCGCGGCTCGATCTCCTCGATGGTGAAGCCGCTGACCGGGCAGGCGAAGCGGGAGGAGAACACCGTGCGCTCGCCGCTGTCCGCGTTCTCGGCATAGGCGATGCCGTCCGACAGCGCGATGGCGGTTTCAAAACTGTCGGCGAGGCGGGTAGCGATGCCGTCGCGGACGACCACCCGGTCCACGACGGCCTCGATCTCGTGCTTGGTTTTGCGGTTGAGCGCGGGAACCTCGCCGATGTCGTACAATTTGCCGTCCACCTTGACACGAATGAAGCCGCGCCGCTGGAGGTCGGCCAGTTCCTTCCGGTATTCGCCCTTGCGGTCGCGCACGACGGGGGCCAGCAACAGCAGCCGTGTCCCCTCCGGCATCGCCTGCACGCGGTCCACCATCTGGCTGACGGTTTGTGCCTCGATCGGCAGGCCGGTGGCGGGCGAATAGGGCACGCCGACGCGCGCCCACAGCAGGCGCATGTAGTCGTGGATTTCCGTGACCGTGCCGACGGTGGAACGCGGGTTGCGGCTCGTCGTTTTCTGCTCGATGGAGATGGCGGGGGACAGGCCCTCGATGGAATCCACGTCCGGCTTGCCCATCAGTTCGAGAAACTGGCGGGCGTAGGACGAGAGGCTCTCGACGTAGCGGCGTTGGCCTTCGGCATAGATCGTGTCGAAGGCGAGCGACGATTTGCCGGAGCCGGACAGGCCGGTGATCACCGTCAGGCTGTCGCGCGGGATCTCCACGTCGATGTTCTTCAGATTGTGCTCGCGCGCGCCGCGCACATGGATGGAGGAGCCGGCCATTCGGAGAATCCCAGATGCCAGGGAAGGATTGCGTTCTACAGGTGTTCTCATTATATGGCGTAGGTCGGTCGCTTTGGGAAGCCCATGGGCGATGGTCTGTCAGGCCGTGTGGGCGTAAGGTCGGATCGAACTCGAAAGCGGAGAGCTATCATGGCCGGCAGTGTGAACAAGGTCATTCTGGTCGGGAATCTGGGCAAGGACCCGGAGGTGCGGACCACGCAGGACGGCACCAAAATCGTCAATTTCAACCTCGCGACCAGCGAAAGCTGGAACGACCGCGCCACCGGGGAGCGTAAGGAAAAAACCGAGTGGCACCGGGTGGTGATCTTTAACGAGAACCTCGGCACCATCGCGGAGAAATATCTGCGCAAGGGCGGCAAGGTCTATGTCGAGGGCGCGCTGCAAACCCGGAAATGGACCGATCAGTCCGGGCAGGAAAAATACACCACCGAGGTTGTGCTGACCAAGTTTCGGGGCGAGTTGACCCTGTTGGACAGCCGGCGCGACGGCGAGGGCGCCGGCATGAGCGAGAGCGGTGGCTATCAGCCGCGCGAGCGGGCGCCG
>CAJCJG010000266.1 GCA_903970625.1 Solirubrobacterales bacterium 70-9 | reverse complement strand
CGGGCGTGCCGGTCGGCATCACGCTGGCCGGCAAGACCCTCGGCGTGATCGGCCTCGGCCGCCTCGGCAGCCTGATGGCCGGCTACGGCCACGCCCTCGGCATGAATGTGCTTGCGTGGAGCCAGAACCTCACCGACGAAGCCGCCGCCAAGGCCGGCGCGCAAAAAGTCGCCAAGGAGGAATTGTTGGCCCGCTCGGACGCCGTCAGCCTGCACCTCGTCCTGTCGCCCCGCAGTCGCGGCATTCTGGGCGCCGCCGACCTCGCCCGCATGAAGCCCGGCGCGATCCTGGTCAACACGTCGCGCGGCCCGCTGGTGGACGAAGCGGCGCTGATCGCCGCCGTCCAATCCGGCCGCATCGTCGCGGCACTGGACGTGTTCGACCGCGAACCGCTTCCGGCCGGCCACCCGTTCCGTACCGCGCCGAACACCGTTTTGACGCCCCATCTCGGCTACGGCGTGGCGGAAACATGGGCGCAATTCTATCCGCAGAGCGTCGAAAATGCGCTGGCGTTCCTGGACGGCGCGCCCGTCCGCGTCAGCAACCCGGAAGCGGCACCGCGTTGAGATACGCGATCACCTCGGCCACCGGGCGGACGGAGGCGTATTTGACCTCCATGTCGCACAGATTGGCGAAATGCGGGCTCTCGTGCCGGTCGGCCACGCACTCCACCGGCACCACCGTCCGATAGCCGTGCGAGAGGCTGTCCACCACCGTTGCCCGCACGCAGCCCGACGTGGACCCGCCGGTCACGATCACCGTGTCGCAGCGATGCCAGACCAGCAGCGACTGCAAATGCGTCTCGTGAAACGCCGACGCCATGCGCTTGTTGATGATCACGTCCCGTATCGGATCCACCCGCAGTCTTCCGTCCAGCTCGGCCCGGCGTGAGCCGGGTTTGATATTGCGCAGCGCGTCCGGCGTGTCGTGCCGCATGCCGAACACGCCGCAATCCTCGCCGGATTCCATATACGCCACGTACGTCCACACCACCGGCAACGCCCGCGCCCGCATCAGGTCGGCGAGGTCGTTCACATACTCGGTCTGTCGCGGATCGTCCTCGTAGGCAGTCACAAACTCCTCCGGCCGCGTGTAGGCGTTTTGCAGATCGACATTGACCAGCGCCGGCCGCTGCCCGAACCCGTAGCGGGCACGGCCGGGCGTGGCCATCAACTGCTCGAACAATTGCCGCGCGGTCAGGCTGCTCTGTTCCATCGCATCCTCGTGGCATGTTCCGACGTTGCTGCGGCGGCGCCAGCCGCCGCCCGGCGCCGGCCATTGTCGGCTCGCATCGCATGGCCGCGCCAGATCACATTGCTGCTCGAAAAGCTGGCGATGATTTCGGCCACCGACAGCGCATCGCGCACCGGCAACAGCGCCATCAGCATCGCACGGGTCGGCCGCCGCGTTGTCCGGGTGGCCCCATCGACGTAGTGCGCAGCCCCGGCGCGCACGGCCCAGACGCCGGCGAGCAGTAGAAACGACCATGCCGCGCCCCCGGACAGGAGGGACGCCAGCGCCGCCCAAAACAGCGGAAATTGCAGGCAGGAGGCAGCGAACGCCATCGGTGTCAGCGCGCGGATGGTTCGCGCCCAGCGAATCTCGTGCTGCCACAGCGTCCGCCATGACGCCTCCGGCACGCTGGCCACGGGGATCGTGTCGGCCAGCGCGATCCGCAGCCCCAACTCCGCCACGCGCTGGCCCAGCACATTGTCGTCCGCGAGATGGCCGACCAGCGCATGCAGTCCGCCGATCCGGTCCAGCACGTCCCGGTGCAGCGCCATCGTCGTGCCCAGGCAGTCCTCCCGCCCGAGTTGGCGTGCCAGCAAGACCGCCGGCAGGAACAGCAGGTTCAGTTGCATCGCGCCGACCACGGCGGCAAGTCCCTTGGCAGTAGGTCGGCCGCCGCACAACGCGGTGACGAGACCCACATCCGGCCCCTCCAGCGCCAGCGCGATGCGTTCCAGAAATGTCGGCGCCACCAGCATGTCGCTGTCGGAAAACACCAGCACGTCGTGCCGCGCCAGCGGCAGCATGTTGATGAGGTTGCTGATCTTCCGATTCGGCCCGTGCATGGCGGGGTTGACGACGATGGCGATGTCGCGCTCGGGCCACCGCTGTTGCACGCGCCGGGCCACCGGCAGCGCCATGTCGTCGGCATCCTTCACGCCGAAAACGATCTGGAACGCCGGGTAAGCCTGCCGGCAGATCGATTCCAGCGATTGTTCCAGCAGAGCCTCGTCGCCATACAGGGGCTTGAGGATCGTCATGGCGGGCAGTGCCGCCGGCGGGCGAGTGGGGTGGCCGACAAAGCGGCGCACCACCATGGCGCCGGCGATAGCCACAACCACGCCGAACACCGCCGCGATGGCGGTCAGAATCAGCGCCGCCTGATAGATGTCCCGCACTGTCGTACCGTGCCCCAGATGCGCCCGTGTTCACGGGTCGTTGCAGCCATTCGGTCATGTCTGCGAGGAGTCGTCCACCTCTCGGGTGCGAGAAATCCGTGACCCTGGCAAATGCCGGGGGGTCCCGTCGCGTGTCCGCCCCGCGTGTGGGGGATGAAGACGCGGCGGGGTCGCAGCCCCACATGCTGGCATTGGCTATGGTGGTTCCGCGCCCTGCGGAATAGGCTCGCGATGTGGATGCTGGGATGCGCGGTGGCGACGGCGTCCGTGCGGGCCGGCCAACGGCCAAGGAGGACGACAGTTTGCGCACTCTATTTCTGCAAGCGCCGACATTCGACGGCTTCGATGGCGGCGCCGGTTCGCGCTATCAGGCCAAGCGCGAGATCAAATCGTTCTGGTTCCCCACCTGGCTGGCGCAGCCCGCCGCGTTGGTGGAAAACTCCAAACTGATCGACGCCCCGCCCGCCGGCATCAAGCTCGCCGAGATCTTGGCGCAGGCGCGGGATTTCGACCTGCTGGTGGTCCACACCTCGGTCCCGTCGTTTGCGTCCGACGTGCAGTGCATCGCCGCCATGAAAGCGGCCAACCCCGACCTGAAGGCAGGGATGATCGGCGCCAAGGTGGCCGTCAAGGCCGACGACAGCCTGCTCGACGCCCCGATCCTCGATTTCGTGTGCCGCAACGAGTTCGACTTCACCGTCAAGGACATCGCCGACGGCAAAGACTGGTCCACGATCCCGGGGCTCAGCTACCGCGACGCAGATGGCGCGGTCCACCACAACCCGGATCGCCCGGTGCTGGAGGATATGGACGCCCTGCCGTCTGTCATCGACGTGTATCGGCGCGATTTGCGAATCGAGGACTATTTCATCGGCTACCTGAAGCACCCGTATATCTCGGTCTATACCGGGCGCGGCTGCAAAAGCCGCTGCACCTTCTGCCTGTGGCCGCAAACCGTGGGCGGGCATCGCTACCGCACCCGCTCCGTCGCCAACGTCGTGGCCGAGATCGCCGCCGCGAAGGCCGCGTTCCCGCAGGTGAAAGAATTCTTCTTCGACGACGACACGTTTACGGACGACCTGCCCCGCGCCGAGGCCATCGCCGAAGGGCTGGGACAATTGGGCGTCACATGGTCCTGCAACGCCAAGGCCAACGTGCCGCGCAAGACGCTGGAAAAGCTGAAGGCCGGCGGGCTGCGCCTGCTGCTGGTCGGCTACGAGTCGGGCGACCAGCAGATCCTGCACAACATCAAGAAGGGCATGCGGATCGAGGTCGCCGAGCGGTTCACGCGGGACTGCCACGATCTCGGTATCCGCATTCACGGCACCTTCATCGTCGGCCTGCCCGGCGAAACCCGCGAGACGCTGGAAGCGACCAAAGCCTGGGCGCGCAAGATCGACCCGCACACGATCCAGGTCTCGCTCGCCGCCCCGTATCCGGGCACGGCGCTCTACGATCAAGCGGTGGCGAACGGCTGGCTCGATTCGACCAACGCCGAACTGGTCGATGCCAAGGGCGTGCAGATCGCGCCGCTGCACTACCCGCATTTGAGCCACGACGAAATCTTTCATTCGGTCGAGGATTTCTACAAGAAATTCTACTTCCGGCCGCGCAAGATCGGCGCGATCGTGCGGGAGATGGCGACAGATTTCGACATGCTGAAACGCCGCTTGCGCGAAGGCGTCGAGTTCGCCGCGTTCCTGCGCGACCGCAGGGATGCTAGGGCCGCGTGAGAGGATTGCGCGTGCCTCTCGTCCTCGGCTTTCACTAATCACGGCGGGTGCCGGCGTTGACGCGGTGGCGTACCGGGGCCGTCGCCCTCCTCGTCGGGCTGGCCCTTGCGGTCGGGCTGGCGCTGCATGTCGGCCTTCCGGCGCTGCGGCAGGCCGTCGGCCATGTCGGGGTCGGCCGCTTCCTCCTCTACAGCCTCTACAGCGCCCTGGTGTTCGTGCCACTCGGGGTGGCGTGGTGGGCGGTGGCACCGGGCGAACCCGCCCGTCGCTGCGGAAACTTCGTCTGGGCACGGCTGCTGCGGGAGGCGGCGTCCGACATCCTGCCGTTCTCGCAAGTGGGCGGCCTATTGGTCGGCATACGGGCGCTCCGCCACGCCGGCATCGGCGAGGCGATGGCGGTCGGCTCCCTGGTCATCGACCTGACGGCCGAGATGGCGGCGCAGCTTGTCTATACACTGTTCGGCGTGGCCATGCTCGCAACGGCGGCGCCAGCGATGGACCACACAGGGGTTCTGCCCGCCGCCGTCATTGCACTCGTCGCCGGCTTGGCGCTGCTGCTTGTGTTCGTGGCCGTGCAACAGCGTGGCATCGACGTCGCCGGGCGGGTGCTGAGCCGCTGGCTCGAAAACATCTCGTCGCGGGCCACCGCCGTGCGTGCCGCCATCGGCGACGCGCGCGGCCGCCCAGGCCGTCTTGCCGCGTCGTTTCTGCTGCACGCTTTCGCCTGGCTTTTCAGCGGCGTCGGCTCCTGGATAGCGCTGACATTCTTGGGCGCGAATTTGTCGATCTGGCAGGTACTGACGCTCGAAAGCCTGGTCGGGGCGGTCCGCAGCGCCGCCTTTATGACCCCGGGCGGCCTCGGGTTCCAGGAGGGTGCCTATGTCCTGGCAGCACCGTTGTTCGGCCTGGACGCGGAGAGCGCACTGGCGCTGTCGCTGCTCAAGCGCGCGAGAGACCTCGTCATCGGCGTCCCGGCACTGCTGATCTGGCAGGCAACGGAAGGCCACCGATTGGCGCTATCCAAATAGGCTTGCGGAGCCGGCCCGACTCGTGACCCGTCCGAAGCTGGGCGACCCGCTGGCACGCCGAGAGCACGCAAAGGTGTATTGATTTCACTCAAACAATATCCCAGATTAGTAAGAATATTACTGAGGATGCATATTTTGCTCGGATTTTCGGTGTTTTCGGCGATCCTCCAGCGCCGTTTGGTGCTGGAGCAGCAAACCATCGATCGGCAGCAGCGGGCCATTGCGCGCCTTGGCACGATGGGCGCGGACACGTCGGCAGCCTATTTGGAACTTGATCGAATGCAAGGCGTCCGCCAGTCCATCGCCAGCGAACTTTCGGACGACGCCGATGAGCGTCTTGCCATTCACTAGCGATGTCCCCCGTCAGCCGTGCGACCATGGTCACGTACAGCCGAATCCGTAACATCGCCGGGTCTAGCGTCGGGCCCGCAGTCGGACCACCACGGCCTCCAGAGCGCCGCTCGACCGGCACTGGTCCGTGGAGACCACCGGCGTTTGTTCACCGACGAACGTGGCCGCGCATAGGCACTCGTACCGCTCCGCCGCCATACCCCGCAGCCGCACCGCATACCCATGCAGTGACAGGCTCCGCCCCCGCGTCCCGAGATAGGTGCCGCACGGCGCCCAAGCGCTCCACTGGCCATCACGGTCCAGGACGCGATACTCGAACTCGCCGCGCGGCAGATCGACGCTGAACATCAAGCCCTGGATCGCGAAGCCGCTCCCGAACGACCCGGCGACCATGCCACGATCATCGATGACATCGCCTCGGAAAGCGATATGGGCCGTCAGCCCGGCGGGCACCGGCCCATCACGCGCGGCCCTCACGGCTTCGAACCAACCGAACAGATTTGCCGGATTATTGAGTTGAAACCGCTCGGGTACCGTTAGCGAGCTACCCTCCATCATCGATCTAAAGACGCTGGCAACGTAATCGGCACCGAAGGCCTTCTTATACCAAATCCCTGTGATCAGAACCGATGTGCCCAATCGCGCAATCCGATCGACATGATGCGCCACGGCTGTGCGATCAGCCTGTTCCAGGTATCGCAGCAATGGTCGACGATGTT
>CAJCJG010000265.1 GCA_903970625.1 Solirubrobacterales bacterium 70-9 | reverse complement strand
GAGCGAGCGGCCCCTGGATTCCGGCTTTCGCCCATAGGCGCTGACATAAGACGAAACTGGTCCGCGCTCTTCTCCTCCCTCTCCGCCCCGTTGGGGCGGAGAGGGAGAAGAAAGCGCCTTTGTCAGCGCCTATGGGCCTTCGCCGGAATGACGAAAGGGGGGCGCCTATTCCAAACAAGCCCTAACCGGCGCGGCGGCTCGTGGAGGGCCGTCTTGGCGGGCGTGACGTGGTGACATTTGGGATTCGGGGCGCTCACCCCTGCCCTCGCCGCCGCAGCGTCCCGCGATTGCCTTGCCGTTTCCTCATGCCGATTGACAGCGCCGGGGAGTTCGCGCATCAGTACAACTGGTGTGATGAGCTACTGACATACCGAGCAAGGCGCGGACGCGTCGTAGAACAACCGGAGGACTCCAATCGTGAAGCTGTCCATTCTCGCCGGAGCCGCGACCATCGCGCTCGCTGCGGCAGCCACCGTTCCCGCGCACGCGGACGGCGGCGGCAAATTGATCGCCATCATCACCGCCTCGCTGAACAACCCGTTCTTCGTTCAGGTGGCGACGGCCGCCGATGCCGAGGCAAAGAAGCTCGGCTACACGACGCTGGTGCTGTCCAACGACGACGATGCGGCCAAGCAGGACCAGGAGATCGACAACGTGATCGCCCGCAAGGCGGTGGCACTGATCCTGGACAACGCTGGGTCGGACGCCAGCATCGCGGCGGTGGAGAAGGCGAAGAAGGCGGGCATTCCGGCCTTCCTGGTGGATCGCGAGATCAACAAGACCGGCGTCGCGGTCGCGCAAATCGTGTCCAACAACTACCAGGGTGCGACGCTCGGCGCGCAGGAGTTCGTCAAGGTGCTCGGCGAGAAGGGGCGCTACGTCGAAATCGTCGGACGCGAGGCGGATGTGAATGCCGGCGTGCGGTCGAAGGGCTACCACGACGTGCTCGACCAGTATCCGGACCTCAAAATCGTGGACCGGCAGAGTGCGAACTGGATTCAGACCGAAGCGTACAGCAAGATGGAATCCATCCTGCAAGCGCATCCGGATCTGGAAGGCGTGATCGCCGGCAACGATACGATGGCGCTCGGCGCCTCTGCGGCGTTGCAGGCGGCGGGCAAGACCAAGGTGTACGTGGTCGGGCTGGACGGCAGCAACGACGCGCGCGATGCCGTGCTGGCCGGCAAGATGCAGGCGACGGTGTTGCAGCCGATCGCACAGATCGCGACCATGGCGGTGGACGAGGCCGACCAGTTCCTGCGCACCGGCGCCACCGGCAAGCCGGAGAAGCAGTTGGTGGATTGCGCGCTGATCACCAAAGACAATGCAGCCAAGCTGAACAATTTCGTTCTGTCCAAGTAGGCCACAATGTCGGCGCCCGATGCCGCCGCGATTGTACGGGGCCGCCCCGCGGGGCGGCTCCGCTTCGGGCTGACGATCCTTGCTTGCGTGGCGGTTGTGGCGCTGCTGCTGGCGCGCGGCATAACCGTCGTGCCGGACAGCGAGGTTGCCAACACCGACCTTGCCGGCAACCCGACGTTCGAGGCGAAAACCTACGTCGATTCGCTGTGGGCCACGAAGCTGCTGCCGCTGGTGCGCGACCACGCGGCCGATGCGGCGACGGTGCTCGCGGCCCTCGACAAGGACGCGGACGCAGCCGGCGCGCAATATGGCCATCGGCCGAAATCCGGCGATGGGCCGTGGGATTTCATCGTGCGCGGCGAGGGCACGATCAAGGCGGCGGAGACGGGCTTGCGGCACGCGACGATCACGGTCGATATCGCCGGGCATGACGCAGTGTTGCAGATCGGGCCGGTGATTTTCGGCACCGCACTGCGCGACGCATTACCGTTCGTCTCGTTCGATCAGGTGGTCAACCAGATCCAGTTCGCGCAGGTCTCTCGCGAATTGAACGACCGTGCGACGACGGCCGCGCGGACGGACCTCGATGTGGCAAAACTGGTGGCGGGCACGCGCATCGCGTTCACGGGTGCGATGTCGGCGGGATCGCCGCCGCAAGTGACGGTGCTGCAACTGCATCCGCTCGCGCCATGAGCGCGCACGCGCAGGCCATAGCCGACGATGTGATCCTGCGCGCCGAGCAGGTGGGAAAAGCCTATCCGGGCACCACGGCGCTGCACGCGGTGGATTTCGCCGTGCGGCGCGGCGCGGTGAACGTGCTGCTGGGCGAGAACGGCGCCGGCAAATCGACGCTGATGAAGATTCTAGCGGGTGCCGAGCAACCGAGTTCCGGCCGGCTGTTCCTCGACAATCGGGAGGTGACGTTCGCCTCCGTCAACGACGCGGCCGCGTATGGCATCGGCATCATTTTTCAGGAACTGAATCTCTGCCCGAATCTGAGCGTGGCGGAGAATATCTTTCTCGGCCATCCGACGGTGCGATTCGGCATCGACATCGACTCGGGCGACCACGCCGAGAAAACCCGCAAATTGATGCGGCGGCTGGAGCACGCCATCGAACCGCAAACGCCCGTCGGCGATTTGCGCATTGCGCAGCAGCAGATCGTCGAGATCGCCAAGGCGCTGGCGCGCGACGTGCGCATTCTGATCATGGACGAGCCAACCTCGGCGCTCTCGGCGACCGAGGTGGACATCCTGTTCCGCGTGATCGGCGAACTGAAGGCGGCGGGGGTTGCCATCGTCTATATCTCGCACCGGCTGGAGGAACTGGTCCGCATCGGCGACACCGTGACCGTGCTGCGCGACGGGCGGTTGCAGGCGACGGCCGAGATGCGCGACGTGGATATTCCGTGGCTGATTTCGCAAATGGTCGGCGCGATGCCGGCACCGGCCACGGGGCATGTGCCGCGCAAGGACACGGCACCGCTGCTGCGGATCGCGGATGTCAGCCTGCGTAACCCGCATGGCGGTTTCGCCGTCGATCGCCTGTCGCTGGACGTGGCGGCGGGCGAGGTGGTGGGCCTGTACGGCCTGCTCGGGGCCGGACGGTCGGAATTGTTCGAGGTGTTGATCGGCGCGCAGCCGGACGCGCAAGGCTCCGTGCGGCTCGGGGGCCGCGAGCTTGCCGGGCTGCCGATTGCCGCGCGCATCCGTGCAGGCGTGGCGCTGGTGCCGGAGGACCGGCAGCGCGAGGGGCTGGTGCAATGCCTCTCGGTCGGCACCAATCTGACGCTCGCGAGCCTGTGGCGCTTTCTGCGCGGCCCGTCGCTGGACATGGGGCGGGAGCGCGCCGCCGTGACACGGACGATCCGCGAGTTGCTGATCAAGGTGTCGTCGCCGGATGTGGAGGTGACGGCGCTCAGCGGCGGCAATCAGCAGAAGGTCGTGATCGGCAAGGCGCTGCTGACGCAGCCCAAACTGCTGCTGCTGGACGAACCGGGGCGCGGCATCGACGTGGGCGCCAAGGCGGAGGTGTTCCGCACGATGCGGGCACTGGCGCGGGAGGGGCTGGCGGTGATGTTCGCCACCTCCGATCTGAAAGAGGTGATGGCGGTGGCGGACCGGATCGTGGTGATGGCGGGCGGGCGCGTGACCGGCGATTTTTCCCGCGCCGAGGCGACCGAGGAGCGGCTGGTGGCCGCCGCCAATCAGGGAATCGCGGCATGAGCGACATTGCGATGGCAGCACCCGTGCGCAAGCACCGCACCTCGCCGCTGCTGTTGCTGCTCAGCCTGCGCACGCTGATCGCGCTGTTCGCCGTGCTGGCGTTCTTCAGCGCCACGGCGCCGAACTTCCTCGATCTCGGCACGCTGGTGCTGCTCGCCAAGCACGTCTCGATCAACGCGCTGCTGGCCATCGGCATGACGTTCGTGGTGTTGACCGGCGGCATCGATCTGTCGGTCGGCTCCATCGTCGGCCTTGCCGGCATGGTCGCGGGCGGGCTGATCGACCGGGGCGTGCCGCTGCATTTTTGGGGCGTGACGTTGTTCCCCGACGTGCCGATCGTGATCCTGATCGCCATTGCCGTCGGCGTGCTGGTGGGCACGATCAACGGGCTGCTGGTGACGTGGCTGAGCGTGGCGCCGTTCATCGCCACGCTGGGCACGCTGTATATCGCGCGCGGCACGGCGCTGCTGGTCTCGAACGGGGAGACGTTTCCGAACCTTGTGGGCCGGCCGCAGTTCCACAACACCGGCTTCCCGGTGCTCGGCGCCGGCACGGTGCTGGGAGTGCCGGTGTCGGTGATCCTGCTGGTCGTGGTCGGCGCCATCGCGGCCTACGTCACAGCGCGGACGCCGTTCGGGCGGCGGATCTACGCCGTCGGCGGCAACGAGCGCGCGGCGCTGCTCTCCGGCGTGCCGGTCGATCGGGTCAAGCTGCTGGTTTACATGATCTCGGGCGGATGCGCGGCGGTGGCCGGGCTGATCGTGGCGTCCGAACTGGTCGCCTCTCACCCGGCCAGCGGCGAGACGTTCGAGTTGAATGCGATTGCGGCGACGGTGCTTGGCGGCACGTCGCTGGTGGGCGGGCGGGGGACGATCTGGGGCACCATCGTGGGCGCCTTCGTCATCGGCATTCTGGCCGACGGCCTGGTGATGCTGGGGGTTAGCTCGTTCTGGCAAATGGTGATCAAGGGATTGGTCATCATCGCGGCCGTGGTGCTGGACCAGTTGCAGCGGCGGACGCAGCGACGCATGGCCATCCAGGCGCAGGGCGCCTGATCGACGCAAGCCTTACTGCACCAAATCGGACAGATGCCGCACGCGCCCGGTGTCGATGTCCGCCTCGACGCTCATGCCGGCGCGCAGCTCGGGGTCTTCCGGCTGCCGGTCAACCTTGATCCGCACCGGCAGACGCTGCACCACTTTGACCCAGTTGCCGGACGAGTTCTGCGCCGGCAGGACGGAAAACTCCGACGCACTGGCCGGCGCGATGCTCTCGACGGTGCCGTGCCAGGGATGACCAGGGTACGTATCGACGGTGATCGTGACCGGATCGCCCAGCTTCACCCAGGTCAGATCGGTCTCCTTCGGGCTGGCCTCGACCCAGACATGCTCGTCCGAGACGAGGCCGAAGGCGGCGGTGCCGACCGGGAGATACATGCCGGGCTGCGTCGCCTCCACATTGGTCACGGTGCCGCTGAACGGAGCGGTGATCGCCGCGTGTTCGAGCTGGCGCTCGAATTCCTCCACCTGCGACTGAGCTTGGGCATATTGCGGCATCGTCGTGACATCCACGTCCGGGTTGCCACCGAGGCGGGCCAGTTGGACGTCGGCCTGCTGCTTCAAACTGTCCACACTCGCCAAGTCGGCAGCAACCTTGAAGCGCGCGTCGTCGAAGTCGGCGCGCGGCACGCCGCCGCTTTTCACCAGATTGGAATAGCGGTCCAGCGTCGCCTGATCGGACTGCAAGCGCGCCTGCTGAACCGCCGTGTCGCGCAACATGCGCTGGTAGTCGCGCTTCATCGCTTCCAGCGTCAGCGCCGTCTGCGCGACATTTGCCTTGGCGCCGGCCAACGCGATGCGGATTTGCCGGTCGCGCAGCCGCAGCAACACGTCGCCCTTGTTGACGTGCTGGCCCTCGTGAACCAGCACCTCGCCCACGATGCCGGCCACGTCGTCGGTGATCGCGACCTTGGCCGCCCGGACATAGGAGTCGTCGATGGAGACGATACGCCCGCCGTGCAGCCACCAGAGCACCGAGCCGACGGCGACGACGGCAATGCCGCCGAGCATCAAAACCGGCCGCAACACCCGCGTGGCCGAGCGGCGCGCGGTCGGCGCGGAGATTGTTCCAGCCGTCGTCGCGGAGGCCATCAGGCGACTTCCTTCACGGTCGTGTCTTTGAAAAGACCCTTGTGCCGGCACTTGATCAGCAGCGTGGCCTTCATGCGCTGCAAGCCTTCGATCATCGCCCGCTGCGTGGCGTCGGCGACGTCTTCGGTCAGCAGACGGAGGATGTCCTGCCGCTCCTCCTCCATCTCCAGCAAGACCGGGCCGGCGGCTTCGAGCAGATGCAGGCGCCAGATGCGGCGGTCCTTGATGTCGGGGCGGCGCTCCACCATGCCGCGCGCCTCAAGCCGGTCGATCAGCCGGGCGACGGTGATCGGCTCGACTTCCAGGATTTCCGCGAGTTCTTTTTGCGACAGGCCGGGCTGGCGTTGCAGCCAGATCAGGATGACCCATTGCGCGCGGGTCATGCCATGCATGCCGGCGCGCCTGTCCGCCTCCTGGCGGATCAGCCGGGCGACATCGTGAAGGAGGAATAGGAGGTCCGGGGACTGGGGCACCAGCACATCATAAGCAGCGTTATGATCTCCGCCATCGCCTATTATATGCGTGAAGCGCAGACCAGTCCCGAGGACACAAGCTTGTGACCGGTCAGCCGGCGAACATGTGCCCCGGCGGCGGCGCGGCGCGGGTGTAACCGATGCGCGTGTAGGCGCCGCCCTGATACAGTTCGATCACCGGGTCGCCGCTGGTCTTGCCGAGCATCTGGCCGGCGTAGGTGTCGGCACTGTCCTGCGGCAGCCAGCCGATCTTTTCGCGGGCGTCCTTGCGCCAGAAGGTGCGCGCGTTGGCGGAGGCGCCCCACAGCACGATGCACCCCGTCGCCGCCGCCAGCGTCGCCCGCTCGCACAGGCGGCACAGGTCGGCGTAGGAGAGCCATGTGGAGAGCATCCGCTCCTCCGCCGGCTCGGGGAAGCAGGAGCCGATGCGGACGGCGACACTTTCGACGCCATGCTTGTACCAGTAGAGCCGGCCCATCATCTCGCCATAGACTTTCGACAGCCCGTAATAGCCGTCCGGCAGCAGGTCGCAGTCGGCGTCCAGCGGTTCGGACCGCTCGTGGAAGCCGATGGTGTGATTGGAACTGGCGAACAGCACGCGGGCGCCCTCCCGCCGGGCCGCTTCGTAGATATGGTACAGGCCGCGAATGTTCGGGCCGATCACTTCCTCGAAGGGGCGCTCCACCGAGCAGCCGCCGAAATGCAGGATCATGCCGCAGCCTTCGGCGAGGCGCAGGATGTCCACGCCGTCGCTCAGGTCGGCGGGCGTGAAGGTGCAGCCTTGCGGCAGCGGGCCGGGAAACGGCGCGATGTCGGTCAGGCGCAGCGACCATCCGAGCCCGGACAGATAGGCGGTCAGTTGCCGCCCGAGCGCGCCGGAGGCACCGGTGAGCAGAACGGGTTTTTGCGGTGTGTCGGCCATGTCGGGTTCCTGCGTCATATGTCGGCGAACAGCGCGACCGGCGCACCGGCGACCGGCGCGCGAAAGCGGAACAGCCCGCCCATCGTGGGATGGGCCGCCAGCATGTCGGCGGAGCGGCCGCCGCGCAGCGTGGTGACGTAAACCCACTCGTCGGCGAAGCACGGCATGGACGGGCCGGGCACCGGAAGCGGAATCTTTCCCAGCAACTGCCCGCTGGGCGAAAACCGGTTGAGGCACGCGGCAGACGTGCCGGCGGACCAGTAATTGCCGTCAATGTCGGTGGCGCCGCCGTCCGGCCGACCCTCCGCGTCCGTGAGCGTCGCGATCCGTGTCCGATTGGCGATGGCGCCGGTGGCGGCGTCAAAATCCCAGAGGTCGATGAACGCCTGTCGGCTGTCGGTGTGGAACATTTTTGTGCCGTCCGGCGACCAGGCGAGACCGTTGGCGGTCATGTAGCCCTCCGCTTTCCGCTCGGCGCGGCCATCGGGCGCGATGCGCCATAGCGGGGCTTCCGCCGTCTTTGCCGGGTTTTCGTCCCGGCCGCCGACCCAGAAACACCCGTCGGGGCCAACCTTGCCGTCGTTGAGGCGCACCGTCGCCGGCTGGTCGAGCGGGCCGGTCAGGTCGGTCAGGCTCTCGGAGAGAGGGTCGAACAGGACAACCCGGCTGCGCAGTGCCACCACCCACCGGCCGGAGCGACACAGGCCGAAACTCGCGACCAGTTCGGGGAAGGTCCATGTCTGCTTTGCACCGTCGTCCACGCCAAAAGCGTGGATGACGCCGGCCGGAATATCGCAGAACAGCACGCGGCGATGGCGCCCGTCCCACGTACAGCTTTCGCCGGTGTCGCAGCGGACATCCCAGGCCAGTTCGACGGCGGGATCACTCATCTTTCGCATCTCCCGGCAACGAAATGCCCGCCAGTGCCTGCCAGACGCGAATGACGAAGGCATCGTCCTTGGCGCCATGGCCGGCGGCGGCAGCGGCCAGGAAAAGCTGGTGCGCGGCGGCAGCCATCGGCAGCGGAAACGTCAGCGCCCGCGCCTGATCCAGCACGATGCCCAGATCCTTGACGAAGATATTGACCGCCGACAGCGGCGTGTCGTCGCCCGCCAGGATGTGCGGCACGCGATTTTGGAACATCCACGAGTTGCCGGCCGATGTCGTGATCACGTCGTACAGCGTCTGCGGATCGGCGCCGGCACGGATGCCGAGAGCCATCGCCTCGGCCGCCGTCGCGATATGCACGCCAGCCAGCAACTGGTTGACCATCTTGACGGTGCTGCCGACACCGGCCGCGTCGCCCAGGCGCCAGACCTTGCCGGCCACGGCGTCCAGCAACGGCTGCGCCTTGGCGAACGCGGCTTCGGGGCCGGAGGCCATCACCGTCATGGTCCCGCCGCGCGCCGCCGTGGCGCCGCCGGAGACGGGCGCGTCCAGCAGCAGCAGCCCGCGCGCTTCCAGTTGAACCGCCAGCGACCGGGCGAACTCCGGCGCGACCGTGGTGCAGCACATCACCAGGGCGCCGGGTTGCAGCAGGCCCGCGCAGCCGGCCGGACCAAACAGGACATCCGTCGTCTGTGCGGCGTTGACCACGAAGACCACGACGGCTTCGAGTTCGGCGGGCAAGTCGGCCGCCCGCACCACGGCCGCGCCGCCCGACGCCACCAATTCGGCCCTTACCGCCTCGCGCGGTTCGACGCCGATCACTTCGTGGCCGTTGCGAACGAGGTTTTGGGCCGCGCCCATCCCCATCGTGCCGAGGCCGATCACCGCGACTTTCATCTCCGTTTCCCCTCTCTTCGTGCGGCCTCAGCGGCCGTGCCGAAAGCGCTCCACGCCCGCCACCAGCGCCCGCCGCACCCCCGGCTCCAAGGCCGAATGGCCGGCATCCGGCACGATCGACAGCCGGGCCGACGGCCAGGCAGCCGCGAGCGCGAAGGCCGTGCGCGCCGGGCAGATGACGTCGTAGCGACCTTGCACGATTTCAGCCGGGATATGCGCGATATGATGCATGCGACCGAGCAGGCCGCCCTCCGTCGCTTCGGGCGGCAGGAAAAGGTCGTTTGCGAAATAATGAGCCTCGATCCGCGCAAGCCCCAATGCCGTGCGGTCCTGCGCGAACGACGACACGCTGTCGGGACTGGGCAACAGAGTGCTGCACGACCCTTCGTACAGCGACCACGCCCGCGCGGCCGGCATATGAACGGCCGGGTCCGGGTCGGTCAGCCGGCGCAGGTAGCTTCGCAGGATGTCGTTGCGCTCGTTCTCGGGGAGAAACCCAACGAACGCTCCATGGGCGTCGGGGAACAGGATCCCGAGGCCATGCAGAAACCACTCGACCTCCTCCTTGCGGCCCAGGAACACACCGCGTAGCACGCAGCCGACCACACGCTCCGGGTAGGCCTGCGCATAGGCGAGCGCGAGGGTCGATCCCCAGGAGCCGCCGAACAGCAGAAACTTGTCGATGCCGAGATGACGACGCAGCGTCTCGATATCGTCGATCAGGTGCGGCGTGGTGTTGGCGTCCAGACTGCCCAGCGGGCGGGAGCGGCCGGCGCCACGCTGGTCGAAGATGATGACCCGCCAGAAGGAGGGATCGAAGAACCGGCGATGGACCGCCCCTGCCCCGGCGCCCGGCCCGCCATGCAGGAACAACACCGGCGCACCGCGCGGATTGCCGACCTGTTCCCAATACATGACGTGGCCGGCCGCCAGCGGCAGATAGCCGGTCTCGAAAGGTCCAATCTCGGGGAACAGGTCGCCGCGGGGCATGACACGAGTCTATACCGGGCGGCGCGGTCGGCGGAACAGGGGGCTTGCGATGGGACACGGTGGATTGGGATTCATATCGGCCAGTTACCGCCCTGCGCGCCGGGTATCCGGCAGCCTTCCGGTCGCAGCATGATGGCGCGTCTCTGGATCGTTCTGGGCGCCGCCGCCGGGCTGACGGGGGTGGCAATGGCGGCCCTCACGGCCCACGCCATGTCGGACGACGCCGCGCGCCAGATCGCACACAGCGCCGTGGAAATGCAGATGTGGCACGCGCTTGCGCTGGTCGGCACCGGGCTTTGGGCGCCACGCGGCGGGCGGCTTTGCGACATCGCGGGGGCGGCATTCGTGCTGGGTCTGCTGGCATTCTGCGGCGAGGTGTACTCGCACGCCTTCAACGGCTTTCACATCCCCCATCTGGCGCCCACCGGCGGGGTCTTGCTGATGATCGGGTGGGCGGTTTTGGCGGTCTCCGCGATCCGACCGTCGCGATGATCCGGTCGGCCTACCTCGCGCCGCCGGGTTTGGAAGCGGCGCTGGCTGACGAAATCGCCCGGGCAGGCGCGCGAATCGAGGGTTGGCACGGGCGGCTTGCGCTGTCCGCGGACCCTCCGGTCGCGTCCGCCTGGGCATTGGACGTGTGGACCGCGCCGCAGGAGATCGAAGTGCCGTCCGTGAAGGCGGCGGCCGACGAACTGCGGAAGATACAACGCAACTGGTCGGCCTATGCCGTGCAGAATCATCGCAGAATGGCCCTTATCGCCGAGCGGCTGCCGCCGGTCAAAGCCCGTCCGCTCGTCTTTCCGGAGCCGGCGCCAACCTCGCATCTCGGGGCCTGGACGCTGCTGGCACCGGACCGGATGCTGGCAACGCCGGACAAGACCAGCCCGTTCGTGAACGGCGAGTGCATGTTCGAAGAAGACCATATCGGCCCGCCGAGCCGCGCCTACCTGAAACTGTGGGAAGCGTTCACGCGCCTGGGGGTCTGGCCGCGCGCGGGCGAGACGTGCCTCGATTTGGGCGCGTCACCCGGAGGTTGGACGTTCGTGCTGGCGAAACTGGGGGCATGTGTGACGGCGATCGACAAGGCGCCACTCGACCAGCGCGTCGCGGCGATGCCCGGCGTGACGTGGCGGGCGGAGAGCGCGTTCGCGCTGTCCCCCGAGCCGGTGGACTGGCTGTGCAGCGATATCGTGGCTTATCCCGATCGGCTGCTTGCCCTGGTCGGCATCTGGATTGCCGCCGGTGCCGCGCGAAAAATTCTTTGCACGCTGAAATTTCAGGGCGAAACCGACAATACCGCCGCCGCCGCGTTTGCCGCCTTCCCTGGCGCCCGGCTCATGCATTTATGGCACAACAAACACGAACTGACATTTTACTGGCAGAGGCCGTAGGCCAGCCGCCGTCAAATGTGGATCGCGCGCCCCTCCGCAGCCAGGGCTGCTTCCTTGACCGCTTCGCTCAGGGTCGGATGCGCGTGGCAGATGCGGGCCACGTCCTCGGCCGAGGCACCGAATTCGATGGCGGTGACGATTTCGGCGATCAGGGCGCCGGCGTCGGGGCCGACGATGTGGGCGCCGAGCAGCTTGTCCGACGTCTTGTCGGCAAGGATTTTGACGAAGCCGTCGGTCATGCCCATGGCACGAGCGCGGCCGTTCGCCGTGAACGGAAACTTTCCCACGACGTAGGCGATGCCGGCTTCTTTCAGCGTTTCCTCGGTTTCGCCGACCGAGGCAACCTCGGGCCATGTGTAAACGATGCCGGGAATGGCAGCGTAGTTCACGTGGCCGGCTTGGCCCGCCAGGATTTCGGCCAGTGCCACGCCTTCGTCCTCGGCCTTGTGGGCGAGCATCGGCCCCGCGATCACGTCGCCAATGGCGTAGATGCCGGCGATGTTGGTGGCGAAATGCGCGTCGGTTTTCACCCGGCCGCGCGCGTCGGTCTCGACGCCCGCCTCGGCCAGTCCGAGATGTTCCGTGTAGGCGCGGCGGCCGATGGCGACGAGCACCACGTCGGCGCGCAGTGTCTCGGCACCGCCGCCCTTGACGGCTTCCAGCGTGAGCGAAACGCCGGTGTCGTCCTTGGTCGCGGCCGTGACTTTGGTGGACAGCTTGAACGCAAAGCCCTGCTTGGTCAGCACGCGCTGGAACGTCTTGGCGACTTCGTTGTCCATGCCGGGCAGGATGCGATCCAGAAACTCGACGACGGTGACTTTGGCGCCGAGCCGGCGCCAGACGCTGCCGAGTTCGAGGCCGATCACGCCGCCGCCGACGACGACGAGATGGCCGGGCACTTCGTCCAGTTCCAGCGCGCCGGTGGAGGTGACGATGCGGTCCTCGTCCACCGCGACACCGGGCAGCGGCACGCTCTCGCTGCCGGTGGCGATGACGATGTGTTTGGCGTCGTAGATTGTGCCGCCGACATCGACCTTACCGGGGGCGACGATGCGGCCGGAGCCTTTGAGCCAGGCGATCTTGTTCTTGTTGAACAGGAATTCGACGCCCTTGACGTTGGCCGTGACGACCTCGCCCTTGCGGTCCTGCATGCGGTCGAGGTCGAGCTTCACCCCCTCGACGACGATGCCGTGGTCCTTCCACGAATGCAGCGTCTCGTGGAAATTCTCGCTGGATTGCAGCAGGGCTTTGGAGGGGATGCAGCCGATGTTCAGGCAGGTGCCGCCGAGCGTCGCCCGCTTTTCGACGCACGCGACCTTCATGCCGAGTTGTGCGGCGCGGATGGCGCACACATAGCCGGCGGGGCCGGAGCCGATGACGATGATGTCGAACGAGTCGGCCATCGTCTAAAGGTCCAGTAGCAGACGGCGCGGATCTTCGATGCCTTCCTTCAGGCGTACGAGGAAGGAAACAGCTTCCTTGCCGTCCACGATTCGGTGGTCGTAGGACAGTGCCAGATACATCATCGGCCGAATCTCGACTTTTCCCGCGATGGCGACCGGGCGTTCCTGGATTTTGTGCATGCCCAGGATCCCGGATTGCGGCGGGTTCAGGATCGGGGTGGACAGCAGGCTGCCGTAGATGCCGCCGTTGGTGATGCTGAACGTGCCGCCGGTCAGTTCGTCGAGTTTCAGTGCGCCGTCGCGGGCGCGCTTGCCGAAATCGGCGATGCCGCGCTCGATCTCCGCGAAACTCAGTTGATCGGCGTGGCGCAACACCGGCACGACCAGGCCGTTCGCGCCGCCGACGGCGATCCCCATGTGGACGAAGTGGCGGTAAACGATGTCCTCGCCGTCGATCTCGGCGTTGACGGCCGGAAACTCCTTCAGCGCGGTGGCAGCGGCGCGGACGAAGAAGCTCATGAAGCCGAGGCGAGTGCCGTTGTGCTTCTTCTCGAACGCTTCGCGGTATTCCGTGCGCAGCGCCATCACCGCCGACATGTCCACCTCGTTGAAGGTGGTCAGCATCGCGGCGGTGTTCTGCGCTTCCTTGAGGCGCGCGGCGATGGTGCGGCGCAGCCGGGTCATCTTGACCCGTTCCTCACCGTCCTGTGCAGCGCGCGGCGGCTTTGCCGCAACCGGTGCCGGCGCGGCCGGCGCCGGACGGTTCAAGAATTCCAGCACGTCGCCCTTGGTGATCCGGCCGTCCTTGCCGGAGCCGGCGCCCACCGTTTCCGCCGCGACCTTCTGCTCGGCCATGATCTTCGCGGCGGCCGGCAGCGGAGCGTGCGCAGGGCGGCCGACCGGGCCGGGCGGGTTCGGCGGCGGGTTCACGCCGGCCGGCGGGAAGGCAACGGCCGCCGGCGGCGGTGCCACGGCCGCATCGCCGGACACGACTTCGCCGAGCAGAGCACCTACTTCGACCTCGGCGCCCTCGGCGG
Source organism: Solirubrobacterales bacterium 70-9 (assembly GCA_903970625.1). Taxonomy (GTDB): domain Bacteria; phylum Pseudomonadota; class Alphaproteobacteria; order Acetobacterales; family Acetobacteraceae; genus CAJCJG01. The sequence continues at coordinate 13,737 of CAJCJG010000265.1, read as the reverse complement.
CGACGATGGTGCCGAGGCGGCCGGCCGAGGGCGCGTTGACTTCGACCGTGACCTTGTCGGTCTCCAACTCGACGAGCGGTTCGTCGGCCGCCACCGCGTCGCCGGCCTGTTTCAACCAGCGCGCGACGGTGGCGGTGGTGACGCTCTCGCCCAGCGTGGGCACCTTGATCTCGGTCGCCATGTCCGGTCCGGTTCCTGATATGCTTGGTTTTCAGTCGAGAACGAGGGCTTTGCGTACCAGCGCCGCCTGTTCGGCCGCGTGTGTCTTGGCAAGGCCCGTCGCCGGACTCGCAGCTTCCTTGCGGCCGACATAAACCGGGCGTTTGGCGGCCACGTCCAGTTCGCCCAGCAGCTTTTCCAGCCGCCGGTCCACGAACGTCCAGGCGCCCATGTTCTCCGGCTCCTCCTGGCACCACACGACTTGCGCGTTCGGATAGTGCGACAGGACGGCGCGGAGCGAAATCGTCGGGAACGGATAGATCTGTTCCAGCCGCACCAGCGCCACATCCGCGACGCCAAGCTCGCGACGCTCGGCGAGCAGGTCGTAATAGACTTTGCCGGAGCAGAGCACGACGCGCTTTACGTCGCCGGGCGCCGCGATGGTGTCGATCTCCGAGATCACGGTGCGGAAGCGGCTGCCGGAGGCAAAGTCCGTCAGTGGCGACACCGCGAGCTTGTGCCGCAGCAGGCTTTTCGGCGTCATCAGCACCAGCGGCTTGCGGAAGTTGCGCTTCAACTGGCGGCGCAACGCGTGGAAGTAGTTGGCGGGCGTCGTCAGGTTCGCCACCTGCATGTTGCGCTCGGCGCAGAGTTGCAGATACCGCTCCAGCCGTGCAGAGGAATGCTCCGGCCCCTGCCCCTCGTGCCCGTGCGGCAGCAGCAGCGTCAGCCCCGACATGCGCAGCCACTTGGTTTCACCGCTGGCCAGGAACTGGTCGATGATCACCTGCGCACCGTTGGCGAAGTCGCCGAACTGCGCTTCCCACAGCACCAGCGTGCGCGGATCGGCCAGCGTGTAGCCGTATTCGAAGCCGAGCACGCCGACTTCCGAGAGCAGCGAGTTGAACACCTCGATCTTGGCCTGGCCGGGCGCGATGTTGTTCAGCGGCACGTATTCGTTCTGGTTGGTCTGGTCGATCAGGACCGCATGGCGCTGGCTGAAGGTGCCGCGCTGGCAGTCCTCGCCCGACAGGCGCACCCGGTTGCCGTCCATCAGCAGGGTGCCGAACGCCAGCGCCTCACCGGTCGCCCAGTCGATGCCCTCGCCGGTGTCGATCATCGCGCGCTTGGCTTCGAGTTGCCGCGCGATTTTCGGGTTCACGTCGAAGCCCACCGGCACGCGCGCCAACGCGGCACCCACGGCGCGCAGCGTGTCGAGATTGGCGGCGGTGTCGCCGTCGGTCCATTCGTCCTCGTTGTCCGGCTGGCTCAGGCCGGACCAATGGCCTTCCAGCCAGTCCGCCTTGTTCGGCTTGTACGCCTGTGCGGCCTTGTAGGAATCCTCCATCGTCTGGTTCAGGCTATCCCACATCGCCTGCGCCTCGCCGGACGCCAGCACGCCCTCGCGCTCCAGCTTCTCGGCATATAGCGCCCGCGTCGTCTTCATGTTCTTGATGGCGCGATACATGATCGGCTGCGTGAACGCCGGTTCGTCGGTCTCGTTGTGGCCGTGGCGGCGGTAGCAGACGATGTCCAGCACGATGTCCGAGCCGAACTGCATCCGGTATTCGGCGGCGATCTGCGAGCACCACACCACGGCCTCCGGATTGTCACCGTTCACATGCAGGATCGGCGCCTGGATCGCCTTGGCCACGTCGGTGCAATACAGGCCGGAATAGGCGTGCGCCGGAACGGTGGTGAAGCCGATCTGGTTGTTGACGATCACGTGGATCGAGCCGCCGGTGCGGTAGCCGATCAACTGGCTCATCGCCAGCGTCTCGTACACCAGCCCCTGGCCCGCGAAGGCGGCGTCGCCGTGCATGATGATGGCCATGACCGAGCGGCGGGCGGTCGTGTCGCCGGCCATGTCGAGGCGGGCGCGCACCTTGCCGACCACGACCGGATCGACCGCTTCCAGGTGCGACGGATTCGGTTGCAGCGACAGATGCACCATCCGGCCCTCGATCTCCAGATCGGTGGAGGTGCCGAGATGGTATTTCACGTCGCCGGAACCCTGCACGTCGTCCGGCTTGAAGCTGGAGCCGCCGAATTCGCTGAACAGCGCCGTGTAGGGTTTCTTGACGATGTTGACGAGCGTGTTGAGGCGGCCGCGATGCGGCATGCCGATGGCCATTTCCTTCACCCCGCTGCGGGCGGCAGTGGTGATGATGGCGTGCAGCGCCGGGATAGTGACTTCGGCCCCTTCCAGCCCGAACCGCTTGGTGCCGACGAAGCGGCGCTGGCAGAACGTCTCCAGCCCCTCGGCTTCGGTCAGATGTTGCAGCACGGCCTTCTTGCCGGCACGGTCAAGATGCGTGCGCCAGGGCGCGCCCTCGACGCGGCGTTGAATCCAGGCCTTCTGGTCCGGATCCTGGATGTGCATGAATTCGACGCCGATCGGTCCGCAATAGCTTTCGCGCACCACCTGCGTGATCTGGCGGATGGTTGCGGATTCCAAGCCGAGCACATTGTCGATGAATATAAGGCGGTCGAGGTCGGCTTCCCCGAAGCCATATGTCTTCGGATCGAGTTCCGGGTGTGGCGATTTTTCCTGCAAGCCAAGCGGGTCGAGCTTGGCTTCCAGATGGCCGCGCACGCGATAGGCACGGATCAGCATCAGTGCGCGCAGGCTGTCCTTGGTCGCCGAGCGCACTTGCTCTCCGCCGGTCACGGCCGGCGCGACCTCGACCACCGCCTCCCGCTCGGCGCGCGGGACCGCCTTGACCGGCGCATCGGCGTCGGCGACTGCAAAATGGCGTGGCGCCCAGGAGGCACCGGACGCATCGGTCAGAACGCCCCGCGCTTCGTCGTTCAGGTTGGCGAACAAATCCGCGAAGCTGGCGTCCACCGATGCCGGATCGGCCACCCATCTTGCGTAGAGATCGGCGATGAACGCCGCGTTGCCGCCGCTGAAGGCCGTTGCAAGAACGTCGACGCCAGCCATGGTCAATTCCTCATCCGTTTCGGGCGCAGGCAGTCGCCAATAGGACTCCGGTACGCCGCTTCCCGTTACTTAGTCGTGGATCGGCACCGGCGCGCACGGCGACATGCCACCCCTGCCTTGCCGACGCCGCATGGGCCGGCGCGCCGCCATCGCCGTCAGCCCCGGATTGCCTTGAGCATGGTGCTGCCCAGCGCCGCCGGGCTTTCGGCCACAAAAATGTTCGCGAGCCGCATGGCCTCGATCTTGGCGCCCGCCGTATCCCGCCCGCCGCTGATCACCGCCCCGGCATGGCCCATCCGGCGGCCGGGGGGGGCGGTGACACCGGCGATGAAGCCGACGGTCGGCTTCTTGATCTTGCTCGCGGCCAGGAACTCCGCCGCGTCGATCTCGCTCTGCCCGCCGATCTCGCCGATCATGATGATCGCCTCGGTTTCGGTATCGGCCAGGAACATCTCCAGAATCTCGATGAAGTCCGTGCCCTTCACCGGGTCGCCGCCGATGCCGACGCAGGTGCTCTGGCCGAGGCCGGCCGCAGTCGTTTGCGCGACGGCCTCGTAGGTCAGCGTGCCCGAGCGGGAAACGATGCCGACCTTGCCGCGACGATGGATATGGCCCGGCATGATGCCGATTTTGCAGGCATCCGGCGTGATCACGCCCGGGCAATTCGGCCCGATCAGGCGGGATTTGGAACCGGAGAGCGCGCGCTTAACGCGCACCATGTCCTGCACCGGAATGCCCTCGGTGATGGTCACGATCAGCGGCACGCCGGCGTCGATGGCCTCAAGGATCGCGTCGGCGGCGAACGGCGGCGGCACATAGATCGCGCTGGCCGTCGCCCCCGTCGCCGCGACCGCTTCGGCCACCGTGTCGAACACCGGCAGGTCCAGATGCGTCGTGCCGCCCTTGCCCGGCGTCACGCCGCCCACGACCTTCGTGCCGTAGGCGATGGCTTGCTCGGAATGAAAAGTGCCTTGGGCGCCAGTGAAGCCTTGGGTGATGACGCGCGTGTTGGCGTCGACCAGGATCGCCATGTCACGCAGTCTCCTTGACGGCCTTGACCACTTTTTCGGCGGCGTCGGCGAGGTTGTCGGCGGCGATGATCGGCAGGCCGGAATTGGCCAGGATCTGCTTGCCCAGGTCCACGTTGGTGCCTTCCAGCCGCACCACCAGGGGCACGTTCAGGCTGACCTCGCGGGCCGCTGCCACCACCCCTTCGGCGATCACGTCGCAGCGCATGATGCCGCCGAAGATATTGACCAGAATGCCCTCGACGTTCGGATCGGACAGGATGATCTTGAACGCGGCCGTCACCCGCTCCTTGGTGGCACCGCCGCCGACATCGAGGAAGTTGGCGGGCGAGGAGCCGTACAGCTTGATGATGTCCATGGTCGCCATCGCGAGGCCGGCGCCGTTGACCATGCAGCCGATCGTGCCGTCGAGCGCCACGTAGTTCAGGCTGTGCTTGGCGGCTTCCAGTTCCTTCGGGTCTTCCTCGGCCTCGTCGCGCAGCTTTTCCAGTTCCGGGTGGCGGAACAGCGCGTTGTCGTCGAAGCTGACCTTGGCATCGAGCGCCACCACCGCGCCCGCGCCGGTGACGACCAGCGGGTTGATCTCCACCGTCTCGCAATCGAGCGTCGTGAAGGCCTGGTACATTGCCGCCACAAACTTGCTGAACGCACCGATCTGCTTGCCGGTCAGCCCGAGGCCGAATGCGAGCCGACGCGCATGGAAGCCGGAAATGCCGGTGGCCGGATCGACGGCAACCCGGAAAATCTTTTCCGGATGGTGGGTCGCCACCTCCTCGATCTCCATGCCGCCTTCGGTCGAGGCCATCACGGTGATCCGCGACGTGGCGCGGTCCACGAGCAGCGAGACGTAGAGCTCCCGGGCAATGTCGCAGCCCGCCTCGACATAGACGCGATTGACGCGACGGCCGGCCGCCCCCGTCTGCTTGGTGACGAGCGTGTGGCCGATCATCGCCTCGGCCGCGACGCGCACCTCGTCGGCCGACTTGGCGAGGCGGACGCCGCCCTTGCCGTTCGGATCGTCGGCAAACCGGCCAGCGCCTCGGCCGCCTGCGTGGATCTGCGATTTGACCACATAAACCGGCCCCGGCAGCTTGGCGGCAGCGGCGGCCGCCTCGTCCGGCGTCCAGGCGACGTGGCCTTCCAGCACCGCCACGCCGTAGCCGCGCAGCAATTCCTTGGCCTGGTATTCGTGGATGTTCATGGCGTCAGACGCCCAACTTCTTGAAAGCTTCGATCAGGTCGCGCACCGCGCCGACCGACTTGTCGAACGCCGCCTGCTCGTCGGGCAGGAATTTCACTTCGACAATTCGCTCGACCCCGCCGGCGCCGATCACGACGGGCACGCCGATATAGAGGCCGGAGATCCCATATTCGCCGCTCAACTGGACGGCGGCGGGCAGCACACGCTTCTTGTCCTTCAGGTAGGCTTCGGCCATCGCGATGGCGCTGGCGGCCGGGGCATAGAAGGCGCTGCCCTTTTCCAGCAGCTTGACGATCTCGCCGCCGCCGTTGGCGGTGCGGGTGACGATGGCGTCGATCTTGTCCTGCGTGGTCCAGCCCATCTTGATCAGGTCGGGCACCGGAATGCCGGCCACGGTGGAATACCGGGTGAGCGGTACCATGGTATCGCCGTGGCCGCCGAGCACGAAGGCGGTGACGTCCTCGACCGAGACGCCGAATTCCTGGGCGAGAAACAGGCGGAAACGGGAGCTGTCCAGCACGCCCGCCATGCCGACCACCTTGTTGGCGGGCAGACCCGATTTCTGCTGCATCACCCACACCATCACGTCCAGCGGGTTGGTGATGACGATGACGAACGCATCGGGGCAGTAGGTCTTGATGCCCTCGGCCACCTGCGCGACCACGCCCGCGTTCTTGGCGAGCAGATCGTCGCGGCTCATGCCCGGCATACGCGGGAAGCCGGCAGTGACGATCACCACGTCCGCGCCGGCAATGGCGGCGTAGTCCGAGCCGCCGGCCATCGCACTGTCGAAGCCATCGACCGGGCCGGACTGCATGATGTCCAACGCCTTGCCAGCCGCCACGCCGCCGAACACATCGAACAGGACGACGTCGCCCAACTCCTTCAAGCCGATCAGATGGGCGAGCGTGCCGCCGATATTGCCGGCGCCGACGAGGGCGATCTTGTTGCGTGCCATGCGGGAGGCGTCCTTCCACGGCCGGGGAGAGTCACCGTCTCCCTGGCGACGATGGCGGGAGGCGAGGTCTGCCGGGCGCCCGGCTGCCCGGAAGGCGCCGTGTTGCTAACCCAACGCGCGGGGGGCGGCAAGACGCAGGTGCAGCATAAATCCAGAAAACGATCCCCAGCGGGCCGTAGCCGCTCAATGCGCGCCTTCCAGGTAGGCGGCGCGGATTTCCGGGCGGGCGAGCAGCGCCGGGCCGGTCCCGGCCATCGTGATCGCGCCGTTGACCAGGACATAGCCCCGGTGGGCAAGCCGGAGCGCCTGGAAGGCGTTCTGTTCGACCAGCAGCACGGTCAGGCCGGTGGCGCGGTTCAGTTCGCGGATCGCGCCAAAAATCTGCCGCACCACCAGCGGCGCCAGCCCCAGGCTCGGCTCGTCCAGCAACAACAGGCGCGGGCGGCTCATCAGGGCGCGTCCGATGGCCAGCATCTGCTGCTCGCCGCCCGAAAGGGTGCCGCCGCGCTGCGCCAGCCGCTCCTTCAGCCGGGGGAACAGAGCGAAAATCCGCTCCATATCCTCCGCCGCCTCCCCGGGCGCGCGGCCGTAGGCGCCCATCAGCAGGTTTTCGTGTACCGACATGCGCGGGAAAATCCGCCGCCCTTCCGGCGACTGGGCAAGGCCGCGCCGCATGATCTCGAACGTCGGCAGTTGGGTGATGTCGCTGCCGTCGTAGTGGATTTCGCCGCTGCGCGCGCGGGGATTGCCGCAGATCGTCATCATCAGCGTGGACTTGCCCGCGCCGTTGGAGCCGATCAGCGTGACGATCTCGCCCTGATTGACCTCCAGATCCACGCCCTTCAGCGCCTGGATCGCGCCGTAGAAGGCCGTGACCCCGTGCAGCCGCAACAAGGCGGTCACGCGGCTTCCTCGGCGTCCGCCGGAGTCTCGTCCTCGTCGCCTTCGCCCAGATAGGCGGCGATGACTTTGGGGTCCGCGCGAACCTCGGCCGGCGTGCCGTCGCTGATCTTCTTGCCGTGGTCGAGCACGACGACATGATCGGAAATCCGCATCACGACGCCCATGTCGTGCTCGATCAGCAGGATCGAGCAGCCGCCCCCGCGAATACGGATCAGCAGTTCGGACAGTTCGTCGCTTTCGCGGGGGTTGAGGCCGGCGGCCGGCTCGTCAAGGCATAGCAGCGCCGGGTCGGTACACATCGCGCGGGCGATTTCCAGCCGCCGCTGCTGGCCGTACGGCAGCGAGCCGGCCGGATCGTCGGCGCGGCCGATCAGGCCGACGGCCTCCAGCCACGTCGTCGCCTTCTCGATCGCCAGCTTTTGCGTATGGCGGTAGCCGCCCAATCCGAACACGGCAAGCAAACCGCTGACCACGTTGGGCATCAGCGTGTTGTGCTGCGCGACCATCAGGTTCTCCAGCACCGTCATGCCGGCGAACAGGCGGATGTTCTGGAACGTGCGTGCCACCTTGGCGCGGCGGGCGATCAGGTGGCCGGCCAGCGACTGCAACGCGTAGGACGAGCCTTCCGGATGATGCAACTGGATCGTGCCGGATGTCGGCCGGTAGAAGCCGGTGATGCAGTTGAACACCGTGGTCTTGCCGGCGCCATTCGGGCCGATCACGGCGGTGATCTGGTTCGCACGCGCCGCGAAAGACAGCGCCGACACGGCCGTCAGCCCGCCGAACCGCATGGTCAGATGCTCGACCGAGAGCAATGGTGCGGTCATCGTGGCGCCCTTCAGCCCCGCCCCTGCGCGACCAGATCCGCCGCGATCTCCTTGGGCTTGCCGAGCGACACCGAGGGCACGCGGCCGGAGACGAGGCCGCGCGGCCGCAGCACCATCATCACCACCAACGCGATCCCGAACACCAGCATCCGGTATTCGGCGAAATCGCGGAACAGTTCCGTGCCCCCGATCATTACCAGCGCCGCCAGCGCCACGCCCAACTGGCTGCCGAGCCCGCCGAGCACCACGATGGCCAGCACCAGCGCGCTCTCGATGAAGGTGAAGCTCTCCGGGCTGACGAACCCTTGCCGCGTCGCGAAGAAGGCGCCGGCAAAGCCGCCGAAGGTGGCGCCGATGGCAAACGCGGTCAGCTTGGTCACGGTCACGTTGATGCCGAGCGCACGGCAGGCGATCTCGTCCTCGCGCAGCGCCTCCCAAGCACGCCCGAGCGGCAGGCGCCGGAGCCGCAGCGACACCCAGTTGGTCAGCAGCGCGAGCCCCAGGATGACGTAGTAAAGAAACACAAACCGCTGCGTGATGCTGTAGTCCACGCCGAAGAACGCGGCAAACGTGTCCGGGTCGCCGCTGCCGTTGAATTTCAGCCCGAACAGCGTCGGGCGCGGGATGTCGGACACGCCGTTCGGCCCGCCGGTGAAGCTCGTCCAGTTGATGAGCACCACGCGGATGATCTCGCCGAACGCGAGCGTGACGATGGCCAGATAATCGCCGCGCAGGCGCAATACCGGGAAGCCCAGGAGCACGCCCCAAAGGCCGGCCAGCAGGCCCGCCACCGGCAGCGTCGTCCAGAAACCGAAATGGAACGTGGTGGAGAACAGGGCGTAGGAATAGGCGCCGACCGCGTAGAACGCGACGTAGCCGAGGTCGAGCAGGCCGGCCAGGCCCACGACGATGTTCAGCCCCCAACCCAGCATGACGTAGGTGAGCACCAGGATGCCGACGTCGATCACGTAGCGGCCGGCGAAGAGCGGCAACGCCAGTGCCAGCAGCAGGAACAGCGGCGCCACCCAGCGCGCGCTGCGGCGAATCGATTCGGCCAGCACGCGCGGCGTGGGGGCACCAGCCGGCCGCCACGCGCGCCAGCCGAGCATCAGCAACCGGCCGACGAACACGGCACCAACAATCGCCAGCAACGCGCGCCAGCGTTGTTCGAGCGCCAAGCCATTGTCGGTGGGCACCAGCCGCAGGCCGATCAGGGCCACGAACAATCCGAACGCCACCAGCGCGGACAGCCCGGCATCACGCAGGATCGCGGCCGGGGCCAGCGGGCGCGCGCTCATACCTTCTCGACATCCGAGCGGCCGAGCAGGCCGGACGGCATGAAGATCAGCACGATCACCAGCACGGAAAACGCGGCCACGTTCTTGTACGGAACGCTCGCGTAGCCCGACCAGAAACTCTCGATCAGCCCGATGGCGAGACCGCCGAGGACTGCGCCGGGGAGGCTGCCGATGCCGCCGAGCACCGCAGCCGTAAACGCCTTCACGCCGGCGGAGAAGCCGATGAAGAAATTGATCGAGCCATAATACAGCAGGAACAGCATGCCGGCGACCGTCGCCAGTATCGCGCCGATCACGAATGTCAGACTGATGGTGCGGTCGGTGTCGATGCCGAGGAGGCTGGCCATCTTCAAATCCTGCTCGCAGGCGCGCATGGCGCGGCCGAGCGGTGTTTTCGTGACCAGCCAGGTAAAGACGGCTAGCAACGCCAGCGTGACGATGGAGATGACCACCTGCATCCACGACAACTGCACGACGAAGCCATTTTCCTCGAAGATCGCCATTCCGCCCGGGATCAACGGTTGCAGGTTCAGGTCGCGCGCGCCCTGGGAGACCTGTACGAAGTTTTGCAGCACGATCGACATGCCGATGGCGCTGATCAGCGGCGCCAGCCGGAACGACCCACGCAAGGGGCGGTAGGCGATCCGCTCGACCGTCCAGCCGTACAGCGCCGCGATGGCGCAGGCAGCCGCGAGTGAAATCGCCAAGGCCAGCGGAACCGAGGTCATGCCGAACCCGGCGAGAAGGGTCAGGCCGATGAGAGACAGGAACGCGCCAATCATGAACACGTCGCCGTGGGCGAAATTGATCATGCCAATGATGCCATAGACCATGGTGTAACCAACGGCGATCAGGCCGTAGATCATCCCCAGCGTCACGCCATTGATCAACTGTTGCAGCGCGTAGGCCACCAGCACCCCCGCCTTCGTTTGCATCGACCCCTGCGTACACCGAAGCACGGGGTTGCGTGGGGCGCAAGCGGGGCACGGCGCCGCCGAGCCGGCTTTCCCGAATGGCCCTGCGGGCCGCTTTTGGCTATCCGTCCCAACAAACCTTCGGAGGACAGCAATGGTCAAGATCGTCGCCATCCGAGCCACCGCCCATTCGCGCGCCTTGTCCGGCGACCTCGTGCGGCTCGGCCTCGGCACCAACGTCAAGCGCGACTGCGTGGTGGTGCGCGTGACCGCCGACGACGGCACCGTCGGCTACGGCGAGGCGCATCACGGCCAGAACCCGACGGCGATGGCCGAGATCGTCCAAAAGGGCCTCGGCTCGCTGATCCTGGGGGCCGACCCGTTCGACACCGAGGGCATCTGGGCGCGGCTGTGCCGGCAGCAGATCGTCACCCACGGCCTCGGCGCCGGGAGCGTCATCGCGCTCTCCGGCATCGACATCGCGCTGTGGGATTTGAAGGGCAAGCTGCTCGGGCAGCCGGTGTTTCGCCTGCTCGGCGGGGCGCAGCGGAAAATTCGCGCCTATGCCGGCGGCATCTCGCTGGGGTTCAAGCCGCCGGAGGTGCTGGAGGGCGAGGTTCGCAAACTGGTGGACGCGGGCTACACCGCCATCAAACTGCGCGTCGGCGACCATCCCAAACGCGACGCCGAGCGGGTGGGCCACATTCGCCGCACGTTCGGGGACGGCCTCGACATCGCCGTCGATGCCGCCACCCGCTACACGCCGCTCGATCTGCCCGAAGTGCTCGCCTACTGCGACAAATACCGCGTCTATTGGCTGGAGGAACCGTTCACGCCGGACAATTTGCAGGCCTACGCGGACCTCGCCAAACGCACGCCGGTCCCGATTGCCGCCGGCGAGAACCACTACACGAGGCAGGCGTTTCGCGACCTGTTTTCGCAGGGCTGCATCGGCATCGTGCAGGCCGACTGCACCAAGGCGGGCGGCATCAGCGAGGTGAAGAAGATCATGGACATGGCCGGCGCGTGGCATCTGCTGGCGGCACCGCACACCGCCCATACGATCATGTCCACCGCCGCCAGCGTGCATCTGCTGTCGTCGCTGTCCAACGCGCTGATCTTCGAGGCCGACGTGGGCGACATCAACCCGTTCCGCACCGACCTCGCCGGCCACGCCTATCCGGTGGTGGACGGCCATGTCGAGGCGCCCGATCTGCCAGGCCTGGGCCTGACCATCGACGAATCGGTGCTGGACGCGCATCCCGGCATTCCGGGGCCTTGCTACATTCCCGGCGTATAGCGAGTCCGAATGAAATTCCTGCACGCGGCCGACATCCATCTCGACAGCGCCCTGTCCGGCATCCGGCATTTTGGGGACATTCCGGCCCACGTCACACGAGATTGCACGCGCCGCGCACTGGCCAATGTGATCGACCTCGCCATTGCCGAGGACGTGGCATTCGTCGTCATCGCCGGCGATCTTTACGATTCCGATTGGCGGGATTTCAGCACCGGGTTGTTCGTGGCCGGCGAGATGCGGCGGCTAGGCCGGCCGTGCTTTCTGGTGCGCGGCAACCACGACGCGCAATCGGTGATCACCCGGACGCTGGAGCCGCCGCCGAACGTGCATGTGTTTTCGTCGCTGAAGACCGAGACGATGCGGCTGGACGAGTTTGGGGTCGTCCTGCACGGCCGCTCGTTCCCCAATCGCGCGGTGCCGGAGGATCTGTCGCTGACGTATCCGGCGCCGGTCGCCGGGCGGCTGAACATCGGCGTGCTGCACACCTCCGCCGACGATCCGGGCGAGCACGCGACCTACGCGCCCTGCGCCGTGGAATCGCTGGCGGCGAAGGGCTACGACTACTGGGCGCTCGGCCACATCCACCAGCGGCGCGTGCTGCACGAGCGGCCGTTCATCGTCTTTCCCGGCAACATCCAGGGCCGCCATCCGAACGAGACCGGCGCCAAGGGCGTTACGCTGGTCGAGGCGCGGGACGGCCGCATCGTCGGGCTGGAGCATCGCAGCATCGACGTGCTGCGCTGGGCGCAGGTGGGCGTCGATGCCTCGGGTGCGGAGACCGTCGCCGACATCGCCACCCGCGCGCGCCTTGCGCTGACGGCCGCACGCGACGAGGCGGAGGGGCGGCCGCTGATCGTTCGCCTGACTCTGGCCGGCGCCACCACCTGCCACGCCGCGATGCTGGCGGAGCCGGACGCCATCGAGGCGGAGATGCGCAACGCCGCCGCGTCCGTCGGGGGCGACGTGTTCATCGAGCGCGTGCGGCTGCAAACGCGCCTGCCGACGGCGCTGGCCGCCGCCGACCTCGACGCGGTGGCGCAATTGCGGGCACCGTTCCTTGCCGGGTTGGACGATCCGGAGATTTGCACGCGCCTGCTCGACGATTTTGCCGCCCTCGCCGGTCTGATCCCCGGCCGGGCGGCGCCGCCGACGCGCGACGACCTTGCGACGCTGTCCGAAGAAGCGTGGCAGATGGTGGCGCAGGCGCTGGCGGGGGAGCCGGCGCCATGAGGATCGAGCGGCTGGCGCTGCACCGCTACGGCCATCTCTCCGATCTGGAACTGGCGTTTCCGGCGGATCGCGGCCTGCACGTGGTGCTCGGCGCCAACGAGGCCGGCAAATCGACGGCGCTGGCCGCCATCGGCGACGCGCTGTTCGGCTTTCCGCATCGCTCCGAGTTCGCGTTTTTGCACGACAGCAAGGATTTGCGGCTGGGCGTCGCCGTGCGGGCGGGCGACGGGCGGCCGGAGACTTTCTTCCGGCTGAAGCGGCGGAAGGACGATTTGCTCGACGGCCACGACCGGCCATTGCCGGAAAGCGCGATGCTGGCATTCCTCGGCGGTGCGACGCGCGAACGGTTCGACCGGGTGTTCGGCCTGGACGCCGCCGAACTCCGCAAGGGTGGTGCGGCAATGCTGGAGGAGAAGGGCGAAGTCGGCGAAAGCGTTCTGCAAGCAACGATCGGGATGGGCGGGTTCCGCGCGCTGGTGGACAAGCTTGGGCGGGACGCCGCGCAACTGTATGGCGACCGGCGTGGGGCGCGTGCGTTCCATGTCGCGGCCGAGCAGTTCAAGGCGGCGCGACAGGCGCTGGATTCGCGCGGCGTGGAACCGGCCGACTACAAAGAAAAGAAGGCGGCGCAACAGCGGCTGACCGAGGCGCGCGACACCAATGGGCGCGAGGCGGAAACGCTGCATGCCGAGCGGGCGCGGCTGGAGCGCATCCGCCGCACCGCCCCCGCCCTACGCGCCCGCGCCGCCGCACTCGCCGAGCGCGAGGCGATGGGCGAGGTGGCAAAACTGCCCGCCGACGCGGACGCGCAGCGCGAGCGGGCGACGCTGGCATTGACACAAGCGACCGGCGATCTGACTCGCGAACGGGCGCGGGACGAGGAACTGGGGCAGATTCTGGCAACCCTGACCGTCGATGCGGCGCTGCTGGCGGAGGCGGAGGCCATCGACGCGCTGACCGCCGAACAGAACCGCA
>CAJCJG010000264.1 GCA_903970625.1 Solirubrobacterales bacterium 70-9 | reverse complement strand
CGAGCCGTACGCGACCGCCGACCGGTTTTGCGGCGTGTCGGACGCCGACCTGCCTGCTGCCATCACCGAAGCCCTCGGCCTGACACCGGCCGCGTTGCTGCGCGATTTCGAAAGTCTGGGGGAAAACTGCGAATTCGGCATCGCGCAGCGCAAGATGGAGGCCGAAGTGCTCGGCCTCTTCCGCTTCGGCTTCACGCCGCTCGATAGCCTGCTGCGCGCGTTCGAGGAGGATTTCGCGCTGCTCGCCGATCCCGCGTCGCTGTCGATTTCGTTGAGCGATACGACACGTCCCGAATTCGTGGTCGCGGTCGCCGCCTACGCGCTGCGGTGGCACACGTTCGTGCATGGCGACGAGGCCGACGCGGCGGCGACCCTGCGCGACCAGGCAATCAAGCTTGGGTTCCTGAGGCGGAAGTTCATGGAGACGCTGCGGGCCTCGCGAAAAATCTTCCTGCTCAAGCGAGAGCGCCCGCTGGCCCTGGCGGAAGCCCTGCCGGTGCTGCGCGCGTTGAACCGCCATGGCCGCAACACGCTGATGTATGTGGTCCCCGGTGCATCGCCGGACCAAAACGGGCGGGTGGAGCTGCTAGGTCCCGGCTTGATGCGGGGGCATATCGGGGCCTTCACGCCGTATGACGATGTGACCAACGCGGCCCCGTACGACTGGCTGCGGCTGTGTGCCAATGCGTGGACGTTGCGCGCCCAGGCCGATCTGCCGGCGACGGCGACGGCGCCGGCGGTCGTGCCGACGCCTGGACAGGTTGTGAAGGTGCCCCCGGTGCCGCAGTTCGCGCCGGTCATCGTACCGGCCGATGTAGCCGTGCCTGCGCCGACCGCACTGGCATCCGTCGCATCCGGCGTCGCCGCGCGGTTCTGTTCGGTGTCGGACGACGATTTGCCTGCCGTGGTGATCTCGGATCTCGGGATGACGCCGGCCGAATTGCTGCGCGATTTCGAGAGTCTCGGGGAAAATTGCGAGTTCGGCATCGCACAGCGCAAGCTGGACACCGAATTGCTCGGGCTGTTCCGCTTCGGCTACGCGTCGCTCGACAGCATATTGCGAGGCTTTGCCGACGATTTCGCCGCCATCGGCGATCCGGACGCGATCTCGGTGGCCGTGAGCGAGGGCAAGCGGCCGGAGTATCTTCTGGCGGTCGATGCCTACAAGATGCGCTGGCACACGTTCGTTCACACGGATCAGGCCGACGCCGAGACGACGCGCCGCCAACAGGCCACGAAGCTTGGTTTCGTCCGCCGCAAGTTCCTGGAGACGCTGCGGGCATCGCGAAAGATATTTGTTATCAAGAGAATGGACCCGCTGACGGAGGCTGACGCGCGGGCGGTTTGGGAGGCGCTGAACCGGCACGGGCGCAACACGCTGCTGTTCGTGGTGCCGGGCGCGGCGCCCGGCCGCAACGGCGAGGTGGAGCGCCTCGCCCCCGGCCTGATGCGCGGCCATATAGCTGCATTCGCGCCGAATGAGGACGTCATGTCGGCGACGAATGCCAACGACTGGCTCCGGCTGGCCGCGAACGCCTGGGATTTGCGGGCCGGCGACGCGGCCGTGCAGGTTGCTGCGTCGCTGCCGGAACCGTCCGCGCCCGCACCCGGACCGGCCGCCGAACCGTCCGACGCGTCGCTGCCGAGCCCGGCCTCCATGCTGCGGGCGTGCGAAAGTCTCGGCGACAACAGCGATTTCGGTATCGTGCAGCGCAAGGTGGGGCTCGATCTTCTGGGGTTGTTCCGCTTCGCCGACGTGCCGTTGCCGGGCCTACTGGCCGCCTTTGCCGAGGAGTTCGCGGCGGTCGGCGACGCATCGGCTTTGACCATCGCGCTCACCGACTCTGCGCGGCCGGAATATGTCGTGTCGCTGCCGCGCTACGGGTTCCGGTGGGCGACGCAATCTTATGCCGATGAGGCGGACGCGGAGACGGCGTTGAAGCGGCAGGCGATGAAGCTGGGCTACCTGCGGCGTAAGCTGTTGGAAACATTGCGGGGGCCGGGCCGCATCTTCGTCTTGCGGCGCGACGAGCCGTTGTGCGAGGAGGAGGTTCGGCCGCTGGCCGACGCCTTGGCACGCTTCGGGCGCCATACATTGCTCTACATCGTGCCGGATGGGCAGCCGAGCGGGCAGGTGGATCAGGTGGCCCCTGGGCTGTTGCGTGGCGGACTGGCGCGCGACTCCGGCGCGGCCGATGTCGAGCGTTGGGTGGGATTGATCGGCCGAGCGTGGCGGTTCCACGAGGCCTATGCCGACCCGGCGTCGCAGGCAGCCGCGCAGTGAACGACGACGAATTGCGTGAAAAACTGATCGACGCCATGCGGGAGGCATTCCAGCAGCCCACCATCGGCTACGTGGCGGACCAGAACCTTCGCGACTTCTTCGGCTTCGATTCAGTGCAGTTCGTGAATCTTATTCTGATGCTGGAGGAACGGCTGGGGGTCAGCTTCGGTGAGGCAGAAATAGATTCGATCTACGTGGTTGGCGATATATTCCGACTGTTGCGCGCCAAACTGCCGGAGCAGACGACATGACCATCTTCGCGAACGAGGAACTCGGCAGCGTGGCCGCCCTGATTGCGCGCGGAGCCGAAGACGCACCGGCCATCGGCGCGCCGGGCCGGCCAGCGATGACCTATCGCGGGTTGCGTGAACTTGCGGCGCGGACGGTGGCCGGACTCAATGCGTGCGGCATCGGGCGAGGGGACCGGGTGGCGATCGTGCTGCCGAACGGACCCGAGATGGCCGCCGCATTTGTCGCGATCGGGGCGGGGGCGACCACGGCGCCGCTGAATCCCGCTTATCTGTCAAGCGAGTTCGATTTCTACCTCGGCGATCTGCGGGCGCGTGCGCTGATCGTCCTGCAAGGTTTCGAGACGCCGGTGCGGGCTGTCGCGGAGCGGCGGGGCGTGCCGGTGCTGGAGTTGGTGCCGAATCCGGATGGGCCAGCCGGGGATTTTTCGCTCGTGGCGCCTGCGGGTCTGGCCGGCGCACCTCATCTCGGCGGATTTGCCGGGGCGGACGACGAAGCCTTGGTCCTGCACACGTCCGGCACGACATCGCGGCCGAAAATCGTGCCGCTTCGCCACGCCAACGTGACGGCATCGGCCGACAATATTGTCCGCACGCTGGCGCTGGCGCCGGACGATGTGTGCCTGAACATCATGCCGCTGTTCCATATCCATGGATTGATCGCGGCGGTTCTGGCCTCCCTTGCGGCCGGCGGCAGCGTCGTTTGCTCTCCCGGCTTCAATGCTTTCAAGTTCTTCGGCTGGTATGCCGAGGCGCGGCCGACTTGGTTTACCGCCGTGCCGACCATGCACCAGACGCTTCTGAGCGTGGCGGCCCGCGGCAAAAGTGCGATTTCCGGCGGAAGATTGAGGTTTATTCGTTCCTCCTCGGCGTCGTTGCCGCCGCAGGTGATGTTGGCGTTGGAGGACATGTTTGGCGTGCCCGTCATCGAAGCCTACGGGATGACCGAGGCTGCGCATCAGATGGCGAGCAACCCGCTGCCGCCGGCGCCGCGCGTGCCGGGCAGCGTCGGCATCGCTGCCGGGCCGGAGATCGGCATTATGGACGACGCGGGAAACCTGTTGCCTTCCGGTGATTTGGGAGAAATTGTCATTCGGGGACCCAATGTTACGGCTGGCTACGAAAACAACCCGGATGCCAACTTGAAAGCCTTTGCGGGAGACTGGTTTCGCACCGGCGACCAGGGGATTATCGACGCGGACGGTTATTTGCGCCTGACCGGAAGGTTGAAGGAAATCATTAACCGGGCGGGTGAAAAAGTCTCCCCGGTCGAGGTGGATACCGTGCTGATGGATCATCCGGCAGTGCAGCAAGTGGTGACATTCGCCATGCCGCATTCGCAACTCGGCGAGGAAGTGGCCGCCGCCGTGGTATTGCGGGAAGGGGCGACGGCGGATTCGGACGCGTTGCGGGCGTTTGCGCTCGCACGACTGGCTCCGTTCAAGGTGCCAAGACGCTTCGTGTTTTTGGCGGAAATCCCCAAGGGGCCGACGGGGAAATTGCAGCGGATCGGGCTCGCGGAGAAACTCGGGGTGAGCGGGTAGGACGAACGGCATTCGTCTTGCGTTTTGGCCCCGGTTGCAGCGATGATCGTGTGTCAGGCACTTATTCAGGAGAACGCGAGATGATCCGTCTTTTGATTGCCGCCACCTTCCTCGCTGTCGCTGCGGTACCGGCGCTCGCTTGCCCGTGGACCGACTCGGCGGCGACCGACAGCAAGCCGAGCACGGTCGCCGCCCAACCGGCCGGCGACCAGGGCACCCCGCCACCGGCACCGACGACGACGGGCCAGAAACCCTCCTAGTCGCGCGGCATCCGGGCGCGGCGCAGCGGCTCGGCTTCGGTGAAAATGCGGCGGCGGCGGAAGGCGATGGGGCTTTCAATCAGGAACAGGCCAGACAGACCGACACCCATTTGGCCGACGAACCATGGATCGGCCACCATCCGCCACGGGGCGTCGCTCCACTCCGGGATGCGCAGGCGCCAGCGGCGGGCCAAGTGTTCGCCGATGGCGCCGACAAAGGCGTCCTGTCGTTCATCGCCGGTGGCTGGGGGGGCCGCGTCGATCATGGTTTGGCGGATGGCCGGGTCGGTCTCGGTGTAAAAGGCGTCCAAAAATTCGTCGATGAGGACTTGGAAGGCACCTTCCTGGCCATTTCCGTCGCGCAGGTAGCGCGCGACCGCGTCAGCCAGGCTTTGGGGCGGCGGGCGCATTCAGCGTGTTCGCAAACTGGCCGACGATGGCGATGCGCTTGGCATCAGGCGGCTCCTTGGGGAAATATTTTTGTAGCACGGCGAGCATCGCGTCGAGGCTCACGATGTTGCTGGCGCGGGCCAGCATCACGGCGTCGTCCTCATCCCGCCGGCCGACGCGCAGAGCGCGCAGTTTCATGGCCAGCAGATAATCGGGCGTCGCGACATAGACCCTCAAGCCCACGCGCGTTTCGCTGGGGTAGCTGCCGTACAGCGTGGTGCCGCCTGCGGCCCCGAGATAGACGGTGACGGCCTCGCTGAGCCAGGAGCGGAGCCAGCCACGGCGTTCGGCGACCTTCTTTGCCGCGTCCATGAGCGCGCCGTGGTCGCCGGACTGGACATGGGCGTCCACGTCGGCGGTGCGGAACGTCACGTCGAACTGGAGCATGATCGCCGCGCCACCATAGACGGCGATTTCAGCCATTTTCCCGGATCGGGCGAGGATCTCGCCCATCTCCCGGAAAGCATCCTCCACGGCCGCCTTGGTGAGTTCCTGCGTCACTCAATCCGCCAGAAACGGGTTGCTCCGCCGTTCCGCGCCGATGGTGGAGCTGGGGCCGTGGCCGCACATGAACGACACGTCGTCGCCGAGCGGGAACAGTTTGGTGCGGATGGAGCGGATCAGGGCGGCGGTGTCGCCATAGGGGAAATCGGTACGGCCGACGCCGGCGCGGAACAGGACATCGCCGACGATGGCCACTCTGGCGGTCGGGGACGAAAAGACGACGTGGCCGGGCGTGTGGCCGGGGCAGTGCAGCACGTCGAATGTGAGGCCGGCGGCTTGCACGGTGTCGCCCTCGGCCAGCCAGCGATCTGGCGTGCAGTTCTCCAGGCCCCTGATGCCGTACTTTGCGGCCTGGTTGGTGATGCCGTCGAGCAGGAATTGGTCGCGGATGTCGGGGCCGACGATCTCCACCTTTTGGCCGGCGTCCGCCAGCAGGCGTTGCAGCGGTTCGGCGCCGCCGGCGTGGTCGAGATGGCCGTGGGTCAGCAGGATGCTCTCCACCGCGAAGCCGGCTTTGCGGATGGCCGCAAAAATCTTTTCGGCGTCGCCGCCAGGGTCGAACACGCTGCCGCGCGCGGTCTCGGCATCCCACAGCAGCAGGCAGTTCTGCTGGAACGGCGTGACGGGGACGGTGGTGGCTTTCAGGTCGGGCATGCGGCGCTCCAGGGATCAGCGCGGCACCGTCCCAAAGGTCGCGCCGCGCAGCAACTGGTTTTGCAGGAAGAAGGCGACCAGCAGCACCGGGGCCAGATAGATCGCGCCGCCCGCCGCGAACAGGCCCCAGTCGGTGCCGACATCGGCCCCCAGCACGCGCAGCAGGGCGATCGGGATGGTGCGGGTATCCTGACCGGTCAGGATCTGGCTGAACAGGAAATCGTTCCAGGTGAACACGAAGGCGATGATGGCGGTGGCGGCGAGGCCGCCGCGCAGTTGCGGCAGGCAGATGCGCCAGAGAATCATCGGCCGCGACGTGCCGTCCAGCCACGCGGCTTCCTCCGCCGCGCGGGGCAATTCGGACAGGAAACTGCGCAGCATCCAGATCGCGAACGGCAGGTTGAAGGCGGTGTATACGAGGATGATCTCGGGGTAGGTCCCGCCCATGCCGAGCTTGCTGAAGATCACGTAGAGCGGAATGATCGTGGTCAGCGGCGGGATCATGCGCATCGCCAGCGTGTAGAACATCAGCCAGTGGGTGCCGCGAATGCTCATGCGGGCGACGCCGTAGGCGGCGAGCAGGGCGAGGATCATGGCCAGCAGGACGCTGGTGGCTGAAATGAACAGGCTGTTGAAGACGTAGAAAATGAAGCCGGCAGGAAAGACCTGTTGGCCTTCGGGCGTGAAGCCTGTGAACAAGCTGCGGAAATGGTCCAGCGTCGGCGCGAAGAACAGTTTCGGCGGGGTCGCCATCGCGTCCTGCCGCGTCTTGATGCCGGCGAGCAGCATCCAGAGAACGGGGATGAAATATATGACTCCGACGCAGGCGCAGGCGGCGGTGCGGCGCCAGCCGGCGGGGCGGAACATGGGGTGATCGGAGTCGGGAGTCATGCCGGCGCCGGACTGTCGCGATTGCGTTCGCGGATGGCCTGGAAATACAAATTGGCCAGCACGATGATGACGAACGTCGAGAAATTGGCGAGCGCCGAGGCGCGGCCGGTTTCGAACAGCACGAACGCGTCGCCGTAGATTTCCGTGGACAGGGTTTCGGTGGACGTGCCGGGGCCGCCGTTGGTGATGGTGAAGACGAGATCGAAGGCGTTAAAACTTTCGATGATTCGGAACAGCACCGCCAGCAGCAGCACGCCTTGCAGCGAGGGGAAGATGACGGTGCGGAAGCGATTCCAGCGCCCTGCGCGGTCGATTTCGGCGGCTTCGCACAGGTCTTTCGACACGCTGGACAGGCCCGCCATCAGCATCAGCATGACGAACGGCGACCACATCCAGGCGTCGGCGACGATCAGGCTGGCCATCGCGCCGGCGGGCGAGGCGAGCGGGTTGACCGGGTGGCCGAGCACGGCGCCCAGCAGCATCGGCACCAGCCCGAACGGCGGCAGGATGAAGAAGTTGAAGAAGGTGCCGACGAAGACGGTGGAGAGCAGCATCGGCGCCAGCACCAGCATCAGGACCAGCCGGCGGCCGGGGAACGGGCGGTAGAACAGGCCCGTGAGTGCCGCGCCCACGGCGATTTGCAGCAGCACGCTGCCCAGAATCATCTGGCCGGTGTTGGTGACGCGCTCCCAGATGTCGTCGTCGGTCAGCAGGTCGAGGTAGTTCGAAAGTCCCAGGAAGTGCGGCGGGGTGCGCAGCCGGTCGGCGCGGTAGCGGAAGAAGCCCATGCCGATGGACCAGAGAATCGGCACGAGGTTCATCAGGCACAGAACGACCATGGCGGGGGCGATCAATTGCCAGCCGCGTGTGCTGTCCGCGAACGTGCCGCGCGACGTTTTGGCCGCAGTCTGGACGGCGGGCAGGGTGAGCGCGCCGCTCATTCAGGTCGCCTCGGCCGCGACACGGACCTCGTCGCGTTCGATCAGATGGTGCCAGTTGCGATCGACGCCTTGCAGGTGGGCTTCCATCAGGGTGGTCGCTTCGTCGGCGTCGCGGCGGTCGATGGCGGCGAGCAGGCGGACGTGTTCGGCATGCGATTGCTGGCCGCGCGCGGCGTCGCGGAAATAGAGCGCGCGCTGGGCGGCTGTCATCAGATGGAAAATGCCGACGATGCGGGCGAACACCGCGTTCTGCGTGGCGTGGACGATCTCCGCATGGAACAGGCGATCGTCGTCGGCCATGCTGCGGCCAGCGGCGACGTGGGCGGCTTCGGTGGCAAGGATGTGGCGCAGGCGAGCCAGATTGTCCTCCGTGCGGCGTTCGCAGGCCAGGGCGATGGCGGCAAGTTCGTGGATGCGGCGCAGTTCGACCGACTGGCGTACGTCGGCGGCGGTCAGCGGGATGGTTGGCGCGGTCGGGGCCAGCGCGTCAGCGCCGGATTCGGCGGGGGCCATGTAGATGCCGGATTTGGCGCGACGCTCGATGACGCGCAGGGCTTCCAGGTACGACAGCGCCTCGCGGATCTGGCCACGACTGACATGGAAGCGGCCGGCGAGTTCGCGCTCGGACGGCACGCGCTCCCCGGGTTCGTAGCGCCGCAGCAGCAGGAACGGAACCAGCCGGCCGACGAGAGCGTTGCGGTCGCTCATGCCGCGCGCACGACTGTCCGGACATGCGATGGCGGATGCATGGCGGCCTCCCCTGAGGTGGGGCGCTTGGGCGCCCCTTGGATCACCATTCTGGCAGGACCAGAGGTGTCGTCGCGGACGATAGCGGGGCGGCGGATTGCGGTGCAAGCCCGAACAGGAATCGGATCGACCCCGCAGCGCAACATCAGAATCCCGTTGCGCTCCAGGCCAAGGTGGTAATACCAATATGGCTGTCCAGATAGAAACGCAGCGCAATCCTGCGGCTATCATAACGAACGGACACAAAAAGGGGGAGGGAGCCGGTCCAATGCTGGTCCAGCAGCCGTGCCATATTGCCACGACGATATTCGCCGGCTGAGTGCGAATGGAACTCGTTATCGGCGACGTACAGAAACGATTTGGCGCTGTCGAGGCGCTGCGCGGCGTGTCGCTAACGGTGCCGTCCGGCGAATTCTTCGCGATTCTGGGACCGAGCGGGGCGGGCAAGACGACTTTGCTGCGGATCATCGCCGGAATCGAAAAGCCCGATGGGGGTCGCATCCTGATCGGCGGGCGGGACCTGAACGATCTGCCGGTGCGGGCGCGGGATACCGCGATGGTGTTCCAGACTTTCGCGCTATATCCGCATCTCTCGACGTTCGAGAATCTGGCGTACCCGCTGCGGGAAGCGAAGGTGCCGCGCGAGGACATCAAGCGGCGCGTCGCCGAGGTCGCGGAGATGTTGCGGCTGACGCATACACTCGCGAGAAAGCCGAGCACGCTGTCGGGCGGCGAGCAGCAGCGGTGCGCGATCGGGCGGGCGCTGATCCGCAGGCCCAAGCTGCTGTTGCTGGACGAACCGCTGACCAATCTGGACGCCAAGCTGCGGCACGACACCCGCGCCGAGTTCAAGCGGCTGCACCGGGAGCTGCGCACCACCACGATCGTCTATGCCACGCCCGACCAGTTGGAGGCGCTGAGCATGGGCGCGCGCGTGGGCGTGCTGCGGCAGGGGCGGATTACGCAGGTGGACACGCCCTCGGCCCTGTATGAGACGCCAGACGACGATTTCGTCGCCTCCCTGGTGGGCGACCCGCCGATCAATCTGGTGCCGGGGACGCTGCGTGAGAGCGGCGGCGGCCGTAGCATCGACCTGCCGTTCCTGGGGCTGGACGCGAGCCCCTGGCGCGGCGCGCTGGGCGGCTTTCCGGCGGGCACGAAGCTGACCGTGGGGCTGCGGCCGCAGGCGATCTGGCCCGCCGTCGCTGCCGAGGCCGGCCCGCGCTTTCCCGCCCGCGTGTATCTGACAGAGCCGCTAGGCGACGTGACGATCCTGGATATCGTGGCCGGTGGCGACACGCGGCTGCGCATGGTGTTGCCGCAGGAGCAGGCGTACCGGATCGCGGTGGACGATGCCATCGAATGCGCGGTCGATCCCGACCAGATCTGCTTATTCGCCCAGGAGACCGGAACGTCCATCCGTCGCACCGCGATGGGCGCTCGGGCGGAGGCGGCGGCCTAGACCGGCGGCTGCCGGCTGGCTGGCCGTGCCAACAAGACCAAGAACGACAACGTCCAAGGGAGACAAGAAGACCATGCAAGGGCTGAAATTCAGCATCGCGGCGGCCGCTATCGCGGCCGGCGCCTTGATCGGGGGGGCGGGCGTGCCGACCCCGGCGCTGGCCAAGGACATCATCATCAACATGGCGGCGCCCGACTGGCTGCCGACCCGCTTCATGCAAGAGGAATTCAATCGCTCCTACAAGGCCAAGAGCGGCAACAACGTCAAGCTGGTCATCGACTTCATCCCATGGCCGAGTTTCTATCAGCGCGTTGCCGCCTCGCTCAGCTCGGGCGAGAAGAAATACCAGATGATCGTCACCGACAGCCAGTGGATGGGCGATTTCGTCGAGGGTGGCCATTATTTGAAGCTGAACAAGTATATCGATGCCGACCCGGAGTTGCAGGCGGTGATCGCGGACATGCATCAGGTGCTGAAGGACACGTCCTCCAGCTACCCATACAAGTCCACGAACTATTACGGGTTTCCGCAGTTCCCGGACAATCTGGTCACGTTTTACCGTACCGACCTGTTCTGTAACAAGAAGGAGCAGGCGGCGTTCAAGGCGAAGTACAAGAAGGCGCTGCCGTGCTACTACCACGAGTGGCAGGACGTCGATTGGAACGAGTGGGGACAGATTGGCGAGTTCTTCACCCGCAAGAAGGGGTCGCCGCTGGGCGACGGCACGGCCGACGACGATTTCTATGGCGTCGCCTATCAGGCCGGTAAGGGCTACGATTTCTCCTCCATGCAGGTGAACAGCATGGTGTGGGACTACGGCGGCGATATCTGGGACGAAACCGGCACCAAGCCCGCGACCGGCGTGGTGAACTCGCCGATCGCGGTCAAGGCGATGGAACAGTATCTCGACCTGCTGAAATGGGCGCCTCCGGTGGCCAAAACCGGGCAGATGGACATTTTCGTCGTCCAGGACCTGTATATGCAGGGCAAGGTCGCGGCCGTGGTGGATTGGGTCGGCGTCGCTGGCCCGGTGATCGACAAGAAGGTCTCCCGCGTTGCCGACAAGAGCGCGTTTGCGCAGGCGCCGGGGGCGCGCAAGTCCGACGGTTCGATCAGCCGCTTCGCCAACATCGGCGGACAGCCTTTCGTGCTGACGACGTGGAACAGCGAAGAAGTCGTCCACGAGGCGCTCGACATCTGCAAATGGTGGCTTTCGACGCCAGTGCAGACGAAGTTCGTCAAGGAAGGCGGCGGCGAGAGCGGGATGCTGAGCGTGCTGAACGACCCGGCCTACGGCACATGGTCGCCGTTCAGCCGCGCGTTCGCCGACAACATCCAGTGGCAGAAGGACATCTGGCACATCCCCGAATTCTTCCCGCTGCTGACCGAGCAGCAGGAGCAGTTCGACAAGGCGATCACCGGCCAGATCTCCGCCAAGCAGGCGCTGGATACGGCGGCGGCGTTCCAGGACAAGACGCTGAAGGAAGCCGGCCGGATCCAGTGATCCGACGGAGTTGACGAAAACCCCTCCCCGCGCGGGAGGGGACCTTCCCTTGCCCCAATCCTACCGCCACGGTTTTTCTGTATGACGACGACCGCTCCCTTTCAGACGTCCGATACGACCATCGCGGTAACGCCGGCCGAGCGCAGCGCTCGCGGGTTCCTGGGCTGGCTGATGGCCCCGGAGCGGCGGGGCGCGCTGCTGATCACGCCCGCTATCGTCACGCTCGTGGTGGTCAATATCTTCCCGCTGCTGTGGTCGTACGGGCTGAGCTTCTTTTCGTACAACGCGAAATACATCACCAAGCCGCCGCGCTGGAACGGCCTAGGCAACTACATCGACCTGTTCACCGATCCCGAAGTCTGGGGCCGGTTTCAGAACACGGCGGTGATCGTCGTTGGCAGCGTGTTCTTGCAACTGGTGATCGGGTTTTTGCTGGCCCTGTTGTTTGCCAAGGAATTCCCGCTGCGGCGCTACCTGCTGATGCTGGTGCTGGCGCCGATGATGCTGTCGCTTTCGGCGGTCGGCGTGTTCTTCCGGCTGTTCTACGAGCCGACGTTCGGCTTCATCCCGCGCAGCGTGCAGGCGATCCATTTCTGGCTGACCGGCGTGGACGAGCCGGTGGTGATCCTCGATACGCCGGTGAAGGCAACGCTGGCGATCGTGTTCGCCGACGCCTGGATGTGGTCGCCGTTCGTCATGCTGCTGGTGCTGGCGGGGCTGGTGAGCGTGCCGAAATATCTCTACGAGGCGGCAGAGATCGACCGCGCGAGTGCGTGGCGCCGTTTCAGCACGATCACGTTTCCCTATATCCGCAGCCTGCTGCTGCTGGCGTTGCTGTTCCGCACCATCGAGACGTTCAAGATCTTCGACGTGCCCTACGTGCTGACCGAGGGCGGGCCTGGCACATCGACGGAGACCGTCTCGGTCTATCTGTTCCGGGTCGCATTCAACTATTTCCGCACCGGCAGCGCCTCCGCACTCGGCTACATCGTGCTGTTCGGAGTGATCGTTCTGACCAGCCTGTATCTGTACGCGATCCAGGCACGCGGCAGCGCGGCCGCCGAACCTTCCGACTGAGAGCGACGGGACCATGAGCAAACGCGACATCCGCGCCGTCGGCATCGCCGGCTGGGGCCGCACGCTGGGGGCGGCGATCATCAGCCTGATCTACTTCTTCCCCGTTCTGTTCATCATTCTGACCGCCTTCAAGACGCGGCAGGACGCGTTGGCGTGGCCGATGAAGTTCATCTTCGCGCCGACGCTGAGCAATTTCGTTTCGGTGTTCTTTCGCACCAGCGTCGAGGGTGGCGACGCCGAGGCGACGGGGTTCGGGCTGTATTTTTTCAACAGTGTATTCATCGGCGGTACCAGCGTGCTGCTGGCGCTGATCATCGGCACCGCTGCCGCCTACGGGTTCTCTCGGTTTCCGCTGCGCGGCAACGACACGTATCTGTTCATGATCCTGACGACGCGGATGATGCCGCCGATCATCGCCATCATCCCGATCTTCGTGCTGTTCCGCATCTTCGGATTGTCCGGGACATATGTTGGGATCATTGCGCTGTACACGGCGTTCAACCTGCCGTTCTCGGTCTGGATGGTGAAGAGCTTCTTCGACGATTTGGACCGCGACATCGAGGACGCCGCGCGGATGGACGGCAGCGGCGAGTGGCGCGTGTTCAAGAAAATCTGTCTGCCGCAAGTCTATGCCGGGTTGGCCGCGACGTTCGTGTTCGCCGTGATCCTGACCTGGAACGAGTTCGTCTTTGCGCTGATGCTGACGAGCCCGGAGACGCGAACCGTGCCGGCGCAGATCGTGCGCACCATCGGCGGTTCGATGGGCGTGGACTGGGGGCTGATGTCGGCTCTGGAAACCCTGTTCATCATTCCCGTCGTGCTGGTGACGTTCGCGTTGCAGAATCAGCTTCTGCGCGGCGTGACGTTCGGCACCATTCGCCGCTGATCGGAACAAGCATGTCTGCGACGCAATCCGACATTCGGCTGCACAATGTCACCAAGCGGTTCAACGAACTGATTGCGGTCAATGCCGCGAACCTGACGGTGGCGGCTGGCGAAGTGGTGTGCCTGCTCGGCCCGTCCGGCTGCGGCAAGACGACGACGCTTCGGATGATCGCGGGACTGGACTTCGCCAGCGACGGCGAGATCACCATCGCGGGCCGGCGCGTCAACGAGTTGCCGGCACGCGACCGCAACGTGGCGATGGCGTTCCAGTTCTACGCGCTGTATCCGAGCCTGACGGTAGAGGAAAATCTGGCCTATCCACTGCACGCCGAAGGGCTTTCCCGCGCGCAGATCGCCGAGCGGATCGCGCGTGTGGCCAAGGTGCTGGAGCTGCAAAGCGTGCTGAAGCGCCGGCCGCATCAGTTGGGCGAGGGCGAGAAGCAGCGCGTGGCGGTAGGGCGTTCCATCGTACGGACGCCGACGTGCTTCCTGTTCGACGAGCCGCTGAGCCGCCTGGACATCCAGTTGCGGCAGACGATGCGCACGCAGATCAAGGAAGTGCTGGCGCATCTGGACAAGCCCACGGTGATCGTCACGCATGACCAGATCGAGGCGCTGACGATGGCCGACCGGATCGCCGTGATGCGCGCGGGGCGGATAGAGCAGGTGGCGAGCCCACACGATCTGTTCTCGCGGCCGGCGAACCTGTTCGTGGCGGGCTTCATCGGCACGCCGCAGATGAACCTGTTGCCGGCGACCCTGCTGGATGTGGCGCACAGCGCCGAGGGCGGTGCCGTTGCGCGGTTCCATCTGCTCGGCGAGGACATCTCGGCCGCGGTCGATCCGGCCGCCGTGCGCTTGTCGGCAGGCAGCAAGGTGACGCTGGGCGTGCGGCCGCGCAGCTTCGAGATCGTGGCGCCGGACGTGCCCGATGCGCTGCATTCGGTGGTCGATCTGGTCGAGCCGATGGGGGCGGAGATGCTGCTGCATCTGCTGGAGCACGGCACCGATATCCGCTGTGTCGTGTCGCACACCGCGCGGGTCGCGGTCGGCGAAAAAGTCGGCGTGCGGTGCAAGCAGGGTCAGTTGCACGTCTTCGACGAAACCGGAGTTCTCGTTCAATGAGCGGCCAGAAGAAGCGCGGCATGAGCGTGCGGCAGGCGCGGACGGTGGAATACGGCATCGTCGGTGCCAGCCTGCTGGCGCTGGTGATGATCTTTCAGCCGTTCTCGCTGCAACTGTTCACGTATGGCGCGGCGGCCATCGTGATCGTGGGCCTTGCATTCAATCTGGTCCCTCTTGCGCAGCCGGGGCGGACATTCGGCTCATTGCTCAAAGGCGTGGTCGTTATTGTGGTGGCATTCGCCATCGTGACGGCGCTGTCGCTGGGGATGGCGGAGCTGTACGGGTATTATGTGACGCCGCCGGCGGATTAAGGAGCGAGTTAGGGCGGGGGCGGGGGAACGACGACGGCGATGCCGAGCGCCTGGGCGGCGTTGGCGAGACGACGATCCAACGTGACAAGGGTTAAACCGAGCCGGCTGCATATCGCGGCGTGGAGTGCGTCGGGCGCCCGGAGCATCAGATCAAAACGGCGGATATAGGCATCGGCGAGCCGTATGTCGGCGGCCTCCACGTCCACGGACGATGCGCTGCCCACGCGCCACGTATCGAAGTCCGCCAGCATTGCCAGTCCGCTCACGGCATCCCGTTCCCCCATGCGAACGAGACGCGATACGGCCGATGAAACCTCGGCTGCGGCAAACGAGCCGACCAAAAGGCCATCGGTCCATCCGGTCAAGAAGCGATCTACCGCAGCGGTGCCCGGCTCCTGGATCAGTTGCGTCAGCAGGACACTCGCGTCGAGATAGCAGTCCATCAGTCGTCCGAGTCGTACATCTCGTTGAGCAACTCCACCGATGTGATGGTCATTGGGGGGCGCTGGTCACGGCGCGCCCTCAGCCATTCGTCCATCGCCGTAGCCCCGGCGGGACGTTTGGAGGGCGGATTGACGACCCGCAATTCCACCACCGGCTTGCCGTGCCGCGTGATGATAACTTCCTCGCCCGCCAGCGTCTTGTCGATCAGGCCGCCAAGACCGTTCTTTGCGTCGGCGACACTGTATCTACTCACGGTTGCCTCACAGGAATATGGCCCTAAATTTGGCCATTATTCCTCCGCTTGTCCAGCGCCGTGCGCTACGCCGCCGCGTCCCAGCCCTCGCGGATCAGTTTGATCCCCTCCAAATAGACATGCTCCGGAGAGGGCGCGAAATCGCGCCAGACGCGGGTGGCGGCGGCGAGCGAGGGCAGGGCGCGGCCGAACGCTTCGATGGTCAGCCAGCCGTCGTAGCCGACCGAGCGCAGCGCCTTGAAATGCTGGCCGAACGGGACATGGCCACGGCCAGGCGTGCCGCGATCGTTTTCAGAAATATGGACGTGGCGAAGTTTCGGCGCGGCCTGGAAGATGATGCCGACCGGGTCTTTTTCTTCGAGATTGGCGTGAAACGTGTCGTGCATGACGCCGAAGTTCGGGTGATCGACGCGCTTGGCGTGGGCGAGCGCGTCGGCCATCGTATTGAGGATATAAGCCTCGAAGCGGTTCAGATACTCGACGACGACGGGAATGCCGACCGTGGCGGCATTTTCGGCGGCTTTGCGATGGACCTCGGCCAGATGGCCCTTTTCGACGTCGGTCGGCGGATTGCCGGTGAAGACGCCGAGCGGTTGATGGATCGGGCCGCACAGGATCGGCGAGCCGAGCGCCGCCGCCCATTCGGTGGCGCCCTTCAGCCAATCCAGCGCGTTTTGCCGGTGCGCGGCGCTGTCACTGATCGGGCTGTGCTCGGCGTCCGGGATCAGGGTGATCGCCGTGACTTCCAGGCCCAGGTCGCGAATTTGCTGGCCGAGGCGGCGGTAGTGCGCGATGTCGCCACCGAACATGGGGACTTCCACCCCGTCGTAGCCTGCCGCCTTCAGGGCCGCGATGTGGGGCAGATGGCTGTCGTCGACGTGGCCAGTCCACAGCAGCAGGTTGAAGCCGATTTTCATGCTGTTCCCTCCGTTTCGCGACGACGTTTGCCCCATCTGACAAGGTGGCAAAGCGGCTGGCAATCGGGAAGTCGAACGATCCGGGAAAAACGCGCGGCGCGGTCAGACATCGAGATTGGCGACCTTGAGCGCGTTGCCGACGATGAAATCGCGCCTGGGCTCCACGACGTCGCCCATCAGGGTGGAGAACACGAGGCCGGCTTCCTCCACGTCCTGGACCTTCACCTGCAACAGCGTGCGGACCGCCGGGTCGAGCGTGGTTTTCCACAACTGGTCCGGGTTCATCTCTCCCAACCCTTTGAAGCGGCTGACCGACAATCCGCGACGCCCGTGCAGGAGGATGCGATCGTAGGCCGCCGCCGGTCCGGACACGATTGCCTCCAGGGCATCGAGCTTGAGCGTGGCCGGCGCGGTGAAGCCGTCGGCCAGGATGCGGGTGCGCTCCGCCAGCCATCGTGCTTCGGCGCTGCGCAACAAGGCGGAATCGAGGGTGTAACGCTCTCCCACGCCGCGCACAGTGCGCGCTACGGTGAGTCCCGCGCCATCCGCCACGGCCTTCCAGCCGCGTTCCGAGGGGGGCGCAAGCGCGTCCAGACGCTGAACCAGCACCTGGGCGGCAGCGGTCGCCTGTCCTGGGTCCGAGGTCAGGGCGCCGGCGATCGCCGCCTGTTCGACGACATAGAGCGGGATCGACGCCGCCAGCCGGCGGATGCGCGCGGTGGCCTCGCGCAACCATGTCGACTCGGCGTCCAGGTCGGTGCCTTCGAACACCCGGCCATCGGCGTAGGTCAGCTTCGTCTCCGCCAATGCCTTGTCGAGCAAAAAACGTTCGAACGCAGGGTCATCCTTCAAGTAACGTTCGTCGTTGCCGCGCTTGGCGCGGTATAGCGGCGGTTGCGCGATATATAAAAAGCCGCGCTCGATCAGGAGCGGCATCTGGCGAAAAAAGAACGTCAGCAGCAGCGTGCGGATGTGCGAGCCGTCCACGTCCGCGTCCGTCATGATGACGATGCGGTGATAGCGTAACTTTCCAATGTCAAAGCCGCCCTGCTCTGGTTCGCCGCGACCGATGCCGGTGCCGAGTGCGGTGATCAGCGTGCCGATCTCGGCGCTGCCCAGCATTCGGTCAAACCGTGCGCGCTCGACGTTCAGGATTTTGCCCTTCAGCGGCAGGATCGCCTGGAACTTGCGGTCCCGCCCCTGCTTGGCCGAGCCGCCGGCGGAGTCGCCCTCGACGATGAACAGTTCGGATTTGGCCGGGTCGCGTTCCTGGCAGTCGGCGAGCTTGCCGGGCAGGGTGGAGAATTCCAGCACCCCCTTGCGGCGCGTCAGGTCGCGCGCCTTACGCGCGGCCTCGCGGGCGGCGGCGGCATCCATGACCTTCTGGATGACGGCCTTGGCCTCACGGGGGTGCGTCTCGAACCAGTGGCCGATGGCGTCGGCCGCTTGCGTGTGGACGACCGGAGTCACCTCGGAACTGACCAGTTTTTCTTTGGTTTGCGACGAGAATTTGGGGTCCGGGACTTTCACTGACAGGACAGCGGTCATGCCCTCGCGCATGTCCTCGCCGACCAGGGCCAGCGAATCCTTCTTGTTCAGGCCCTCGATATACTTCGCAACGACTCGCGTCAGCGCCTGCCGGAAGCCGGCCAGATGAGTCCCGCCGTCGCGCTGCGGGATGTTATTGGTGAAGCACAGCATCGTCTCGTGGAAACTGTCGTTCCAGGTCAGCGCGAATTCGACCCGGATGCCATGCGCCTGTTCGGACGAGGAAAAGCTGATCGGCGGCACCACAACGGGCGTCTTGCCGCGATCGAGCCACTCGACGAATGCGACCAGCCCGCCATCGTAGCGATAGATGGCCTCCGTCCTCTCCGGATGCCGTTCGTCGCGCAGTACGATGGTCAGGCCGGAGTTGAGGAAAGCCAGTTCGCGCAGCCGGCGTTCCAGAATGGCCAAGTCGAAATCGACATGGGTGAAGGTAGCGGTGCTGGGCTTGAAGGTGACCTCGGTGCCGCTCGCGCGGTCCTCGCGGCCGATCACGGCCAGGGGTGCCACGGCATCGCCGTGCTGGAAACGAATGAAGTGGACGTCGCCGTTGCGCCAGATTTTGACTTCCATCCATTCGGACAGCGCGTTGACGACGGCGGCGCCCACGCCGTGCAGGCCGCCGGAGACTTTGTAGGAATTCTGGTTGAATTTCCCCCCCGCATGCAGGCGAGTGAGGACAACTTCGGCGGCCGAGACGCCTTCCTCGGCGTGGATGTCGATGGGGATACCGCGCCCGTCGTCGCGCACGGTGACGCTGCCGTCGCCGTTCAGGGTCGCCTCGACACGCGTGGCAAAGCCGGCTTGCGCCTCGTCCACGGCGTTGTCGATGATCTCGAAGGCCATGTGGTGCAGGCCGGAGCCGTCGTCGGTGTCGCCGATATACATGCCCGGCCGCTTGCGGACGGCGTCGAGGCCGCGCAGCACGGAGATGGAGGAGGCGTCGTAGGCGTCGGCCCCATTCGGGTCTTGCGAGGGGGGCGGCGCGGCGTTGTCACTCATGCCGGCTGGGTGCTCCGGTGGGTCGGGGAAATCGCGGATGCGGGATTTGCCATCTATATAGCTACGGGGCTGTTTCCGCCACTGGCGTTCGGGGCCGGCGCGGGCTGGGCTGCCGCCTGTCTGGTGTGCGTGCGCTCCGCCTGGAAGGCGAGGAATTCCGCCGCGCTCTCGGGTATGCCACGGCAGGCTACGAGACATAGTTTAACATCCGCTGTTTCGGTTTACGTTGAAATGCCACTCTCACCGCGGCGGCGGGAAATTCGGGTCCGGCAGCACGGCACCTGGTGCGACCTGGAATCCTTCGGCCAATCCCCGCAGCGGCAGGAACGTCTCCCGGTCGGCGCCGGTGAGGAACGCTTGTGCCGGCAGGCGGGCGAGGGCGTCGAACAGGGCGGCACGACGCTCCGCATCGAGATGGACGGCCGGTTCGTCCAGCAGCAGCAGCGGCGCGAAGCCGCGCGCCTGGGCGAGCAGCGCCGCGTGGCCGAGCACGACGCCGATCAACAGCGCCTTTTGCTGGCCGGTGGAGGCGAGGGCCGCTGCCAGACCGCTCTCGGCATCCTCCAGCGCCATGTCGGCCCTGTGGCCGCCGTGCGCGGCGCTGCCGGCGGCGGCATCGCGGGGCCGGTCTGCGGCCAGCGCCCCGCGCAGCCAATCCTCCACGTCCAGCGCTGGGTCGGTGGCCAGCCGGTCGGCGATCGCATCCAGCAGCAC
>CAJCJG010000263.1 GCA_903970625.1 Solirubrobacterales bacterium 70-9 | reverse complement strand
GCGGGCGCAGCGGCGCCGAGCAGCATTGCAGCCAGCAAGAATATTCGGATCATGGCGCATGGCGGACCACGGGCGGGCCGGCCCTGTCAACCGCGCCGCCTTCGCCAACGGGGGATGGCAGAGCGGAAAATGCGCCCTAAAATGGGTTATGAAAACCTTTCTGACGATCCTGGTCGGGATCGCGATGCTGGCGACGCTGGGCGTTCTGCTGGCCGGCATGGTCGGCATGGTGCGCGGCGGCGGCGACCCGAAGCGGTCCAACAAGCTGATGCAATGGCGTGTGGCGTTGCAGGCGCTGACGCTGGTGCTGTTCGCGTTGTTGCTGACATTGTTGAAATCGTAGGATGAAGCGGCGGCCCGGCCGTTTGACACGGGCGGGGCCGGACCGTAATTGCAGGCCGCGCAAACCGCTATTCCAGGAACGGCACGAACGCCATGAAGATCCTCGTCCCCGTCAAGCGGGTCGTCGATTACAACGTCAAAGTCCGAGTGAAGTCGGACGGCACCGGGGTCGAGACCAACGGTGTCAAAATGTCGATGAACCCGTTCGACGAGATCGCGGTGGAGGAGGCTGTGCGCCTGAAGGAAAAGGGCATCGCCACCGAGATCGTCGCGGTTTCGCTCGGCATCCCCGCCTGCGCGGAGACGATCCGCACGGCGCTGGCGATGGGGGCCGACCGGGGCATCCTGGTCGAGACCGACGTGGAATTGCAGCCGCTGGCCGTCGCGAAATTGCTCGCCGCCATCGCGGCGAAGGAGCAACCCGGCCTGATGATCCTCGGCAAGCAGGCCATCGACGACGATATGAGCGCCACCGGCCAGATGCTGGCAGCCTTTCTCGGCTGGCCGCAGGGCACGTTCGCTTCGCAACTGACGTTCGCGGACGGCGGGATTACAGTGAAACGCGAAGTGGACGGCGGCATGGAAACGGTCGCGCTGAGCCTGCCGGCGGTCATCACCACCGATCTGCGGCTGAACGAGCCGCGCTACGCCAGCCTGCCGAACATCATGAAAGCGCGGAAGAAGCCCATCGAGACGCTCAAGCCGGCCGATCTGGGCGTCGATCCAACGCCGCGGCTCAAAGTGCTGAAGGTCGTAGAGCCTGCCAAGCGCAAGGCGGGGGTCAAGGTCGCCGACGTGGCGGAACTGGTGATGAAGCTGCGCACCGAAGCGAAGGTGATCTGACATGACCGCACTCGTCCTGCTCGACCACGATTCTGCCGCCATCAAGCAGCCGGCGCGGTCGGCGGTGGCGGCAGCACTTCAACTCGGCGCGGCCGACGTGCTGGTTGCCGGCCATGGCGTGCAGGCGGCGGCCGAGGCAGCGGCAAAGCTGCCCGGCGTGGGTAAGGTGATCGTCGCCGACGGCGAGGCGTATGCGAATGGGCTGGCAGAGCCGCTGGCCGCCCTGCTGGTGGCGCTGGCGCCCGCCTACACGCATCTGCTGGCGGCCTCGACTGCCTACGGCAAGAACGTGCTTCCCCGCGTGGCGGCCCTGCTGGACGTGCAGCCGATCAGCGACATCGCCGCCGTGGTGGACGCCAACACGTTCGTGCGCCCGATCTACGCCGGCAACGGCCTCGCGACGGTGCAGAGCAGCGACGAGAAGAAGGTGATCACCGTGCGCGCCGCGAGCTTCGATCCGGTGGCGGAGGAGGGCGGCAGCGGCACGATCGAGGCGGCGCCTGCGGTGGCCGCGCAGACGTTGTCGCGCTTCATCTCGTCCGAGCTGTCGCGCAGCGAGCGGCCGGAACTGACGGCCGCGCGGGTGGTGATATCGGGTGGGCGCGGCATGCAGAACGGCGACAATTTTAGGCTGCTCGATCCGATTGCCGACAAGCTGGGCGCAGCGGTCGGCGCGTCACGCGCGGCGGTGGATGCCGGGTTCGTGCCGAACGATTATCAGGTGGGGCAGACCGGCAAAATCGTCGCGCCGGACCTGTATGTCGCGGTCGGCATTTCGGGCGCGATCCAGCATCTGGCCGGCATGAAGGACAGCAAGTTCATCGTCGCCATCAACAAGGACGAGGAGGCGCCGATCTTCCAGGTGGCCGACTACGGCATCGTCGGCGACCTGTTCGTCGTGCTGCCGGCGCTGGCGGCGGAACTGGAGCGCGGCTGAGCATGGCCGCCATCGCGACGCCTCCTATCGACCGCATCGGCGTGATCGGAGCCGGGCAAATGGGCAGCGGCATCGCCCATGTCTGCGCGGTGGCAGGCCTGCCGGTGGTGCTGGGCGACGTGAAGCCGGAGGCGCTGGAGAAGGCGCTGGGGACGATCGCCAAGGCGATGGACCGGCAAATCGCCAAGGGCGGGCTGACGGAGGCGGAGAAGGCGGCGGCGCTGGCGCTGATCGGCACCAGCATCGACTACGCGGCCTTCGGCGACTGCGATCTGGTGGTGGAGGCGGCTACCGAGAAAGAGGACATCAAGCGCAGCATTTTCAAGGCGCTGACGCCGCATCTCAAACCCTCCTGCATGCTGGCGTCCAACACGTCGTCCATCAGCATCACGCGGCTTGGGGCGGGGACAGATCGGCCGGCGAAATTCATCGGCATGCATTTCATGAAGCCGGTGCAGGTGATGAAGCTGGTGGAGGTGATCCGCGGCATCGCCACCGACGAGCCGACGTTTCAGGCAACCCAGGCGCTGGCCGAGCGCCTGCACAAGACCACCGCCGTCAGCGAGGATTTTCCTGCGTTCATCGTCAACCGCATTCTGGTGCCGATGATCAACGAGGCGGTGTACGCCCTGTACGAGGGCGTGGGCAACGTCGCCGCCATCGACATGGCGCTGCGGCTGGGCGCCAACCACCCGATGGGGCCGCTGGAACTGGCGGATTTTATTGGCCTCGATACGTGCCTTTCGATCATGCAGGTGCTGTACGAGGGGCTGTCCGACAGCAAATACCGGCCGTGTCCGCTGCTGATCAAATACGTCGAGGCGGGGTGGCTGGGGCGCAAGACCAATCGCGGGTTCTACGACTACACGCAGACGCCGCCGAAGCCGACGCGGTAGCGGGATGCAGCCTTGAAGGAGATCACCAAGGCGACTTTGATGGAGTTAACGGAGGTCCGACTCGCCGAGGCCCACGCGCTGATCGAAGCCGGACTTTTTTCCGGAGCCTACTATCTGGCAGGCTACGCTGTGGAACTGGGCCTTAAAGCTCTCATCTCAGAAAAATTTAAGCCGGGTGTCATCCCCGACCCAAAATTCGTCCATAACATATTTGTCCACGATATTGAGAAGCTTGCGGTTGCCGCCGGTCTAAAGGAGGCCGTGGCGAATGCGGTCAAAACTGAACCGGACTTTTCGGCGAACTGGGCGGCAGTGAGTGAGTGGAGCGAACAAAGCCGCTACAACGTCGAAGGCGAGGACGCCGCACGGGCATTAGTTGCAGCTATCGAGGCGCCCAACACAGGAGTTCTGGCATGGATAGCGCGACACTATTCAACGTGAACGTGGAAGCCGGCTCGAATTTGGTGCGCGAGCTTGATGCGCGGGACAAGTCGCCTGAGACAGCCGCATGGATCTACTTTACCGACCGGGACCAATGGCGCCTGTTGCTGCAATTCGACGAGTTGCGCGATAAGCACGCTACACTCGTTGAGATCGCCCGCATTCTTGGCGCACGGGACGACATTGCACAGGGCATTTCCATGGGACAGGTAGCCGTCGTTGGGCCGGCCGACGACTTGGCGTCAGCCATCAAGTCGGTTATCCACACCGGACCGGGCGTTAGTTATCAGTCGATTGGGCCGAGCTTCGTCCTCGGAAACTATATCGAGAAGGGCTTCGTTTACCGAGCGCGCGACAAGTCGATCCAGGCCCTGCAATAGCCCCCTTGCCCGGAAGATTTCCGATGGCATCCAGTGCTAGACGCAAGCGCGCCGATATTTGGTCCCTCTATCCCACCCGCCGCATCGCACTCGCCGACGTTTCCAATTGGCGGGCGATGCGGGCCAGCGCTTCGCTCTGGGGGTCGCCGCTCGGCAGTTTGGGGCGGGCGGGCAAGACCATCGCGCCATCGGCGAGGCGGCTTGTCGCCGTTTCGATCCAGGTGGCCCAGGCGTGCCAGGGCGTCGGGTCATGCCCGCTCCTCGGGTCCAGATCCATGGCTGTCAGGCGGCCGGCCATCCGGCGCAG
>CAJCJG010000262.1 GCA_903970625.1 Solirubrobacterales bacterium 70-9 | reverse complement strand
CGGGACAAGGCGCTCGCCGGCGGTGAACGGCTTCGTCATGGTGGCAGACTTACACCAGATTGCGGCGCCCGCGTAGCGCGGGCGCGGTCAGCCGGCCATGCGCGTGGCTGGCGCGCGCGGCCCTCCGGCCTGGGCAAAATAGGCGTCGATGGCACGGCGCATCGCGGTCGCGACCAGGGTGCGGTGCGCCGCCTGCCGCAATGCCGCCTCATCCTGCTTGTTGGACATGAAGCCCATCTCCACCAGCACACTCGGGATGTCCGCCGCCTTCAAGACGACGAAGCCCGCATGCCGGGACGGGTTTTGCAGCAGCGGCACGTCGCGCCCCATCTCGCCCACCACGCTGCGCGCCATACGCGCAGAGCCCACCCGTGTCTCCTGTCGCACGAGGCTGGCCAGAATGCGCGCCACCTCCGGCGTCGTGCCCTGGAAATTGGCGCCGGCAAACCGGTCGGCTGCATTTTCTCGCTGTGCCAGCGCCGCCGTCTGTGCGTCCGACGCATGCTCGGCCAAGGTATAGACGCTGGCGCCGCGCACCCCATGGTCGAGCAGCGCGTCGGCGTGCATCGAGACGAACAGGGAGGCGCCATGGCGCTGCGCCAGCGCGACCCTGTCCTCCAGCGGGATGAAAACGTCGCGCGTGCGGGTCAGCATGACCTTATAGTGGCCGCTGGCCTCCAGTTGCCGCTTCAGTTCCATCGCCGACGCGAGCGCGACATGCTTTTCGTAGGTACCGGAGACGCCGATCGCGCCGGGATCTTTGCCGCCATGGCCGGGGTCGAGCAGGACCACCGGCAGTGCGCCCGCGCGCAGCGGCGGCCGCACCGGCGCGGCGACCGTCGCCAGCGCCTTGTCCGCCAACGCCGGGACGGACGGCAGCAGGAACGTCGCCACGGCACCGTGGCCGAGGATCAGGCGGCGGGAAATCACAGGCGAAAGTCCCTTCTGGCGTGAGGAACCACGCAGGCAACAAACATCTCGCGGCGTCACTTAGCGTACTGTCTCGGAAAAAGCACCTTCGCGGTTGATCTTGGCCGATTCATGACGGTGGCGTGGCCGCCATGCCACGGTTCCGCTTGCGACGCGGAGCGGTTTGCTCCAAGCTCTAAACATGTCCGGTGGTTTGCTTGTGCGGTAGTTCCGTAGCCGCTTCGCGCCGGTCGTCGCTAGGTTTCTTCGTGCTGCGTTGTTGCGGCCGGTCGCCCGTCGGGCGGCCTCTCGGTCCTAGATGGACATGAGTGCAACTTCGTAGCGCGCCCGATTTGATGTTTATTGCGCGCCCAGCGCGACCGGCCAGCCGATTTCCGATTGTGCCCTGGCCGTCTGGCGCGACCCGCCCGCATCCCAAGCGAGCGGATAGAGCGATACGAGGGCGGCGCCTTCCCGTGGAAGGCGCCTTCGCCCGCAGACACAGGATGTGATGACCCACGCCGCCCCAGGACCTGTCCGCGATGCCCACCCGCTCCTTGGCCGTTGGGCCGGGGCCGTGCGTGGCATGGCGCCGCCTGGACCGGCCGACGCCATCCCGACGTCGCTGCCCCGTTTGCGGACGAACAAGCCCTCGACCCCTTGCCCATCCAGCCGCCGCTGCCGCGCGATAGCGCGCAGCGCTGCGGCATACCGGAGTCCGAGGCTGAATGACCAAGCGCATGTTGATCGATTCCACGCACGCGGAAGAAACCCGCGTCGTGGTGCTAGACGGTAATCAACTCGAAGATTTCGACGTCGAGACCTCGACCAAGCGGCAGCTCAAAGGCAACATCTACCTCGCGAAGATCGTTCGCGTGGAGCCGAGCCTGCAAGCCGCCTTTGTCGAATATGGCGGCGGCCGGCACGGGTTCCTGGCGTTCGGCGAAATCCACCCCGACTATTACCAGATCCCGGTCGCCGACCGGCAGCGCCTGCTGGCGTTGCAGGCCGAGGAAGCACGGGCGGAAGCCGAGGCGGAGGATGAGGAAGACGCCGCCGAAGCCGGAGGCCGGCATCATCCGCCCCGCAAGTCGCGCCCCCATGCGGTCAGCGAGACCGACCAACCCCATGTCGAGGTGCCCGCGGAACCGGACATGGCCGAGGCGCCGGCCGCTGACGCAGCCGTTCCCGACGAACCGGCGGCCCACACCGAGGCGGACGCACCCGCCGAAGCCGACGCTCCGCCTGTTTCCGAGTCCACCGACAATCACGAGCCCGAGGACCAGCATCGCCCGGCGCAGGCGGCCATGATGGTTCGAGAGGAGCGTTTCGGCGCCCCCGACGCGGCCCCGCCGGCGGACGACGACGATATTGGCGGCGACGAAGGTGTTGAAATCCTGCCGCCGCCGGAGACGGTGGGCGGCGACATCGACCAGCCCGATGTGTCCGAGGAAGCCGGCGCCCGCCGCGCCTCCCGCTTTCTCCGCAACTACCGCATTCAGGAAGTCATCAAGCGCCGCCAGATCCTCTTGATCCAGGTGGTCAAGGAGGAGCGCGGCACCAAGGGAGCGGCGCTGACCACTTACATCTCGCTCGCCGGCCGCTTCTGCGTGCTGATGCCGAACTCGCCTCGCGGCGGCGGCATTTCCCGCAAGATCACCTCCGCCTCCGACCGCCGCCGGCTGAAAGAAATCACCTCGGAACTCGAAATCCCGCAGGGCATGGGCCTGATCGTGCGAACCGCCGGCGCCAATCGGCCGAAGCCCGAGATCAAGCGCGACTGCGAGTATCTGATGCGGCTGTGGGATGACATCCGCGAGCACACGCTCCGCTCGGTCGCGCCCGCGCTGATCTACGAGGAAGCCTCGCTGATCAAGCGCGCCATCCGGGACGTCTATTCGCGCGACATCGACGAAGTGGTGGTCGATGGCGAGGAGGGCTGGAAGGCGGCGCACGACTTCATGCGCATGCTGATGCCGAGCCACGCCAAGAAGGTGCAACTCTGGCGCGGCAATGGGGACGGCCCGAACCAGCCGCTGTTCGCCAAATATCAGGTGGAAGCGCAACTCGACGCCATGCTGGCGCCGACCGTGCAACTGAAGTCCGGCGGCTACCTCGTCATCAACCAGGCCGAGGCGCTGGTCGCCATCGACGTGAACTCGGGCCGCTCCACCCGCGAACGCGGCATCGAGGAGACGGCGCTGCGCACCAATCTGGAAGCGGCCGACGAAGTGGCGCGCCAGTTGCGGCTGCGCGATCTGGCCGGCCTGATCGTGATCGACTTCATCGACATGGAGGCGAAAAAGCACAACGCCGCCGTGGAACGCCGGATCAAGGACGCGCTACGCATCGACCGGGCGCGCATCCAGGTCGGCCATATCAGCCATTTCGGCCTGTTAGAAATGAGCCGGCAGCGGCTGCGCCCGTCGCTGGCCGAGACCAGCTTCGTCATGTGCCCGCATTGCGGCGGGCTGGGCCATGTCCGCTCGACCGAGAGTGCCGCGATCCATGTGCTGCGCGGCATAGAGGAGGAGGGGGCGAAAGCCCGCGCCTCGCTGATCATGGTGCATTGTGCGAGTTCGATCGCACTGTATCTGCTGAACAACAAGCGCGACCGGCTGGCCGAGATCGAGATCCGGCACGCGATGAAGGTGCATTTCACACCGGACGATTCGCTCCTGCCGCCGGCCATTCGCATCGACCGGCTGAAGCCGCCGATTCCGGAGCACGAGCGCCCGGCGTTCGCGGCCCCGGTGCTGCCGGCCGCGCCTGCTTTGTCCGGGCCGGACGAGGACGCCGAGGAAGAAGACGACATCGTCGAGGCGGAGGCGGAGATCGTCGCCGCCGTCGCCCGGCCGCCGGCTCAGCCGAGGCCGGAACGTGCCCCCGACTCGCGCGACCCCAACGCGACCGCCGAGGGTGGGCGCCGCCGTCGCCGCCGTCGCCGCCGGGGCGGCCGGCGGGACCAGAACGGCCTGGAGATTGCCGGTGCGCCGACCGGCTCAGAGGCCAGCGCAGGGACGGGCGAGACGGACGAAGGCGACGAGCCGGACGATCTGGAAGAAGCCATCGGCGAGGCGCTGACCGAAGCCGGGCTGACGGTCGCG
>CAJCJG010000261.1 GCA_903970625.1 Solirubrobacterales bacterium 70-9 | reverse complement strand
CGGGGGCCTCGGCCCCCGCCCCAACGCTTACCCCACGGGCGAGCCGTCAGATCAGTTGGCGCCGCCGCACTTGCCGGTGACGACGTTGAAGTTGCCGCACGACATCGGCTTGCGCCAGTCGGCAATCAGGTCCTTGGAGCCTTCCAGATACGGCGACCACTCGTTGGCGACCACCGTGCCCGGCGTGTTCCAGACCACGTTGATCTGGCCGTCGCCCTGGATTTCGCCGATGAACACCGGCTTGGTGATGTGGTGGTTCGGCATCATCGTGGCGTAGCCGCCGGTCAGGTTCGGCACCGAGACGCCGATCAGCGCGTCGATCACCTTGTCCGGATCGGTCGTGCCGGCCTTGTTGACCGCCTTGACCCACATGTTGAAGCCGATATAGGCCGCTTCCATCGGGTCGTTGGTGGTGCGCTTGGGCTTCTTCGTGTACTCGTGCCACTCCTTGATGAACGCCTTGTTGATCGGCGCGTCGATGCTTTCGAAGTAATTCCACGCGGCCAGATGCCCGATCAGCGGCTTGGTGTCGATGCCGGCCAGTTCTTCCTCGCCGACCGAGAATGCCACCACCGGAATGTCGGTGGCCTTGATGCCCTGGTTGCCGAGTTCCTTGTAGAACGGCACGTTGGCGTCGCCGTTGATGGTGGAGACCACCGCCGTCTTCTTTCCAGCCGAGCCGAACTTCTTGATCTCGGCCACGATGTTCTGCCAGTCGCTGTGGCCAAACGGCGTGTAGTTGATCATGATGTCGTCGGCGGCAACGCCTTTGGACTTCAGGTAGGCTTCCAGGATCTTGTTGGTGGTGCGCGGATAGACGTAGTCGGTGCCGGCCAGCACCCAGCGCTTCACCTTCTCCTCGTTCATCAGGTAGTCAACCGCCGGGATCGCCTGCTGGTTCGGCGCCGCACCCGTGTAGAACACGTTGCGCTCGCTCTCCTCGCCCTCGTACTGGACCGGGTAGAACAGGATCGAATCCAGTTCCTTGAACACCGGCAGCACCGACTTGCGCGACACCGAGGTCCAGCAGCCGAACACGGCGGCAACCTTGTCCACCGCGATCAACTGCCGCGCCTTCTCGGCGAATAGCGGCCAGTTGGAGGCGGGATCGACCACCACCGGCTCCAGCTTCTTGCCCAGCAAGCCGCCCTTCTTGTTCTGCGCATCGATCAGCATCAGCATCACGTCCTTCAGCGTCGTCTCGCTGATCGCCATCGTGCCCGACAGCGAGTGAAGGATGCCAACCTTGATCGTGTCCTCGGCGCGCGCCGGAGTGGATAGGCCCGTGGCACCGGCGATGAACGTTCCGGCGGTGATCGCTGCGGCCACGGCCATGCGCGACAGCGCCCTTCGGCCAAGTTTGAATGGGGTTTCGATCGTCATGCGTGTGATCTCCTAGATAGCGATACGTGCGTAGCCAGCCGGCGGAGCCGCGAGCGTTTGGTCCGCCTGATCTGTGGTTCGCACGATACGGTGAGGCCGCGCGCGGCACCCACCCGCATTCCCGGTATTGACAGACCGAGAAACGATGCCGTAGCGACGGGAGCTTTGCGTGCGACAGACACTTGACTTGGGCCGTCGCGACGGGTTGTACCCAGTCCGTCATCGCAAGGAGCGGGCCGGCCCGTCATGGCGACACGCCAGCGTATTGTTCGCGAACGGCGCGAATACAATCAATGGGTCGCCAACCAGACCCTGGAAGACTATGCGCTGCGTTTCACGGCCAAAAGCGCGCGCCGCTGGTCCCCGCTGCGGGTCGCCAATACGGCGCTGGGCTCGATCTCGTTCCTCGCGCTGGAGGCGATCGGCGGCACCATCACCGTCAATTATGGCTTCATCAACAGCGTCGCGGCCATCCTCGCCGTCACGCTGCTGATCTTCGCGATCAGCCTGCCGATTTGCTACTATGCCGCGCGCGACGGCGTGGATGTCGATTTGCTCACGCGTGGCGCCGGCTTCGGCTACATCGGCTCGACGATCACGTCGCTCATCTACGCGAGCTTCACCTTCATTTTCTTCGGCATCGAATCCGTCATCGTCGCCTCGATGCTGGAGAATTTCTATGGCGTGCCGCTCTGGCTCGGCTACATCTGTTGCGCTGCCGCGGTGCTGCCGCTGGTGACGCACGGCATCACGTTGATCGGACGGTTCCAACTCTGGACGCAGCCGGTCTGGCTGGCGCTGAACCTGATCGCGCTGATTGCCGCCGTGGCTGCGCATCCGGAGTGGATGCCGGGCTGGCGCCACTATGCGGGCAGCGGCCCGACCGCGACGGACAGTTTCAATCCGATCGCCTTCGGCGCCTGCGCCTCCATCCTGCTGGCGCTGATCGCGCAGACCGCCGAACAAGTGGACTACCTGCGCTTCATGCCGCCGAAATCGGTGCGCAACCGCCGCACCTGGTGGCTGGCGCTGCTGGCCGGCGGGCCGGGCTGGATCGTGTTCGATGTGTTCAAGCTGCTGGCGGGGTCGTTCCTCGCGTACGGCGCGATCCGCATGGGCCTGTCGCCGGCAGCGGCCGTGCGGCCGGCGGAGATGTATCTGATCGCGTTCGGCGATGCCGTCGGCTGGCCGGTGGCGGCTCTGGTGCTGACCAGCTTCTTCGTCGTGCTGTCGCAACTGAAGATCAACGTCACCAACGCCTATGCCGGCTCGATCGCGTGGTCGAACTTCTTCTCGCGCCTGACGCACAGCCATCCGGGGCGCGTGGTGTGGCTGGTGTTCAACATCCTGATCGCGCTGCTGCTGATGGAACTCGGCGCCTACGAGACCATCCAGCGGACGCTGGTGCTGTACTCCGATGTCGCCGCCGCCTGGATCGGCGCGCTGGTCGCCGACCTGATCGTCAACAAGCCGCTCGGGTTCAGCCCGCCGGGCATCGAGTTCAAGCGCGCACACCTGTACGACATCAACCCGGTCGGCGTGGGGGCGATGCTGCTCGCGGTGCTGGTGTCACTGTCGGCATGGCT
The DNA here is from genome assembly GCA_903970625.1 of Solirubrobacterales bacterium 70-9. Classification (GTDB taxonomy): domain Bacteria; phylum Pseudomonadota; class Alphaproteobacteria; order Acetobacterales; family Acetobacteraceae; genus CAJCJG01. Next base: position 2,338 of record CAJCJG010000261.1, on the reverse strand, counting down.
GGGTGTGTTCGGGCCGTTGATGGCGGCGATGTCCACCTTCATCGCCTTTGTCGTGGCGTTCGTCGCGGCACCGCTGATCGCGTGGGGCACCGGCGGGCGCTACTACCTCGCGCGCAAGCCGCGCGCCGCCTGGGGCACGCGGACATCGCTGCGCTGCGAGATTTGCGAACACCCGTTCGAACCGGAGGACATGGCGTACTGCCCGGTCTATACTGGGCCGATCTGTTCGTTGTGCTGCTCGCTGGATGCGCGCTGCAACGACGGCTGCAAGCCGCACGCGCGCGCCGACGCGCAGCTTCTGTCGGCGTTGAACGCGGTGCTGCCGGCGGGCGTGATGCGGGCGGCGGCGCGCCCGCTGGGCCGCTTCGCCGCCGTGTTCGCGATCTTCATTGCCGCCATCGGCCTCGTGCTGCTCGGCATCCATGCCAGCTCCGGCAGCGGCGACGCCGCCGCCTTCAGCAAGGCGTTCGTGGCGCTGGTGGTGATCGCGGGCGTCGCCGCGTGGCTGCTGGTGCTGGCGCAGGAGAGCCGGCGGGTCGCGCAGGCGGAGACGCGGCGCCAGACCGCGCTGCTGCTGTCCGAAATCCGCGCCCACCGCCGCACCGACGCCGCCCTGCAACGCGCCAAGGAGGTAGCCGAAAGCGCCAGCCTCGCGAAGAGCCATTTCGTGACGAACATCAATCACGAACTGCGCAGCCCGCTGAACGCGATCCTCGGCTACGCGCAATTGCTGGAGCGCGATCCCGCCAGCCTGGAGCGGCGCACCGACGCGCTGCGCATCATCCGCAGCAGCGGCGAGCATCTGGCCGCACTGGTGGAGGGGCTGCTCGACATCTCTCGCATCGAGTCCAAGCGGATCGAGATCTATCGCGACGAAATCGTGCTGCCGGAGTTCCTGTCGCAACTGGTGGCGATGTTCCGACTGCAAGCGGAGGACAAGGGCATCGGCTTCGTCTTCGACGCGCCGGACCGGCTGCCCGAGCATGTGCATATCGACGAGCACCGGTTGCGCCAGATCCTGATCAACCTGCTGTCCAACGCGATCAAGTTCACCCAGCGCGGCACCGTCACGTTGCGGGTGCGCTGGCGCGCCGAGATCGCCGATTTCGAGATCATCGACACCGGCATCGGCATCGCCGCCGCCGATCTGGACCGGATTTTCGAGCCGTTGCAGCGGGTCAAGGCGTCCGGGGCGCGCGAGGCGTCAGGCATGGGCCTGGGGCTGACGATCACCAAGGTCCTGGTCCAGATCATGGGCGGTGACATTTCGGTGACGAGCACGCCGGGCGCGGGCAGCCGGTTCCATGTTCGCCTGATGCTGTCGCGCTCGCAGGGGCCGGCTGAGCCGAGACTGACCGAACGGCGGATCACCGGCTACACCGGCGCGCGGCGCGTGGTCGTCGTCGCCGACGACGACCCGATCCATCGCGGCCTGATCGCCGACCTGCTGGCGCCGCTGGGTTTCACCGTGCTGGCCGCCGCCGACGGCGCCGCGTGCCTGGAGATTGCAGCCGGCCGCCCGTGCGACCTGTTCCTGATCGACCTGTCGATGCCCGGCATGACCGGCTGGGAGCTGGCGCGCGCGCTGCGGGAACTGCATCCGCTGGCGCCCATCGTCATCGTCTCCGCCGACGGGCAAGATCTCCGCCAGCCGCCGCCGGACGCGGTGCATCACGACGACACGCTGGCCAAGCCGATCCAGCTTCCGGCGCTGCTGGTCCGGATCGCGCGGCTGCTGCGCCTGGACTGGGTCACGCTGGAGCCTGCGGCAGCGGCGGCCGATGCGAAGGACGTGGCGCTGAGCGGGCCGGAACTGGCACGGCTGCGCGAACTCGCCGCCATCGGCTATGTCAGCGGGCTGCGCACCGAACTGGACGTGCTGGACCGTGAGGCACCGGGCGGGCGGGCGCAGGTGGCCAAGCTGCGCGGCCTGCTGGCCGAATACCGGCTGGATGCGTTCCTGAGCGCGCTGAACGCCGCCTCGGGCACGCCGACTTGAAACGGCGCGACACGATCCTGGTGGTGGACGACGTGCCGGGCACGCTCGGCCTGCTGAACGAGGCGCTGGAGGCCGGCGGCTACACCGTGCTGCTGGCGCAATCAGCCGCGTTCGCCCTGACGGTGATCGAGCGGATCACCCCCGACATCATCCTGATCGACGCGATCATGCCGGAGATGGACGGGTTCGAACTGTGCCGGATCATGAAGCGCAACGCGGCGCTGGCCGGCGTGCCGATCATCTTCATGACCGGCCTGACCGAGAGCGAGGACGTGGTGCGCGGGCTGGAGGCGGGGGGCGTGGACTACGTGACGAAGCCGCTGCAACTGGCCGAGGTGG
>CAJCJG010000260.1 GCA_903970625.1 Solirubrobacterales bacterium 70-9 | reverse complement strand
CCTATGTCGGGCAGGCCCCGCCGGTGCGCAAGGGCGCCCCGGCCAGACAAACGGGGCCGCACAAACGAAAGCCGGCCCGGGGAGGGGGCCCCGAGCCGGCTTCACGTCGCACACACCCGAAGGTGCGGCGGTCGGCGCCACAGTCGATGCGGTCTGCCGGAGACCGGGCGGGGCCGTCCGGCGAGCGCGATCAGGCCGGGCGGCCGAACTTCTCGACAGCCAGCGTCACGCGCGCGGTCAACGGCGCCCATGCCTGCTCGGCCAGCTTCAGCGAGGCGTCGGTCAGCTTGCCGGTCTCGGCCACGGCCTTCTCGACGGTCGAGCGCGCCAGCGTGGATTGCAGATCGACGGCTTCCTTGAACGACTTGACGCTGGTCAGCGCCTTGATGGTGGCAACGGTCTGGTCCATTTGGGCCTGCGCGGTGGCGGCGACCTGCTTGCCGAGTTCCTGCACGCCGGCGGCCCAGATCTGCCCTGCCTTCGTGAAGGCTTCCAGGTTGCCCTGCCCGAACGAGACGAACTCTTCCGCTGTCTTGGTCATGGTCTTCTCCGTGTGTGTCATAGATTTGAGGACGGTCTTTTCCGTGCCCGCCGTGTCGGCGGCCATCGATTCGGCGGCGTGGACCGTCTTGGTCGCCACCTGCTCCAAAGCGGCGACGGACGCGTCTCCAACCTTCGCGGGCGCTGCCACGGCGGTCTCGACGCTTTTCTTATTCGCCATTGCCAGTTCTCCTTGTGCCCGGACCAAAGGCATCGCAAAGAGACCCGCTGGTCCACCTGCCCGTCTTTATGTCCTGAGTGGGTCGGCCGATGCTTCTGCTGCACCGCACAAATTGAACATACGCACGCCCCCATCCAGGGTCAAGGAATTTTTGTGCGCTGCACAATAAGGCGGAAATCGGCCGATCCTGGTGGCGGGCCGGCTGGCCGTGGTTGCGACGAATATCGCAGGCACGGCTCTTAACCCGTTCAAAAATTGGCCTTTCGTGATGTTTCGACGCTGGACATCATCACCCCGCGCCCGCTAAGAAGTCGATCCGATGTGTCGGAGAAGGGGGCAACCGATGGAATTTGCGCGCCATGTTGGCCGCGCCGACACGATGCAACCGCGGCGCATCGGCCCTGCTTCCCTGGCAATGCTCGGTCTGGCGCTGTTGACGCTCGTCTGCCTGTCGGCTCGCCCGGCGCAGGCCCAGATCGGGTCGGATCGCTACAGTTCTATCGTGATCGAGGCGGCCACCGGCAACGTGCTGATCGCCGCCAATCCGGACGAGCCGCGCCATCCGGCCAGCCTGACCAAGATGATGACGCTTTACATGGTGTTCGAAGCGCTGCGCGACCGCCGCCTGGCGCTCGACCAGATCGTTCCGGTCTCCTGGCACGCGGCGTCCATGTCCCCCTCCAAGCTCGGGCTGGTGCCCGCCACCCGCATCACCGTCGAGCAGGCGATCCTCGGCCTCGTCACCAAGTCGGCCAACGACGCGGCGGCGGCGTTGGGCGAACTGCTCGGCGGCGACGAGGACAAGTTCGGCGAGATGATGACGCTGCGCGCCCGCGCGCTGGGCATGACGCACACCGTCTTCCGCAATGCCTCCGGCCTGCCGGACCCGGATCAGGTCACGACCGCGCGCGACCTGGCGCTGCTGGCGCGGCATCTGGTGGAGGATTTCCCGGTCCAATACCGCTATTTCAGCGTCCCGTCGTTCGCCTTCCATGGGCGAATCATCCTCAATCACGACCATCTGTTGCAGACCTATCCGGGCGCGGACGGGATGAAGACCGGCTACACGGAAGCATCGGGATTCAACCTCGTGACCTCGGCGGTGCATGGCGATGTGCGGCTGATCGGCGTGGTGCTGGGTGCGGCCAAGCCGGGCGAGCGCGACGCGCACATGCAGGCGCTGCTGGACCAGGGGTTCGAGCAACTGAACATCCCGCCGGTCGTAACGCGGCGGGAGATCGCCGGCGGCGGCGCGGGCACGCGCGCTGGTGCCTCGCTGGAGCGTCTGGATCGACGGGCTGCCCAGCGAAGCGGCCGCCCGCACGGCCGCGATGCTGGCGCGCAAGGGGGCGGATGCCGGCGACGTGCGCGTCGAACCCGTGACCAGCAAGGGGCACACCACTTATCGCGGCGTCCTGACCGGCCTCAGTCCGCTGGACGTGAGGCAAGCCTGCGCCGCCGTCGCCCGCAAGCGCCTGCCATGCACGCCGATCAGGCCGGACAACGGGCAAGTCGCTAGCCGCTGACGCGCGAGCGGGGCAGGATAGAGTGTCCCTCTCCGACCGAAGGCACCCCAAGTGGCTATCGACACCACCGACATTACCCGCCTGACCGCCGCGATCAAGGCCGAGTTGCGCGCGGCGCTGCCAAATTACGCCGACATCTTCGCCGACGTGCGTGCCGCGCTGACGCGCGAGGCGGACGACATCGCGGCCCGCTACGCCGCCGGCGACCCGATCGTGCCCAGCGTCGCCTACGCCGACATCGTGACCGGCGCGGTGCCGGCCGAGACGGTCGCCGCCATCCACAAGCACGGCTGCGCCGTGGTGCGCGGCGTGTTCCCGCGCGAGCAGGCGGAGGCGTGGGACAGCGAGTTGCTGGAGTATGTCCGCGCCAACGACTACATCGAAAAATCCAAGGCCAAGGTCGGCCTCGACAAATATTTTTCCGCCCTCAAGAGCGGCCGGCCACAGATCTACGGCATCTACTGGTCGCGCCCGCAGATCGCGGCGCTGGGCA